>JACQWL010000290.1 GCA_016209255.1 Verrucomicrobiota bacterium
CTCGGGAAACACGCGCGGCAACCCGCCCGCACCATCACATTGGATGAGGCCTTTCTCACCGATGAAGAGCACCCCGCGCTTGGGCAACGGAAATTTCCCGAGGGCCGCGGGCGTCGCTGGCATCAGGCCGCCCTCGTACCAGGTCAGTCGGAGCGGGGGTCGGCCTCCCCGCGCCGGAAAATCGAAATAGACCGTGCACCCGTGGGGGGCGATTTCGTTGTCCATCAGTCCCGCCCCAAAAGCCTCCACGCGCGTCGGCGCCGGCAGATCGTAAGCCCAGGTGGCGGCGTCGAGATCATGGCATCCG
Organism: Verrucomicrobiota bacterium; assembly: GCA_016209255.1. Classification (GTDB taxonomy): domain Bacteria; phylum Verrucomicrobiota; class Verrucomicrobiia; order Opitutales; family Opitutaceae; genus ER46. The sequence continues at coordinate 308 of JACQWL010000290.1, forward strand.
AAATCGCCCATCCCGGAGCCGCCGAACGCCCAGAAATCGCGCCACGACACGGGGAAGTAGGCGGGATGAAACGGACGCGGCTCACGCGGTCCCAGCCACAAATCCCAGTTCAAGCCCGCCGGCACCGGCGGCGTATCCGTCGGTTTGCCGGCGAGCGTCGGGTTCCACCGTCTGGTCAGGACCCACGCGTGAATCTCGCGCACCGGGCCGATGGCGCCGGCGCGAAGAGATTCGACAGTTTCGCGGATGCCAACCGTGGAATGGCCCTGGTTGCCCATCTGCGTGGCCAGGCCGGTTTCCCGGGCCACGCGCGCCACCTGCCGCGCCTCCCGGATGTTGTGCGTGAGCGGCTTTTCACAATAGACATGTTTCCCGGCGCGCATCGCGTTGATGGATACATAGGCGTGGAGGTGATCGGGCGTGGCGCACAGCACGGCGTCGATCGCCTTCTCCTTTTCGAGCATCACGCGGAAATCCTCGTATCCGGCACAGCGAAAGTTCGGCGTCTTCGCGGCGTAATGCTTCTCCACCTCCGCGATGGCGGGCTTTCTCCCGCCGAGGCCCTTGTAATAGAATTGCTCGAGGCTGTAGGACTCCGCCGGATCGGCCACGGCGATCACCTGCGCATCGGCGAGGGACAGGAGTTCGCGCATGTTCTGGGTCCCGCGCCCCCCGGCGCCGACGAGGGCGACGTTCACCTTCTCGCTCGGCGGCACAAAGCCCGGGCCACCGAGGACGTGACGGGGCACGATGTTGAAAGCGGTGACGGCGGTGGCCGCTGACTTGATGAACTGCCGGCGGCTGGGGGAGGTGGTGACCTTCATGGGAAAACGAGGTTCGATCTGCGGTATCTTTTGGTATCTTTTCTGTGTAACGCGGCTGGCAACAAAGCTGGATTTCCGGATGGAGGGAAGCGGTTTGTGGTCCTCTTTTCGCGGTGCAATCGGGCGTTCACGGCAAATTGCAACTGGGTAGTTAACTCGCTGGAAACGTGGAATATTACGCATCGGGTGCTGAGCGTTTCCCGTGCGTCTGGAAACTGGACGAAGTTCAGTTCCCGGTGGAGCATAGGGTCATTCCCTTAGCACTACGATGAATCGGCCCACACCCCATCGCTCATTTGAACCGTCCGCTCACGCGGCCGGGCAGACCCGGCCGTCGACTTCGCGGTCGTCGTGGTCGTCCCAGCGTGGCTCGGCCCTGCTGGCCGCGCTGTGTTTCTCGAGTGTTCTCGCCCTGGCCATGAGCAGCTACATCACGCTGTGCTATCGCACGCTCGAGCTGAGCAGCCGCACGGTGCAGAGCACGCGCAGCATCGAGCTCGCCGAGACCGGCATGGAAGAAGCGCTCTGGGCCCTGAACCAGACCAACTACAACTGGTCCGGCTGGACCATCGTGGGCACGACGGCGACCAAGTCCGTCACCGGCTTCACCTACGAAAGCAACATCACCGGCGGCTTCCAAGTGACGATCACGAGTTATAACGGCAGTGCCGGCACCCGCACGGTCACGGCCACCGGCACGACCCACCAGCCCAACGGCACCGACCTCCGCCGCACGCTCACCGCGACCGCCACGCAGGCCCCCCTCTTCGTCAATGCGATCGCCGCCACCACCAGCACGGTGGTCTTCAGCAATGGTGGCACGGCCGACAGCTACGATTCGTCCCTCGGCTCCTACGGCAGCCAGACGCCCACTTACTCGGCCGTCGTCGCCTCCCTGGCTCCTGCCACCTCGTCGGCCACCGTCCAATTGGTCAACGCCCAGATCAAAGGTTTCGGCACCTCGCTCTACAGCGGCGGCCCTTCCTACAGCACGAGCGCGAGGCTCTATGGCCCGTCGACTCCAGGCACGACCAAAATCGACTCCAGCCGCATCAGCTCGAGCCCCTACCAGCCGATCTTCGCCATCACGACCGTCTCCGGCTCCGGCACGACGCTCGCCAACCCGGCGCTCGACTCGACCACGACGATCGGCTCGCCCACCGACACCGCCCCCGCGATTTATTACTCTACGGGGCTCGATCTCAGGGGCACGACCAGGATCAAGGTCGACGGTCCGGTGCGGCTCGTGGTGTCCGGTTCGTTTTACATCGGCCTGTACGGCGGCACGCCTAAGATCGAGGTCACGACCAACGGCACGCTCGAAGTCTTTGCCGCCGGCGACATCGCGATTTACGGCCACGGGATCGACAACAAAACCCGGAATCCCCAGCGCCTGGCCATCTACGGCACCAATACCCTCACCGTGCCGGACATGAACACGGGCACGGAGTTCTACGGCGTGATCTACACTCCGACGGGCAATTTCACCGTGGCGGGCAATTCGACCATCTACGGGGCGATTGTGGCGAAGAAAGTCAGCCTCACTGGCACGACGCCGGTCATCCATTACGACCTGAACCTGCGCAATTCGGTCTTCACGGGCGCGGAAACGCCCTTCGCCATCACCAACTGGCGCGAGACGACCAATGGCGGTTGAGCGCGGACAAATGTCGCCGGCGCGGCGTTCGCGGGCGAATGACGGAATTTGGCTGGGACGCGTTGGGCGCGAGGTTGTGACTTGGCCGTAATCCTGCCGTTCGCGCGATTTTTCTTCTGGTTACGCGCTGGGCCCAATAACGATCATGCATGCCCACGCGTTTTTGTTCGATTGTTTCGCTGCTCCTGTTGCTCGCGGCCTCGGGGCCCGCTGCGCTGGGCGCAGCCGGCTCTGAGTTTCGCGCCGACAAACTCGCGGCCATGGATGCCGCGATCCAGGAAGCGATCACGGACCGGAAACTGCCGGGCGGCGTGCTCCGGCTGGAACGGAATGGCCGGGTTTATCAAAAGGCGTTTGGCCGGCGCGCCATCGTGCCCGTTGCGGAGGCCATGGCCGAAGATACGATCTTTGACGCCGCGTCGCTGACCAAGGTCCTCGCCACGACCCCGTCGATCCTCCTGCTGGCCGAGCGCGGGAAGATTGACCTCGACGCCCCGGTGGCGGCCTACGTCCCCGAATTCGCGCAGAACGGAAAGGCCGCGATCGCCGTGCGACACCTGCTCACCCACACGTCCGGGCTTCGGCCGGGCATTGGCGGGAGTCCATCGTGGTCCGGCTACGACGGCGCGATCCAGCGTGCCTGCGAGGAAAAGCCGCGGAGCGAGCCCGGCACCACGTTTGTCTATAGCGACATCAATTTCATCGTTCTCGGTGAGATTGTCCGGCGCGTGAGCGGCGAGCGGCTGGACGAGTTTGTCGCCCGCGAGATATTTCGGCCGCTGAAGATGAACGACTCGGGTTATCTCCCTCCAGCCGATAAATTGAGCCGCATCGCGCCGACCGAGTTCGACAGCGAGGGAAAAATGTTGCGCGGAATCGTGCACGATCCCACGGCGCGAAAAATGGGAGGAGTGGCCGGCCACGCGGGCGTGTTCACCACGGTGGCGGACCTGGCGCGTTTTGCGCACATGATGCTGAACCACGGCGAACTCGACGGCGTGCGGCTCCTCGCCCCGGCGACGGTGCAGCGGATGACGGGCGTCCAGACCCGCGACGATATTTCGCGCCGGGGCTTCGGCTGGGACATCGATTCGCCGCATTCCGGGCCGCGCGGAAAGGTTTTTCCGCTCGGCTCCTATGGGCACACGGGCTGGACCGGGTCGAGTGTCTGGCTCGATCCGTCATCCGGGAGCATCGTGATTTTCATGAGCAACCGGGTGCATCCGGACGGCAAGGGCAACGTGGTTCCCCTGCGGGCAACCCTGGGCACCTTGGCCGCGGAGGCCACGGGTTTCGATTTCGCGCACGTTGACCGCAAACAAGTGACGCCGCGGCCGAAAGGCGAACCCACGTTTGTGCTGAACGGCATCGATGTCCTGGTGCGCGAGCATTTCATCCGGCTGCGGGGTCTGAAAGTGGGGTTGATCACCAACCACACCGGCCGGGATCGGGAGCGCAATGCCTCGACCGATCTTCTGCATCAGGCGCCCGGCGTCGAACTCAATGCCCTGTTCAGCCCCGAACACGGCATTCGCGGCACGGCCGACACGAAGGTCGGCGACAGCGTCGACGAGAAAACGGGCCTGCCGATCTACAGCCTTTACGGCGGCGCGGCGAGGCGGCAGCCCGGCCAGAGCGATGCCGATTACGATCTGGCGGTGATCCGATCGCATCAGCCGAAGCTCGAACAGATCCGCGAGCTGGACGCGCTGATTTTCGACGTGCAGGATATTGGCGCACGCTTCTACACCTACAGTTCAACACTGGGCGCGGCGTTGGAGGCGGCCGGCCAGGCCGGCAAGAAAATCTACGTGCTCGACCGCGTTAATCCCATCACGGGGTCGCACGTCGAAGGCCCGGTGCAAACGCGGCATTTCAGTTTCATCGGTTTTCACACGCTGCCGGTGCGCCACGGCCTGACCATGGGTGAGCTGGCGCTGATGTTAAACGCCGAGCGCGGTTTCAAGGCCGATCTCGCGGTCGTCGCCTGCGAGAACTGGAGTCGCGACACGTGGTTCGATGGCACCGATCTGCCCTGGACGAACCCGTCCCCGAGCATGCGAAGCCTGAATGCGGCTACGCTGTATCCGGGGATCTGCCTGCTGGAGTCGGCCTCCGTTTCCATGGGGCGGGGCACCGACAAGCCTTTCGAGCAGGCCGGCGCGCCGTACATCGACGACACGAGACTGGCCCGCGAGATGAATCGCGCCGGGCTGACCGGCGTGCGCTTCGTGCCGGTGCGCTTCACCCCGCGCGTGGAATATTTTCCCGGCCCGCCCGGCAGCCTGAAATATCGCGACCAGGAGTGCGGCGGCGTCTATATGGTCCTGACCGATCGCGAGCGCTGTAACGTTGTGGACATCGGAATCGTGATGGCGCAGGTGCTCCAACGGCTGCATCCGCAGGAATTCAACCCGGACCAGATGGCGCGGCTGCTCGGGCATGATGAGACGTTGCAGGCGATCAAGGCCGGGAAAACGCTGGCTGAAATCAAGGCGCTGTGGTCCCGGGACCTGGAGCAATACCGCGCGCGCCGACAGCCGTTCCTGCTCTACAAGGCAGCCAACGGATCGCGCTGAGCCGCGACGGTGCACTCGGCCGCGAATTTTCTCGTGGTCGCGCGAAACCCTCCAGAGGCGGGCAAGCGCGGCAAGGGCGCCGCGTCTCCATGAGTTGCCACCTGCCCAAATCGTCTCACGCCGTGACGGTTTTGAAATCGCAACGGGCGTGTGGTTCATTCGTGCTCGTAATCGTGCTCTTGCTCGTGCTCGACCGGCACGATTACGAGCGCGATTACGAGCACGATTACGAGCAAGAGCACGAGGGATCCTTTTTGTTGCGGCCACGTGCCGTGGCGCGATAGATCCGGGCCATGCTACCGATAGTCCGCCCCGTTCAAACTCCGGGCCACGCTTGTGAGCCACGTGGCGAGTGCCGCCTGGAGGGCGGGGCCTGGTCCGGGACCGTCGAGCGGCACGGCGCGGCTCTCCACGGGGTCGGTGGAGAGGTCGTAAAGTTCCCACTTCACCGCGTGCGTCTCAGGATGCTCGATGCGATGGAGTTTCCACGGCCAGTCGACCCAGGCGGAATGGCCGGGGAAACTGTCCAGCGGAACCGGCGGGCCAATCCGGCCGGCGTCCCTGACCAGACGTTCGGGAATGTCGGGCTCTTCGCCGCGCGATTGCGCGACCAGCAATTCCTCCATCCATTCCTTCGCCGGAACGCCCCGACCCTTGGCGCGGTTGTCCCAAAACCCGATCGGCTGGCCGCGTTTCTGCCCCGTGCCTTTCAGGATCGGCAGCAGGCTGATGCCGTCCAGCGGCGGCTGCCGGGCCATTTTCACCCCCGCCATCTCGAGGACGGTGGGAAAAATGTCGGACGTGACGCAGGGCGTCGTAACGGTCTTCGGCGCGCGGGACAAAGCGGGCCACTCCAGCAACGCCGGCACGAGCAGGCCGCCGTCGTAGATCTGTCCTTTGCGGCCGCGCCGGCCGCCCGCCGACCCGACGTCGGGCAGCGCGCCGTTGTCGCTGCAGTACCAGAGCACGGTATTCTCCCGCAGATTGAGTTCGCGCAGCTCGCGGCGAAGCCGGCCGAACGCGCGGTCCATCGCGGTGATTTCGCCATAGAAATTCTGCTTCTTTTCCGGCAGGTCGCGGTAACGCGCCCGATCCGCCTCGAGGGCCTGAAACGGGGCGTGCGGCGAGCCAAACCAGACCACGGCGAGAAATCGCTGCTTCCGATCCGCGCAACGCCGGATGAATTTCAAGGCGAGATCGACGGTGATGTCGGAGCTGTCGCCCTTGAACGCCGTGGCCCGGCCCTGGTCGCTGAGCACGGGATCGAGATCGAAGAAATTTGGCGACGACACCCATTCGTCGAAACCGCTCGCTCCCGGGCTCACCGGGCTGGCTTTTTGCACCGAGCCGAGGTGCCATTTGCCAAAATGTCCGGTGCGATAACCCGCCGGCTTGAGCGCCTCCGCGATCGTCACCTCCTGGGGGCGCAGGGAATGACCCCACGAGAAGCAGCCGAAGCGATTGGGCGTGCGCCCGGTCATCACGCTGCCCCGGGTCGGCGAACACACGGGGGCGGCCGCGTAGAAGCGATCGAAGCGAATGCCCTCGCGGGCGAGCGCATCGAAGTTCGGCGTGTGGACGCGCGGATCGCCTTGGTACGCCATGTCGCCCCAGCCCTGATCGTCGGCCATCACGAGAACAATATTCGGCGACGCGGGGCTAGCGGCGGGAGCCACCAGCGCGGAAACAAAAAGGCAGGAAAACAGGATCTTCATGGCGGTTGGAGGGGGATTGAATCGAGCGTAGCCGTGAAGATTCAGTCGGCTCAAGGTGGAACGCGACCTCCAGGCGCGTTTCTCCTGCGGACGCAGGTCCAACGGCGCCCGGAGGTCGCCGTCCACCGTTCAGTCCTCGTCGTTACGAATGAAACGGACGCTCGATTGAATCGCCACGGATTTGGCGGCTTTTGAAAGCCGTGACCAGTGCGGTGGTCCTGACACCCCATCGGGACGGTCGGCTTGACGACCGCGTTTGGCTTCGTCTGGCTGAGCGTCAGGCCGGTGGCGCGATTCACGCGCGAGCCGGCTGAACCCATATGAAACGGCGTGAATTTCTCCAACACACCGCGGGCTTTGCGGCCCTCGTGTCCGTTCTGCGCGCGCAAGGCGGGCCGGCCATCCAGGCGTCACCGAAGCTGAAGGCGGCGATCATCGGTCACACAGGTCGCGGCAACTACGGCCACGGTCTCGATCTGCTTTTTGCCGGCCAACCGGCGATCGAGGTCGTCGCCGTGGCCGATCCCGATTCGGCAGGCCGGGCCAAGGCGCTGCAGCGCACCGGCGCGCGCCGCGGCTATGCGGACTATCGCGAAATGCTCGACCGGGAGCGCCCGCAGCTCGTGTCGGTCGCACCGCGCTGGACGGACCAGCATCATGCGATGGTGAGTGCGGCGCTGGCGGCGGGGGCGCATGTGTACTGCGAGAAACCGATCGCGCGTACGCTGGCCGAGGCCGACGAGCTGCTGTTGCTGGCGGAGCGGGCGGGGCGGAAAATGACGGTCGCCCACCAGAGCCGGCTCGCGCCGAGCACGCTGCATTTCAAGCGGCGGCTGGATGACGGCCTCATTGGCGAGCTGCTCGAGATTCGCGTGCACGGAAAACAGGACAAGCGCGCCGGGGGTGAGGATCTCGTGGTGCTGGGCACGCATCAATTCGATCTCGTGCGCTTCTTCGCGGGCGAGCCGCTGTGGTGCAGCGCCCGGGTGCTGCAGGGCGGACGCGAGATCACGCCGGCCGACGCGCACGCCGCGACCGAGGATATCGGGCCGATCGCGGGCGACGAGATCGAGGCGATGTTTGCGTTGCCGCGCGGGGTCAACGTCCACTACACGAGCCGCGCGAGGACTGCCGTGGTGGCAGGACCCTGGGGCATGGAGTTTACCGGCAGCCGCGGCGTGGCGCGGCTGTTGCACGACGCCTACCCGCGGACGTTGCTGCGACACGGCGACGAGTGGCGGCCCTTGGGAGACGATCCGACTGCGGCGGCCAGCGCGAATGAGCGTTCCATGGCGGCCGGCAACCGGCGCCTGGTGGACGACTGGCTGGCGGCCATCGCGGAAAATCGCGAACCGGTGTGCAGTGGACGCGCCGCGATGCAGGCGCTGGAGATGATCCACGCGATCTTCGCGGCGGGGCTTTCGCGCGGCCGCGTCGAGCTGCCGCTGAAGAATCGCCGGCATCCTCTGGCCGGATAGATGAGGGGAGCTCTCGTTTGTCCGCCGAACCCATTGCGCCGCCGGTCCCTGGGGACGAAACCGTCGTCCGCGTGCTCGTCGCGCTGAGCGTTTCCCATCTGCTGAACGATACGATTCAGTCGGTGATCCCGGCGCTTTACCCGGTGCTCAAGGAGTCTTTTCTCCTGAGTTTCACGCAAATCGGACTGATCACCCTGGTGTTTCAGTGCGCGGCCTCGCTGCTCCAGCCGGTCGTGGGCTTCTACACCGATCGGCGGCCGCAACCGTATTCGCTCGCATGGGGCATGGGCATCACGCTCGCCGGCCTCGTGTTGCTGTCGCAGGCGGGCAGCTTTCACGCGATCCTGGGCGCGGCGGCCCTGCTCGGCACCGGTTCCGCCATTTTCCACCCCGAAGCGTCACGGCTGGCCCGGCTGGCTTCGGGCGGCCGGCACGGATTGGCGCAATCGCTTTTCCAGGTGGGCGGCAACCTCGGCAGTTCGTTCGGACCGTTGCTCGCCGCGCTCCTCGTCGTGCCGTACGGGCAGGCGCACATCCTGTGGCTGTCGCTGCTCGCCCTCACCGGTATCGTGCTGCTCACACGGGTGGGCGGCTGGTATCGGCGGCACATGGTGCGGCGCGACGCGGGAAAAACGGCAGCCCGCGCGGCCGCCGTCTCGCCGCTCTCGCGCCGCGAAATCGGGCGGGCGATGGCCGTGCTCGTGGCGTTGATTTTCTCGAAATACATCTACCTCGCGAGCCTGACGAGCTACTATACGTTTTACCTCATCGGCAAATTCGGCGTGTCCGTGCAGCGCGCGCAGATTTTCCTCTTCGTGTTCCTGTTTGCCGTGGCCGCCGGCACGATCATCGGCGGTCCGGTGGGCGATCGCTTCGGCCGGAAATACGTCATCTGGATTTCGATTCTCGGCGTGGCGCCGTTCACGCTCGCGCTGCCGTGGGTGGGGCTGGCGGGCACGGTGGTGCTGGCGGGGATCATCGGCGTGATCCTCGCGTCGGCCTTCTCGGCGATCATCGTCTACGCGCAGGAACTCCTGCCCGGAAAAGTCGGGTTGATCGCGGGGCTGTTCTTCGGCTTCGCGTTTGGCGTCGCGGGCGTCGGCTCGGCGCTGCTCGGCAAACTCGCGGATCACACGAGCATCGGGTTTGTTTTTCGCGTGTGCAGCTTTCTGCCGCTGATCGGTCTGGTCACGGCCTTCCTGCCGAATCTGGACCGCCCGCGGCGGTAGGACCTCCGCGGGCAAACGCTCAACGCTTAACGCTTAACGTTTAACGCTCAACGATGAACCTCCATCCTCCGAACTTAAGCGTTAAACGTTGAGCGTTAAAAGTTGAGCGTTCCCTCCGCACCGCCGGACGTGTTCTTGCTCACCGTTCAGCGGGCCTCAACCGTTCCCGCCCGCGCTTGCGCTTCATCTCGATATGCCCTTGTCGTGGCCAGCAGATTTCTGAAGCATCGCCGTGCCCTTGAAAGGAAAAGCCATGAACAACCCTCCGACCGCGTCTCCTAATCTTTTATCGTCCCGCCGCGATTTCCTGAAGTTTTCCGGCAGTATCGCCGGACTCGCCGCGCTCGGCCGCCTGCCCGCCGCCGCCGCGGTCGAGGCCCCGGCCAGCCGGCCCGTGCGTCCCGGGCGGCCGATGCCGAGGCGCTTCATCATCGATTGTCACATGCACTACCGGTCGCGGCCGGATTATTTCGATGGACTGGTGGGCACGTTTCGCGAGCGCAACGCCATGGCGTGTGTCAACGGCTGGCGCGCGGAATACCCCGCCATCATTCGCGGAGCGCAGCAACATCCCGACACCGTCATTCCTTTTGGCCGCATTTCGGTTGACGCCGCGACCGTCATGGCGGACCTCGATTACTTTGCCGCCAACGGGGCGCGCGGGATCAAGCTGCGCGACCCGCGCTACAACTGGGATGACGAACGCTATTTTCCGATTTACGAGCGAATCGAAAAGGGTGGCTGGCCCGCCCTTTTTCACACCGGCATCGCCGGCTTCGGCACCATGGGGTTTGCGCGCATGCGCGCGGAGTATCTCCTGACCATCGCCGCCCGGTTTACCAAGCTGGAGATCATCGGCGCCCATTTCGGCAACCCCTCGTACGAAGAGGCGGCGGAAGTCGCCCGCTGGTGCAAGAACGTCCACTTTGACATCACCGGTTCCACGCTGACCAAGAAGCAGGGGAACCTGAAGGTCATCAAAGAGTACCTCTGGTGGGAAGGCCCGACGGCCCACAGCGACCCGAAGGCCGAGTACGCGTTCGACAAGCTGGTTTTCGGCACGGATGAGGCGCCCGAGCAGCTCGACAACATGCTGAGCCGCTACGAGGACATGTTCGACGCCTGCGGCGTCCCGGAAGCGAGCCGGGTCAAAGTCTACGGCGGAACCATGGCCCGCATTCTCGGGATTCCGGTCCGGGGGTGAGCCGCACGGGATCCATTCAACCGCCAGACCTGATTTGCCCACGGAAAACACGGAAAACACGGAAGCGAAACTACCTGACCCCTCGCAATCGCGCTTGGACGGGCGCACTATTCGGTGAGCGAAGTTCTTCTTTAGACGAGTTCATAAATCGTCCTTTCCGTGTGTTCTGTGTGTTCCGTGGGCAGGCCTTGCTGAATCGTTACGGTCAAGCCGGGACAATTCAGTGGGAAACCACGGATGAGGCGGATGGCCACAGATGCAGGAGACGAATTCGGCTTTGGTTCAGCCGTGGCACGCCACCGTTTGGTGAGCATCGCGATGAGATTCGGTTGTAGGTGCGTTTGTAGGACTGTAGCGGCGGTCTATGACCGCCGTCGCTAGGAAGAACGGCGCTCATAGAGCACCGCTACAGGGGACTGAGCCACTCCGCACGATGGTCGATGACATGCGTCGGCGTCAGCAGAGTTCAGGTCGCAAAGGTTTTCGATACTGCGACCTACCGGGAGGCGACGACGGTGTCCGGCTTCATGTTCGGCGCGCATGGCGTCGGATATTCGCCGGACCAGCAGCGTTTGGCGGTCGGCAGCACGGCGTTCGAGACGATGACGCTCTGGGATGTGCACAACTACGAGCGATTGTTGACTCTCGCGGCACCCGTCGGGGGGCTTAATTCGGTGGCGTTTTCACCGGACGGCAACGTGCTCGCTGGGACGAGGGGCAGCGCCGCGGTCGCCGGCAGTGTGTATTTCTGGCGCGCGCCGTCGTGGGCGGAGATCGAAGAGGCGGCGGCGGCGGAGCCCTCCGGGCAACGTTGAACACCCAACCCTTAACGCCCAACGCTCAAGGCACGAGCAGCAGTGGCTCCGAAACTTGAGCGTTAAATGTTAAGCGTTGAGTGTTAAACGTTCCGCCTGCCATCTGCTCAAATCCTTTTCAAAAATCGCCTCACGTCGCCGTGATCGCCGATGAGCGCCATCTTGTGCGAACTGCCGTGCAGGCGAAATACCACCCGAACGTCGCGACCGAACCGGCACTCGAAATAATTCCGCTTCAATCGCCGGATGCCGAGGCCACTGTGGAGGTGGGGCTGGCCGAAACTCACCGCCAATTTTCACAGCGTGATTTCCAATTCACGCCGTCGATCCTCGGGCAGCGCGCGGGACTCGGCGGAAAAGCGCGAGCCAAACTCAATCGCGCAACGCGGCATCGAGGTCGCCGGTGAAACGGCGCATTCTCCCCGCCTTTCGGTCGTGCTCGAGTTCCGCATCCATCCGCCGGACGAATTTGTCCAGCTCGGCGTCGGTCACGCCATACTCACGCTTGGCGTAGCCATCATCCGGCGGCAAAGCGACCGTGAGGCGGAGCGCGATTTCCTTGGTGCCGCACGCGATCCCGATGTCCTCGCCGGCGGCAGCCCGCTTCAACCATTTGGTCAGGTTGGAACGGGCTTTGGTCGCGGTGAGCGTCATCATGGCTGCAAGCAAGCCCACAGCACCGGCAAAATCAAATCCTCATTTACCGGGGCACTGGTGTGGGATAGCGCGAGAGCAGCCGATCACGTCGTGATCGAGGAAGAATCTCACGGCAAGTTCCAACGGGGTCGCGGAACCCGAACTTGGTGGCGACTCGCAAGGAGTTGGTTTTGCGGACCATGAGACTCGAGGTTGGGCGACGGGAGCGATGGGCCGTGTAATCCGGCTATCGGAGCCAGAGTCCTTGAATCCCCAAACATGTTGTAAACAGGTTAAGTTTTTTGACGCTCCGAAATCCCTCCTCCCCCGGGCGAATCAGCGCCGTTCCCGGCTTCATGATTTGTTTCCGCTCATAGCGGACGGAGATCCCGGCCCTTCAGGCCGGATTGACGTTTTGGTCCCAAGCGCGGAACGGTCTAAGGCAGTGGCTCGTTAGCAATCTATCTCCGTCCGCTATTCCCGGAACTGAAATGCGTACACATCCGCGTCCTGGAGCACGAAGCGCAGGCGGATCGCCTCGGCCGAAAGCGCGCTGACGTCGCCGCCCCTGGCCCAATTGACGGTGCGCTCAAGCGTATCGCCGAAAAGCGGCGCGCAATCCTCGAGCGCAAAACCGGGCAACGGCTTTCCACTGGCGTCCTGGATCTCCACGCGGACGCCACCGGCTGCCGACGTGGCGAAATTAAGCGCGAGTTTCCGTCCCTTGAAGCGGAGGGGCTTCGTCAGGAGTTCGCCGCCGCTCATTGGCGCCTGCGCGGAAACGAAGCCGTCCATCCGCAGGGTGTAGCGCCGGAGCGCGCTGCTCTTGCCGGTCCAGTAGCTCTCGGTGGCGTAAAGCGAAAGTTCGTCGGGTGCGCCCTCGAGGGCGGACTTCGTCTCGACCAGATGCCAGCCGATGTACTGGTGGCCGTAGTTCCACGCGCCCTCGCGCTCGATGCCCGGACGGAGAAAGGCCTCGTTCCAACGCTTGAAGGTCACACCGTCGCGACTTGCCATGAGCAGCCCTTCCGTGATGGCTGTGCCGTAACGTTTGTTGGCGGAAGCACGCAGTTCACGGTGCTCGCGCTCCGGCAAGGCCCGCATGGATTCGGACCAGCCCCGATCCGTGTAGCGCGTGGGAAAACCGATGAGCAGGTGGGGCGCGCGATGGTACGGCTTGATCTGGTTCGTGTACAGCTGCTCGGAGGGTGAATCGACATAGCTGAGATCCGCCGGCACGCCCCAGGTGAGAAAATCTTTGGAGGTTGCCGTGCGGATGGCGCGGTGTCCTTCCGGTTTCCAGTTTTTCTCGTCGGTGACGCCGCCCGTGAAATAGCGCCAGTAGGCCCGGTATTCGCCGCGCGCGCCGTCCCAAAACGCGAGGTTCTGCGAGTCGAAGGCGCCGTCGGTGATGACGGGCGCGTCGCTCATGGGCGACCAATGCAGACCGTCCGGCGACTTGAACGGCAGCAACCCCTTCGGACCGTTCGACCGGAGGATCGCCTTGTAGCGCGCGTCGGGGGCCGCCTGCGGATTCTCGTCCTTGAACACCGCCGGATGCCCGGCATCGGCGTTCACACTTCCATGCTTGCCGCTGGCGATGACGATGTTGTTGGCCTTCGAGCCATTGAACTCGTGCCGCCCGAGTTCCGGCTTGCGCCAGCGGATGCCATCGTCGCTCTCCGCATAACAGCAGAAAAGCGGATGCTCCTTGTTGTCGAGTTTGCCCGCCGTGACCGTGAGCTGCCACGCCTTGTAGTACATGCGGTAGCGAGCGCCGTCCTGGAAGATGCTGTGATAGCCGCTGCCACTTCCTTCCCAGGGCGCGTCGTGCACGATGACGACTTCCTGGGGCACGGGGTGATGCAAACGCAGCTCCGCCTTTCCCGTGAGCCGGTCGACGAGAAACCCGTCCACGAACAACTCCCGCCGCGAGCCAATGTCGATGACGCCCGGCGGTTGGGCGGCCCGCAGCGTTGGCGGCGGGACGATGGTCGCCGCTGCAAATGTCAGGAGTAAAATAGGGCGGCGGAAGAAGATGGATGGCATGGCAAGAATTCCCGGGGCATTGTTCAACGCCAATTTCAATCCGACGCGATGCCAATTGTAGGAGCCTGCTTGCCCGTTCGACAGGCTCAGGGCCCCGAGCTTGTCGTGGGGCAGGCGATTCGAGACTCGGTAAGTCGGCGTGCGCTGAGAATCGCCTGCAAGCAGGCTCCTACAAAAACCCTCCCAGAGCCCAACGGCAATCTCGCTGGTAACATTAATTGACCGGCGCAAACGCGCTTTCCGACATTGTGCATCGTGCCGGACTGCCCTTGAGTGGCCGCGCTCACGCTCATACCAACCCGAGACCATCCATGCGCTCCTCCCTTATCCGCTCCCGGCTCCGCCAGGGCAAAGCTGTCCGCATTGCCTGCATGTATTATCCCACGGCCATGCTGCCGGCCTTCGCGGCCAAAGCGGGCTACGACGCCGTCTGGCTCGACACCGAGCACAGCACGTGGGATCGCCGCGAGCTGCAGCGCATGATCGCGCTGCATCATCTGGCCGGCATCGACTGCATGGTGCGCACCGGCAGCCGCAATCCGACGGAGCTGTATCATCTGCTCGAGGACGGCGCGTCCGCGCTGTTGATCCCGCTGGTCGACACCCCGGCCGACGCCGCGGCGCTGGCCCGGGCGGTGAAATTTCCCCCGCTCGGACAGCGCGGACTCGACGGCGCCAGTCTCGACAACAATTTCTACGTCGACGGGACCGAGGGCTATCCCGCCGCCGCCAACGAGCAAACCTTGCTTATCGTACAAATCGAAACGCCCGAGGCCGTCGCCGGCGTCGAACAGATTGCCGCGATCAAGGGGGTCGACGGCCTGTTCATCGGGCCGGGCGATCTTTCGAATCGCCTGAACTGCCCTTACGATTTTTCCCATCCGCAGATGGCCGCCGCCCAGACAGCGGTGGCCGACGCCGCCGCCCGGCACGGCATCGCCTGGGGTCGACCGGCGCGCAACGCCGAGGACATCGCCGGCATGGCCAGGCTCGGCGGCCGGCTCATCGCCCACGGCAGCGACTTCGGCGCCGTGGCGGCGATGATCCCGAAGTTCGGCGCAACGATCGCCGAAGGACTGGGCGTCTCATCGTGAGAACGGATTAGGTCCAAGCCAGAGCATGCCGTCGAAAGCGCTCTTCATTCGTAACGACGAGAACTGAAAGGTGGACGGCGACCTCCGGGCGCCGTCGAGGCCCCGTCCGCCGGAAAAACGCGCCCGGATGCGCCGGAGGACGCACAGGGGCTTGTCCGCCTCCGGCGGATCGCGTTCCACCTCGAGCCAATCGAACCGTTACCGCTAAGGCAGCTTGCCGTCCGGATCGGTGGCCTTGTCGTAGCGGTCGAGCTGGGAGCCGGGCGGGCGCCAGTGCGGGAGCAGCCGCACATCCTTCGCGCCCGACACCTCGCCGATCGCGGAGTGTCCAGCCACGGCACCCGCGGGACGCATTTCCCACCAGCACTGACCACAGTGGTTGTGCTCGTGATCGATGACGAATCCGCTCTCGCGCATCATCGGCCCAATCCAGCCCATGCAATGGTCGCAGTAGTCGTGATACTGTTGCAGCCCGTTGCGCAGCAGGAAGCCCCTCGACGGGCAATCATGCATGTCGATGCGAAAAACCCCGGGTTTCTGCGTGATGGTGAACCCCCGTTCCGGAGATTCCTCGGCCAGCGTGTGGCCCCAGTATTTGGCCATGCCCGCAAAACCCTCGCGCTGGATCAGCTCGCGCGCATGCCGCTGGCTGTCTTGACTGATGGCCTCGTTCCAGTAGTCGCGCACCAGGGCGTGCCCCCCGACGCGCTCCAGCCAGTCGAACGTCCACTCGTAGTGGCCGCAAAAATCGTAACAGCCGATCATGGGCGCGCCTCCTCGATCGCCTGCAGGTTTTGCGGCGCCAGCCCGGCACTGGGCAACGCAAACGTGTGCCGGCAGGAGCCGTTGCCGCCGCTCAACCGCATGGTCAGACCGGCGGCCTCGGCGCGGGCCGAGCCCAGGTGATAGCAGTGCTGGCAGAATTCGCGCACGATCTCGCGCCCGCCCGCCCGCAGGTGCTTGATCGCCGGACACACGTACACCCGCACCTCCACCCGATCCGGCTGTTCCACCACTTCCACGCTCGCGCCCGGCTCGGCGGCAAAAAACGCCCGCCAGTAGCGGGCGACGGCGGTCAACCCGCCCTGCTGCCACTGCCGGTTGACCGGGGCAAAATAACCGCGGCCCAATTCCTCGAGATAACGCCGCCAGCCCTCCACGCCCAGGCGCCGGAGGATGAAGCGAAAGGTCGCGTTCGTCGCATAATAAAAATCAGCCGCCCCCAGGGGCTTGGTGTCGGTGTAGGGCAGATCCGGGGCGGCAGGGACACTCATGGTGGAAGATCCAATATTGGATCGAATCGAATCCGGCAACATCGATTCGCTCCAAGAACTTTTCGGTTTGAATCGAGCCGGGTACAGGGCTCCATTCCCCAAACATGCAGAATAACATGACATTGATGTTCCTCTAATCACGAGCGACGGGAACTCTCGCGCCATACCGCTCCAGCCGCGTGCATAGTTCCTGCGCCCCGCGCCGATCCGTCTTCACTCGCCACCCACGCCCGTCCCGGCGTTGCGCCATCACCACATAATCGGCTACGCCCATCGCAGTCAGCCACCGAACCAGCCCACCGCCGCACGTACTAGAACTCCCCCTTGATGCCCACCACCGCAGTTATCCCCAACTTCATATATCTCTGGTACTTTGCGTATTCTGGCGTGTTGGGATCGGCATACCGCTTTTGCACATCCCTGCCGCCACCGACAAGAAAATCGTTCAGCGACCCATAAACTGCGAAATTGCGCATGATACGGTATTCGCCGCTGAAAGTATCCCTTCGCTTCGCCCCCTGCCAAAAAAAGGACAAAATATTCCGGATGAGCCAACTTGCAGGCTGGCCGTCGGATGTTCGCTGGCGGCGATCGCCTTGATGCCGATCCTCAGTTCTTCTCCATTCCGCGTCAGGTGGAAGATATTCGGAGCCCAGGAAAATCGCGGCACACTGATATGCCTCTTACTGGTCCGACGAGCGGCAGGCCGGAATTTTCCCCTCGTCGCCAGTAGTCTGAATTTCCAACGAATCCCCCTTCGTGGGGCCGGATTGATTAAGCCTCAATCCAGCCGATCTCGACGGTGGCCGGATCGCCGCGTTAGCTGCGTTCGATCTGGTGCCCTTGCTATTATCGGAGCTATGCTACCCCGTAGTTGTTGCAGAGTGTGGAGAATCGGCGGGAAAGCCATCCGCTGGTAAATAGATTTTACCACCGGATTAATTTTGCAGTAACTGATCCGGCTCTTCTGATACCATACGTGGTCGGGCCACCGGCCTTGTCTCACAGTCTCCTAACCTAAACCCCTCGAGAGCCCGTTACCGTCATGAAAATCAACATTTTTCGCGGAGTGTTTTCGATGCTGACGCTTCTCATACAGTCTTATGTCGCGGCGCAAGCACAAGCAGTGGCCGTTGAAAATGCAGCGTCCATAAGAGTGAAAAAAGAAGACGCGGTGCAACTGTCAGAATTTCTGGTGTCGGAGAAAGGGGATAGCGGTTACCTGGCCAAGAACGCCCTCGCCGGCACCCGGAGCAACGAGCGCCTCGTCAACATCCCCCAGAACATCCAGATCATCACCCGCGATCTCATTCGGGACCTTGCTCAAGACAACCCCACCGAAGCAATAAAGTACGGGTCAAGCGGTGTAAACAAACGTGCCAATCTTGTAAGCGATGCGTTCCTCCGCGGTTTTCGCACGAATGTCTTCCTCAAAGACAATATCCCAAACGGCGGCGGTGCCGGGGTAAACGCGGCGCTTTACGACATCGATCGAATCGAAGTAGTCAAAGGCCCGGCCGCATTATTGTACGGCCAAACGGCATCGGTCGGCGGCCTCATCAATTTCATATCCAAGAGACCGACAAAAACACCGCAATCTTCTGTGAAAGCGACGATCGGCAGTTTCAACCTTTACCGCGGCGAGGCTAATACGTCCGGGCCCCTCGGAGACGTTGGCCTCAACTATCGAGTCACCGTCGCCAAAAGTGCCGCGGATGGCGCGCGTAAGTTCGACTATTCGGATGATCAATTCTTCAGCAGCGCGCTCGATTACAATATCTCTCCAACTGCATCAGTAAGCTTCGATTATACGTATTACCTCCATGATGAATCGATCTCAAACCTAAGCTTGGATACAACGAGTCAACTTATTAAAGTCTCCGATGATTTCACCTTCTTTGAGCCCTGGGTCGAATTCCCTCAATACAATCATTTCGCCAATCTCACCTTCCGGCAAGCAATCACCTCCTCACTCCAGGTCCAGCTGGTTCTAAATTTTCTCAAAAACGACATCGATCGGCAGGAAATTAGGACCACGGCCACGAATTCTGTGACTGGGATCATGAACCGCGTATACCTGAACGAAAAATATGACCAGAAAGATGTGAATTTACTGATCGATGTCGTGAAATCATTCAGCAAAGGTCGTCTCTCGCACAAGCTCAGTTTTGGAGGCATTATTCATGGGAATCGCAGAAACGCCTACGTGGATTGGGTAAATATAGCACCGCTTAATATCTACAATCCTGTCTATAATACGCCTCTTCCCCAATACACAAGAAGTGTCCCGACCCCGGGGTCGCCGGGGCCAAACGCCAATTCGATAGATACACGTCAAGAGTCTGGCTACATCCAGGAGCAGGTGTCCTTTCTCGAGGGCAAAGCCATCATTGTTGGCGGATTGCGATTTAATCAATACCAGACGACGAACCGGAATAGACTCGTAAATACGGTGTCGCAGCTGCGCGATCAGACGGTTGTCAAGCGGGTCGGCGCAATTTATAAGCCGGCGGGCGCGCTCAGTCTCTACTACAACTACTCAGAGTCATTCATCTTTAATAGCGGCTTGTTCGTGGGAGGTCCCCGGAATGGTGACCTGCTGGATCCGTCTACGGCAAAGAACAACGAGCTGGGCGTCAAAGTCGAGACGGCCAACGGGCGGATATTCGGCAGCGCCGCCGCTTTTGACCTGGATTTAACCAACGTTCGCGTGATTTATGTGCAACCCAATGGCCAGCAGGGGGTCGGCCAGTTCGGTGCGGAGACCAACAAGGGCTTCGAGTTCGATGTCGGATTGTCAGTCGAGACACCGGCCGGCCCGCTGCAGTCAATTCTGACATATTACAAGGGCGACTCAAAAAACGCCGCTGGCATCCAGCCGAACGGAGTGACGAACGATATCTGGAGCGTTTACATGATACAATCGGCAGGGACCGGACCGCTCAAAGGGTGGCGGGTCGGCGTGGGTGCCTATTTTAGGGATGAGACTCCATTTTCCACGCCCGCGGGTCAACCCCTCTATCGGCTACCGGGCTACACCACGACAACGGGCATCATAAGCTACGACAGGTCGAATGTCAGGGTTTCCTTAAACATAGACAATATATTCGACAAATTCTTTATCGAAGGTGGGCAGCAGGCGAGTTCGATGGACCCGAACCCCGGCCGGAATGTCAAATTTAGCCTTGAATACCGTTTCTGAGATCCGCCGGCGCGGCTTGTCATGATTTGCGGGTTTCTTTCTACAGCGGAGGGAGTGCGCTGCGTGCATTGTCAGGACCGAGAACTTCACCACGCGGCTAACCGCGGAGGTGGGAGTCGGACCGTGCCCCTGGCAATCCAGTGTTCCATCAGCCGCAATGCGTTTTCGGCGTTTGGGAGGCTTTTGGGTTACGTTTGCTGTTTGGTAGCCGGTGCCGGCGTTGGGGCGGATTCGAGGGCGGCGCAGGCAGCGCCGGAAGCGCGAAGGGAATTCGCCCGTTCGGGTGGAATGTCCGTGGAGTCACGCAAGCAATTGTTCCTGGATCAGCGTTTTATTGCTGCGAGCGAGAACGTCGAGCTGACGATGAATCCCCCGGTGAAAGCCGGCCCGGCAATCTTGCCGGATCAGGGGTGGGAGGCGCGGGAACTGGGTTTTGGGTGCACGGTCGCACGTGACGGCGAGGTGTATAAAATGTGGTATTGGGTAACGACTGACGACAACGTGCTCACCTGCCTTGCGGTGTCGAAGGACGGTATACACTGGGACAAGCCGAGTTTAGGGATCGTGGAGCGCGAAGGATCCAAGAATAACAATATCGTGTTCAAGGGCATCCCGAACGCCTTTCAGGTTAACGGCTTTATGCTTGATGAACATGCTTCGCCAGAGCACCGATATAACTTATTGCTTCGTCATCGCGGGGCGGGGAGACGCGGGCTCTCCGTCGTGACTTCGAAGGACGGAATCATGTGGTCGGAGCCGACGTTTGTCCTTCCCTTCAGCGTGGATACCTATAACCAGTTCTTTTGGGATCAGCGGATTGGGAAATATGTGATTTTCGTCCGTTCCTGGGATCCGTGGCGCAAGGTGGGACGTATTGAGACGGATGACGTCCGCCAGCCCTGGCCCTATCGTCGGATCGACCCTTTGCCGGGAACTTCCAATGCTAGGGTGATAGACGAGGCGTTTGCCTACGACGAGCTGGATCCTA
>JACQWL010000292.1 GCA_016209255.1 Verrucomicrobiota bacterium
GAGTACATTGGTCAGCGGTGAGAGCGCGTTGTCCGAGGTGGGCTCAGGATGCGGCAGGCAGCGCTGCACTACTTCGCGCCACCCGCTTGGGTGTGCAAATGACCAGAACGTCGCGGTCCCGGCATGCGCGCCGAGTTTTTGGTCCTCTTCCCCGGAGTCCACTCCGTTTCAGCGTCGAGCGCGGCCGCACGCGCGGCAGGGCACCGATCGCGGTTTACGAACTTCCGCGGGCATGAAACCGCGCCGTCACGAAACTCGCGGCGGCGCGTCTGGCTCCAAGATGAAATTCCTCCGCGGCTTCGCTTCCTGTCTTTTCGCACTTCCTCTCGCGCTCGCGTTGCCCCTGCCCGCCGCCGGCTTGCCCGCGTTTCCCGGCGCCGAGGGCTTCGGCGCCAACACCCCCGGCGGTCGCGGCGGCCGCGTCCTCTTCGTCACCAACCTCGACGACGCCGGCCCCGGCAGTCTCCGCGCCGCCTGCGAGGCCGACGGCCCCCGCATCGTCATTTTCCGCGTCGCCGGCACCATCGCGCTCAAGCGAGCGATCACGGTGACGAAACCGTTCCTCACCGTCGCGGGCCAGAGCGCACCGGGCGACGGCGTGTGCCTGCGCGACGCGCCGTTCGGCATCGCCACGCACGACGTCGTGGTGCGTTACCTGCGCAGCCGCCTGGGCGACGAGTCCCGCCTGGAGGCCGATTGCATCGATCTGTTGAACGGTGCGCACGACTGCATCCTCGATCACTGCTCGGCCACGTGGTCGGTCGACGAGTGCCTCTCCACCTCGGGGGTGAACGCCAACTGCACCATCCAGTGGTGCCTCATCGGCGAGTCGCTCAACCAGAGCAAGCACGCCAAGGGCAAGCACGGCTACGGCTCGCTCGCCCGCGCCAACGGCCCCGTCTCGTGGCACCACAATCTCTGGATCCACAACGACGCCCGCAACCCGCGCCTCGGCGACAACTACGGCCGCGGCCCGACGTTCCCGACCTTCGATGTGCGCAACAACGTCATGTATGATTACGGCGCGACCGCATCCGGCCTCACGCAGGGCATCCTCAAGGTCAACTACGTCGCCAACTATCTCCGTCCCGGCCCGAGCAGCAGGGCGCGCACGCCCATCACCGTCGGCAATCCCTCCGACCTCCAGTATTTCATTCGCGACAACATCATCGAGGGCAACGACGCGCTCACGGCGGAAAACGCGAAATTTTTCAGCGCCGTCGAATTCGAGGGCAGGCGCCAGGTGCAGACGGTCGGTCAGCCCTTCGCCGCCCCGCCGGTGAAAACCGTTTCCGCGCAGGAGGCGCTTGAACTCGTCCTCGCGACCGTCGGCGCCTCGCTCCCCGTGCGCGACGCCGTCGACGCGCGCCTCGTCAATCACGTGCGCACGCGGACGGGAAAACTGATCGACTCCCAAACCGAAGTCGGCGGCTGGCCCGAACTGAAGTCCGGCCCGTTGCCCGCTGACACCGACAACGACGGCATCCCCGACAGTTGGGAAACCCCTCGCGGCCTGAACCCGCGCGATGCCAGCGATGCCGCCACGCTCGCGCAGAGCGGTTACTCGAACATCGAGGAATACCTCAACCATCTCGCGTCGTCGAAACCCTGAATGGCAGGGTCGGCGCCGGGCCGTCCTGATCGTGTCGGGTGCGTTTCCATCGGCCGCTCGCCGATGTGGGAAATCCATCCCCTCCTCCCGATCGACATCGCCATCCGTGGCGGGCACCGCCTCCATTTCCCCTCGATTCCCCATGCCGAGCTCGGCATAACGTACATGACGTCCCGCAGCACCGACTCGGGCGGCAAGCCGTGGGCCGCCGCCTGGGCGGCGTCCGCGCCGTAAAACCGGATGGCCGCGCCGGATTCGGCTGCGAGTGCGCTGCGCAGTCGGTTCGATCTCTGCCGGGTCGCCGAACCCGTTCAGCATGACGTTGGCCCCGGCCTGCGCGAGCGTCTGTCGGGTGCCCGACCAAGGGTGGGGCGGCGGCGACCTCCACGGTGAAGCCCGCCCGCACGCTGATCGGCGGCGGCTGAAATTGGCGTGTCGCCGGTTCAGCTGCCAACAAGGGCACGCCCACGACGGCGCCGAGCACGGCGCGATACTTTCCAACAAGGTCCGGGCTCGCCGCACGGACAAACGGCCAGGTATTCTTCATCGGCTGGGTGGCAACGGCACGGGAGTAACGCATGCCCTCCTTTGATACAGCGCGGCGGCCGATCGGCAATGACAACCATCTTCCGCCGGGACCAAAATAAATCCGGGGGATGACGCAACGAAGTCGGGCGTTACAGTTTGCCCCAAGCCAAACCAAATGCGCGGGGGCATTGCCAGCCGGTTTGCCGTTCCCCCGGGGTTTCGGTGATGCCGGCGTCGTGCGACCACTGCGTGCATTTCGCCGGGAAGTTCCCAATTCTGGGCGCGTGCCCAGAATTGCCCTGGGACCACCACCAATGCGAGGTCGAAGAGAGGAAAACAGCGATCCCCGCCCGTCCTCGGTTTGACCTCCTGTGCAAAGGGTTGTCGGTTGCTCGGCTGGGGGCCACGCGAATCTGGGTCGCATGCCAGGTCGCCTGCTACTCCGCCCTGAGCGCCACGACGGGATCCACCTTCGTGGCCCGCCGCGCGGGAATCCAGCAGGCCAGCGCGGCGACCGCGGCGAAGAAAAGGATAGTCAGGCCAAGGGTGAGCGGATCGTGGGCGCTGGTTTGAAACATCCGCGATTCGATCAAGCGGCCGGCGGCGAGCGCACCGAGCAATCCGAGCAACAATCCCGATCCCACCAGCCGCGCGCCCTGGCCCAGCACCAGCCGGATCACGTCGCGGGGTACCGCCCCCAGCGCCATCCGGATCCCAATTTCGGTCGTCCGCTGGCTGACACTGTAGGCGATGACCCCGTAGATCCCGACCGCCGCAATCGTCAACGCCAGCAGCGAAAACGCGATCAAGAGATGCAGCTCGAATCGCTGCTGGTGCACACGCTCGTCGAGGATTTCCCGGATTGGGCGCCCGCCCCCGACCGCGAGAGTCGGATCCACCTCGTGGATTTGGGCTGCGACCGATGAATGCGCGCCGCTATATTCGCCGTGGGTGCGCACAATCAGATTGAACCTTGCACTCGGGGACTGCGCAAAGGCGTGATAGGTGTGCGCGGCAATCGGTTCAGCAGGGTTCCCCTGTGTTGCGTCGGCGACCACGCCGACGATTTCGCGCCATCCGGAAGAGGTTGCCGACTCAACCTGAATTCGGCGCCCGATTGGATTTTCCCCGGGAAAATGCTGCCGGGCGAAGGTTTCATTGATTAATGCGACCAGAGGCGCCTGCGCGTTGTCCTGCGCATTGAACAAGCGTCCGCGAAGAAGACGAATGCCCGTCGATGGAAAATAGCCGGGCGAGACCATCGACCAGCGCGTCCTCGGCCACAGCGTGCGGTCCACCTCCGGCCGACCCTCGATTCTGAACTCCATGGTGCTGCGCGCCGTCGAGGCGAATGGCACGTTCCGCGTGACACCGGCCACTTCGATCCCTGGCGTCGTCTCCAGCCGCGAAAGCACGGCATCGACAAATGCGACCTGCCGCTCAGGCGTGGGATATTTGGCCGTCGGCAGAGCCAAAGAATACTGCACGGCATGCTCGGGCACGAGACCAAGGTCCACGTAAGCCAGCCGGATGAAACTCCGGAGCAGCAGCCCCGCTCCGGAGAGCAAGACGACCGCGCACGCGACTTCGAGGACGACCAGTATTCGGCGCAGCCGTCCGGCCGCCGGACTCTCGCTGTTGCCACGGGGCCCCTGCTTGAGCGCCTCGTTCAAGTTCACGCGAGATGCCAGCCAGGCAGGCGCCAGGCCGAAGCCGAGCGCAGTGAGCACGCTCAGGCCGATGACGAATGCGACCATCCGTCCATCCATGGTGATGGCCGCGATGTCCATACTTGCAATCAGCGGATGCGCACGCAGCGCCTCCCGGGTCCACACAGCGATCAGCGTGCCGGCGGCGCCGCCAAGCACGGCCAGCAACAGGCTTTCCGTTATCAGCTGCCCTAGCAGCCGCGGACGGCTTGCGCCGAGCGCGGCCCGCACGGACAGTTCGCGCTGCCGGTTCGCCGCGCGCACGAGCAGGAGACTGGCGACATTCGCGCAGGCAATCAGGAGCACGCAGCCGACCGCGCCCAAGAGCGTCCACAGCATGGCGCGCCAATTCCGCGTGAAATACTGTTGCTCCGGTGCGACGAAGTAGCGGCGGCCAAGGTTGGTTTCGGGATATTGCTCCGCCAGACGGGCACTGAGCGCGTCCAACTCGGCTTGCGCTTGCGCGAGCGTGACGCCAGGCTTGAGCAGCCCACAGACCTCCAGTGGCACCGACCGTACGCGGGTTCGCGGAGTGTTGACGTAGGGCACAAACGCTTCGGCATCGTTGCGGCTCCGATAAAAGTCTTCAGGAGCGACGCCAATCACGGTCCAAGGTTCTCCCCCAAACTGTAGCGTACGACCCACGATGTCTGGGACGCCACCGAACACGCGCTGCCAGAAGCCATGCCCGAGGATGACAACCCGGTGATTCCCCGCGATGTGTTCGTCAGTCGAAAAATTGCGGCCCAAGGCGAACTTTGCTTGGTAGAAGGGGAAGAAGTCGTTGGAGACGGGCCGGGCCTTTACGTTTATCGGGTCACCTTCGCTCGTGAGTGTGAGCTCAGGGAAGCCTTGATAGGCAGCGACAAGAACCTCGTAGGCTTTCAATTCACTTTGCAAGTCCAACCAGTCACCAAACGAAACGCCGAGATTGCTCGAAGCCGATACATGCTTGCCATAGATCACCACACGCCGTTCGGGCTCCGCGCCATACGTGGTCAGCAGGACGGAATTGATCAGCGAAAACATCGTGATGCAGGCGCCGATACCAAGCGCGAGGGTGACGACGGTGACGGCGGTGAAGCCGGGGGCACGGACCATTTGCCGAAGGGCATAGCGGAGATCTTGCATGGGGATGTGCGGCTGGATGACCTGCGCCGTTACCGCGGCGGCGCCGGGTTTGGAGGAGTGAAGCGGACTCTCGCGGGTTTGGATTGAGCGCTGGCGGAGCGGGGCAGGACGCGCGCACTTCCGGTGCGCGGGAAGGAGTTCCCTGCTGTACGCATTGCGGATGCCAGCCGGCATATTTACCGGCCTCCCCCTGAGGCTCACATGGTTACGACTATTTTCGCCTGGGTGCGCGTGTTCACTCAACTCGTCGGTCGCCCAAAACCGAAACGGAGTCGTCCCAAAAGCGGACACTTTTCGCGTCAAAGTTCGCCTTGCTTAGCTACCGCCAAGGTTTGCCAGGCGAGGTTTTCGGGGGACTCGTCCGCCAGCCAGATCCGTTTTCTCGCCGCCACTTTGCAGCAACTGGGGGCAGAATGGGCCGCTGGTCAGGGAATGGGACCAGCCGGGCGGCCTGCCGCGCGTTCTTGTTCCCGACATGATCCGGCATTACTCGTAGCGGGTGAGTCACCGGATTGAGATTACTTACTGCACGAAATGCCGCTGGCTGTTGCGCGCGGCCTGGATGGCGCAGGAACTCTTGACGACGTTCGAGCAGGAGATCGCGGAGCTGGTCCTCACGCCGGGCTCGGGTGGGATTTTCGAGGTGCGGGCCGATGGCGTGCTGATTTGGTCGCGGAAAGAGAAAGGCGGTTTCCCCGAGATCACCGAGCTGAAACAACTCGTCCGCGATCAAATTGCTCCTGGTCGCAGCCTCGGCCACGCGGAGCGAAAAGATGAGGGCCGGGCCACGCCTCCCGGTTGACCGGGCTCCTTCAAGAAGACCCCAGATGCCCGCGCTTCGCCGATCAGGCGAAGCTCACCCATGTCAACCAGCGGCGGGATCCACGAGCCTGGCGCGGATTTGTGCGCCTATGGCGCATTAGCGTTTCCACCCGGACTGCGGCTGATCCGAGGGCAGAAGATCCAAGAATCGGCCGGCACCGGCAGGGTGCGTGGCGGAATTCTTGAATCGATCGCCAGGGATCGAATGGAGTCAGGGCGTTCGACGTTGGCGGGCATCCAATGAGGACACGCGTCTAGCTTCGCTCGCCGACCCAAATTGTCCGGGAGAAAACATCGAAAGCCGTGGCCCCGTGGGCAACCGGTGCAAAACCCGGATCAACGCGCGGTCCAGCCGCCATCGATCGGGAGGGCGGCGCCGGTGATCGAGCGCGCCAAGTCGCCGCAAAGAAAGAGCGCCAGCGCGGCCACTTCCTCCACCTCGACCAGGCGGCGCGTGGGTTGCGCGGCGAGCATCACATCCCTCAGCACCGCCTCGGGCGGCAAGCCATGGGCCGCTGCCTGGGCGGCAATCTGCCCCTCGACCAGGGCGGTGCGAACGTAGCCCGGGCAGATGGCGTTGCAGGTGATGCCGCATTGCGCGACCTCCAGGGCCACCGTTTTCGTCAATCCGATTTGGCCGTGTTTCGCGGCCACGTAGGCGGACTTGAAAGGCGAGGCGACGAGCCCGTGCGCGGAGACGAGATTGATGATGCGCCCCCAATTGCGCCGCTTCATTCCGGGGAGGGCGGCCCTGATGGCGTGGAAGGCGGAATTGAGGATGACATCCTGGATGGCGTCCCAGCGGTCAGCGGGAAATTCATCGACGGGCGCGACGAACTGGAAACCCGCGTTGTTGACCAAAATGTCGACGCCACCAAACGCCGTTTCCGCCGCCGAGATGAGCGCCGCCACCTCCGCCGCCCGGCCAACGTCCGCGCCATGAAACCGGATGGTCGAGCCGCTTTCGGCCGCGAGCGCGGCGCGAAATTTCTCGATGTCTGCCGGATCGCCGAACCCGTTCAGCATGACGTTGGCGCCGGCCCGTGCGAGCGCCTGCGCAATCGCGAGGCCGATGCCGCTGGTCGAGCCGGTGACGACGGCGGATTTGGTTTTCAGAGTCATGGTTGCGTGGGGCGAAAAGGCGCAGGATTGCGGTCAAAAGCGGATTCTCCGCGCCGGCGTCCGGTGATCTTGCCTGACGATTCGAGCGCGGCAACCAACATGTTTGTTTCGGTACTTGGAACGGAATCTCACCCGGAGCGCGCGGAGGCGCGGAGAGAAGCGCTTGTTCCCACCAAAGGCGGGCAAGCCTCCGCATCTCCGCTCTCTGCTATCTCAGAACTTATTTCTTGCTGCGTGCATTTTCGCTCAAACCGTTTGGAACCGCTAATCTTCGCTGATACCCGGAATCAATGGCGGGTGTTGGCGTGCGTGCTTCGTCTAATCGACGAAGCGCGAAACTGCAGGTGGCTTCCGAGATTCCATAAGCGGAGATTAGCGAAGATTAGCGGTTGAAAAACTCCATTGATTCACCTGATTGCGGCTGCGCCGCCGCTTCGTCGGGGAAAGTCCCTTACTTTGCGTCGGCTTGCGCCGCTTCCTGGGCGAGCAATTCCTCGGTCCAGAATCCGCTCATCGTTTGGGTCTCGCTGCGGGCCTTGCGCACCATTTCGGGAGAAACCGCTGAAGCGTTGTTGCCCCAGTGGTGCCGGACATACGTGACGATGGCGGAGATGGCCGCGTCGTCCAGGACGCCTCCCCAAGGCGGCATCAATGCCGCTTTGCTCTGTTTGCCCTGCAGCACAATCTTCGCCGTCAGTTCACCCGGGCCCAGCACCCATTTGGAGCCGGCGAGGGGCAGGGCGGTGTCCGGCATGCCGCGGCCGTCGGCTTGGTGGCATTGGGCGCAATATACAATATAGGCTTTCTCGCCCCGGTTGGCCGCAGTCAGCTCGGTGGGCGTCAGCCTGGCGCCCGCCGCACCCGCTTTCTCCGCCACGACCAGACGCCGGGACAGCTGGCTGGCCAAAGACCGGATTCGCTCGTCAGCGGAATCAGAAAGCTCGCGTGGAACCGAAACCTGGCTCGACAGCCGGACTGGCTTCGAGACGCTGCCGAGCACTGCGATTCGCTGCCAGCCCGCCCGCCCGGTCGCCGCCGTCCAGCTCAACAACCGGTTGACCCTTTCGGCCGACGCTTCGGTGAATACTGCCGACGCCAGCACGCCAAAGACTTGTTCATAGGAAGGAGCGGCTTCCTGCCACGCGCGATCCTGTCCAAGGCGCTGCAAAAACTCGAGTTCCCGCCCTTTCAGGCCGCTGGCAACTGCGCCAATCACGTACGGCTGGGTGGCGTGGTGCGCAAGCAGGGTTGCGAGCGCCGCCTCCGCTTCCGGTGTTTTCACCTCGCCCAGCGACGCAGCCACCTGCAGGCGTACGCCGGAAGCGGGATCTTCGTTCGCCTTTGTCACCGCGGTGAGCAACCGAGCGTCGTCGCGGTTGCCCAGCCAGGGCTCCGCGAGTCTCACTGCCGCGGCCCGGATTTTCGCACTCTTGTCTCC
This sequence comes from Verrucomicrobiota bacterium, assembly GCA_016209255.1. Lineage (GTDB taxonomy): Bacteria > Verrucomicrobiota > Verrucomicrobiia > Opitutales > Opitutaceae > ER46. The sequence goes on from JACQWL010000292.1 coordinate 8,363, forward strand.
CAGCGCCGCGATAAGATCGTCCACCCGCAGGGCGGCCAGTCCTTCGAGCGTCCAAAGCGCGTGCAGCCGGGCGATCTCCCAGGTCGATTCGGCGGCCAATTTTCGCAGGGCCGCCACCGCGGCCCGGTCGTTCCGTTCCACCAGCAGCCGCTGGGCGGTGTCCCGCCACCAACCGTTGCGGTGCGAGAGACAGCCGACCAGTTCGGGGGTGCTCATCCGTGACATTCGCGGCGCGGGTCCCGGTTTCATCGATTCGTGGACGATGCGGTAAATCCGTCCGCGGTCCAGGGGCTGGTCGAGCCCGCGTTCGTATATTTGCCGCTTGAGATAGGTGGTCACAAACGGGTGCGACTCGAGTGTTCCGCGATACATATCCACGATATACAACGTGCCGTCCGGCGCGGAGAATATGTTCACCGGCCGGAACCGCTCATCGGTCGAGGCCAGAAACTCGGCCTTTTTATACGCGTTGGCGGCCGAAATGCGCCCGTCGCCGGCTTCGGTGACAATGCTCCGGCGGACGAGATTGGCCGCGGGTTCGGCGACGAAATAATTGCCTCGCACGTCGTCCGGCAACCGGTCGCCGCGGAAAATGGCGACGGCACAGCACGCCGTATACTTGGTCAGGGTACCGTCTCTCCGCAGGACCCCGTTCATATAGCCGCGGTTCACGCCGGGTGTCGGTCGAACGGGCCAGACCTCGTTTTCTTCCGCCGACGAGATGGCCTCGTAGACTCCGCCGGATCCGCCAAAATTTGGATTTCGGAGATGGTAGTGGCTCGCGATGACATTCGCGCGCATCGGGCCGGAATTGCCGTTCATATACGTGCGCCCAAAATCATCCATGCCCACGCCCCAGTGCCCGAGCACCGGAACGGGTCGCTTTGTCCACTTGCCGTCGATGCGGCGAAAGTGATTCGAATAGACTGAGCTGTGGATCCAGTTGTCCATGCCCCAGACCAGGGCGCCCGGCGCATTGGCCGGATTGCTTTCCATCACGCCATAATCGCTGGCGATCACGACCTTCTCGTCGGCGCGCAAGTCGCCATTCGTATCGCGGGTGAACCAGACATTCGGCGGGGCGCCCACGAGCACGCCGTCCGAAAGGACCTTCACGGCCCGGGGCAAGACCAGTCCGTCCATGTAGACGCGGCTGCGATCCATCCTCCCGTCGCCGTCAGTGTCCTCGAGGACGACGATTCGCCCGACCGACTCGAGCCGGTTGCTGCCGTCCGGGTTGTTTTGGTACCCGCGCATTTCGACGACCCAGATGCGGCCGTCGGGGTCGAAATCGAGCGCCACGGGGGTGTTGATCAACGGCTCACTGGCCACCAGTTCGATCCGGTAGCCAGCGGGAAGACGAAATCTCTTCAGCGCCTCTTCCGGCGTCAGCGCCGGCGCATCGGGGATGGCATAGCCGCTGGGCGGCGGCTGCTCCTCGCCCGGATTGTCGCCTGCGCTCGGCCGGTCGAAATGCAGGCTCCTCCCGGCCACCTCAGCCGGGGTGTCGGCCGCGCGTCCGACAAGGCGGACGGTACTGATGGCGACGGCCAGCGTTCCGACAACAACCAGGCTGCCAATGACGGAGATTTTCATGCGTTTTGGGTCTGATCCTTCGAAGCTCGCTTCGACTTGGTTGGGTGGAAGGGTGGGCCGTGCGTTCCGCGCGCGGCTCTCTGGGGGGTGGAGCCGAAGCGCCGACCGACCCGGCTGCGCGTGTCGGCTTGGATTGCTTGGAGGTAGGAGCCTGCTTGCAGGCGATGGGAGACGTTGATTGTTGGCGCGCGGAATATCGCCTGCAAGCAGGCTCCTAC
>JACQWL010000293.1 GCA_016209255.1 Verrucomicrobiota bacterium
AGGGTGTGGTCCTCGGTTCTCCCGCCGTGGAACCACGCGGTCTGCTGTGAATACACGAGGCCAACGCGCGCGAGCGGGTATTCGTTCCGCAGATATTTCTCCCAAGCGGCGTAACGGCGGTAGAGGTCTTCCACCGGCTGGAGCCACCGTTCGTCGTGCAACACACCGGAGAACTTGGTGAACCACGGGCGCAGGCCGTTCGCGACACCGTCGGCCGCCCAGAGGCGAAACTCCGCCTCGTTCTGCACGCTGTCCTTCCAGCGATACGGTTCCTCGACGCCGACGCTGAAAATGCCAACGATGGGTTTGCGGCCCATCGTGGCGCGGAATTCCTTGCCGTTTTTTCCGTTGGCCCATGGAACGGTCAGCCCGCGCCGCGCCTGCCGGTCCGCCATCAACGTGGGCGCGAGTTCGCCGATCCGCTGCATGTCCAGCCCACTGGTCGCGCCCCCGCCCGTGTTCGGGATGACGCACGAGTCGGGATTGATCTTGCGCACTTCGGTGTCCCAGAGGCGCCACAAATCAAAGAGCCGTTGCTGGTGCCACAATAGGTAAGCGCGTCGCGCCGGATTCTGCGGATCGTTGGTGCGGGGCAGTTCATGCCCCGACGCCGCGCGGAAGTTCGTGCGGCAATGCTCGCAGTAACACATCCCGGACCCGTCCCAGCGGTTGATGAAAATGCCGTCCACCCGGTAGCGCGACATGATCTCCCGTTTCACCTCGGTCATAAACGTGAAGTTGTAGGGGCCGAGCCCGCACGTCACCCACATCTCCGGTGACGCCCAGTGCCGGCGCGGCTTGCCGGCGGCGTCCACCGCGATCCAATCGGGATGCGCGGCCTGCACGTCGTCGTAGGTCGCGTGCGGATCGGTGCGGCCGATGACGACCATCCCCAGTTTGCGGCAACCCGCGACGAGTTCGCCCAGCACATCGCGCCCGCCCAGCCACGCGCTGCGATGGTGATACGGAACCTTCGTCGGGTAATAAGCCACGCAGCCGCCCGCGCTGAGGCAGACCGCGTCGGAGCGGGTGCGTTTGAAGTAATCGAGCCAGAACTGCGGATCGAACTTGCCCGGGTCATCTTCGACCAGGGTGAGCTGGGCCCAGCGCATCGGCTTGTCCACCCAGCTCGGGGCGGGCGCGGCACCAACGGACGACTCGGCGGCGCGGAGCTCGAAGCCCGGAATTTTCCCGAGAGCGACGGTCGCACTCACGACGCCAGAGGCCCTCAGAAATTCGCGGCGGCTCATTCCAGTTTGCATTCCAGATGAGACGGTTCTTGTAGGGGCGTCGCTTGACGACGCCCGCGGGCGCCGACGAGCGGCGCCCCTACAAAGCGAATTCTGCAACGAGTGGTTAGTCTCAACTTGAAGGCGAATTGGAAATACAACGGTGGTTGAACTCATGGGGAGCGCACGGCTGGAGGGATGTCTCGGGCCAAAATCCTCGTTCTACCGGCCAATCGCAGCGCGCGCCGCCCGCCCGGCGGCGCCCAGATTGGCGAGCCGCATCTCGGAGTACTTGCGCGAAAGAATCAGCCCGTCGGCGCCGGCCTTCAACGCGGCGGCCACGGCGGCGTACGTGTCGTCGGGCGAGGCCTTGCGGCTGCTCTTGCCGGTCGGGATGCCGATGTCGATTCCGGGAAGCACCCGGCACCGGCCACCCACGCCGGCCAGCGCACGCTGGGTCTCGCGAGCCACGTAATCGGCGGAAAGCCCGGTCGTGGCCAGTTCGTCGAGCCGCGCCTCGCCGCCGTAGTTCAGCAGGTGATTGTTGAACCGCAGCAACTCCTCCTTCGGGACATCGCGAAACACCGTCGAGCCGACGTTGCGGATGAAGTTGGCGTAACGCTCGCCGCCGCAATTGTTGTACGCCACCACCTTCAGGAAGTCGGCTTTGGTCGCGAGGTCGGCGTAGCTGCGCGTGGCACGGAAGATGGGATTGAACGAGTTGACGTGCTCGATATGGAAGCCCACTTGCAGCCCGGGCCGCACGCGTTTCACGGCCGCGTTGACCTCGGCCAGGACCTCGTGCTTGGCGGCGTCGAACAGCCGATCCCACGCGATGATTTCGGGCCATTCGACCAGCAGCCGCCAGAACTCGACGAAGTAGCCGTCGCCCGGCCGCTGGCCCTTGAGCGCCGCCTGGATGAACTGGTCGAGCTTCTGGTAACCCAGCCGGGCGCGCTCGAAGTCAACCCCACGCTCCTTCGCCGCGCGCCGGTGATGCTCGCAGAAGCAGGTGACGCGGGACGAGGCGATGCTTTGGGAGTGACTCGCGCCGAGTGCGTTCAAGAGCGGCCCGTTGCGCTCGTTGAAGAAGAGGATGCCGTCGATTTCGTAGGATTTGCAGAGGTCCGTCGCGAGGCCGGTCCAGAACGCGCGCACGCCGGGATGGCACAGGCAGAGGGTGCCGGTTTTCCGGCCTTGGAGGTCGACCTCGGCGACTTCCGCCACGCCGGGGACCTGCGAGCGGAACACGTCTTCGATCGAGCAGAAGACGCGCATTCCGCGCTTCCGCGCCGCTGGCAGCACCTGGGCGACAATGTCGAGGTCGCCGTGATCGGGAGCGCGCGTCTGCGTCAGCACGGTGTCCCGATAATACTCCGGATGCGGAGTCGCGTAGTTGCCGCCGTGGAAGGTCTTCTCGTCCGATACCTGCGCGCCGTGGTCGGGGAACGGCTGGCCCGGAATCTGCCGGCCGGCAAGTCCGCGACCATAGGTGAAGGTCGTCAGGTAGATCGTGTCCACGGCGCCGCGCTCCTGCAAGAGGTCGAGCACCGCATCGGTGCCTTCGTCGACGAAGGACACGGCGCCGACCTGGATGCCGATGGATCTGCGCGGCGCACTTGGCTCGGCCGCGCGCAGCGGAGCGAGCGCCGTCATTGGTGCGGCCGCAGCGAGGGCGCCGAGCGCGGCGCTGCCTTTCACGAATTCCCGTCGCTCGATTTTCATAGGATGGTCTCCGCTGTCATGAAGGCGTGAGTTCTCGGAAGGTGACGGTCCGGCCGGCAACGCTGGTGGTGCGCCGTGCGGAGGTCAACCCATCCAAGATTCGAGTGGAGGGTTTCCTGTAGCGGCGCTCTATGACGAGCGCCGACCTTCCCGAGGACGACGGTCGATCTGCGCCGCGGATACGGGAAGTCCCACCGATTAGCAGATCGGCATCGCGGACGTGTTGCACTCGCGTGCGATTCTCGTCATCCCGGGTCCGATGCGCCGCTTCGCCCATGAACGCTACCTTCCCCATGCCATGAAGAAAACCGCCCTCGTCGCCGTAATGGCGGCGCTCGCCGTCCCGTCCCTTCCCGCTCAAGTCGCCCTCACGCGCGCCGACTATGTTGATCGCGTGCAAGCGATCTGGACCGGCCAGATCATCGCTGTGCTCGTCGCCATGCCGTTCGAGCACAAAACCGCCTCGGTGGTGCCGATCGACCGACTGCCGATGCTCTGGGCGGGAAAACCCGCCACGTTCGCGCCCGTCGACGACGACTGGTACTACGAGATGTGCGCCGTGCGTGCCTTCGAGAAACACGGCATCGGGCTCACGGTCGGGCAACTCGGTCAGCAATGGCTCGAGAACCGCTGCGGCTCCTGGGGCTCGAGCGAACAGGCGCGACTCAACCTCGAAAAGGGCATCACCGCCCCGGACTGCGGCCACCCGCGCTACAACAAACTCTGGTTTACGCTCGGCCCGCAGTTCAGCAGCGACCTCTACGGCGCGCTCGCGCCCGGCCAGCCCAATGTCGCCGGCCGCCTGGCGCGCGAGTTCGGCCACATCAACGGCTACGCCGAGGGCACGGACGGCGCCGTCTTCACCGCCGTCACGATCAGCCTCGGTTTCACCATCCAGGACCCGCAGGCCGTGATCCGTCAGGCCGTCAGAATCCTCCATCCCAGCTCGCCCTACCGCCAGAGCATCGAGCTGGTCATCGCGCTCGCCGACGCCGGCAAGTTCTTCGAGGAAATCGTCACCGCCATCGAGGATCGCTGGCACGTCGAATATCCCGCGACCAACAACGCCGTGGCCAACGGCGGCATCGTGGCCGCCGGCCTGTGGTTCGGCCGCGGCGATTTCTGGACCACGCTGAATCTCATCGCCCGCGCTGCCGACTTCACCGACGCCGACTGCAACGGCGCCAACGCCGCCTCCGTGATCGGCGCAATGCACGGCATGAAGGCGCTCCCGGCCGCGTTGGTCGCGCAGCTCAACGACCGCATCGTCGGCAAAGGCATGGGCACCGTGAAGGAGTTCACGCCGCCCGTCGATGAGAGCATCTCCGGCCTCGCGCGCCGCACCGCCGCCATCGGCGAAAAAATTCTCCTCGCCGAACGCGCCACGCTCGAGGGCGACACCTTGCGCCTTCCCGGATCGGCCGTCGTCACGCAACCGGCCGAACGCTTCGTCCTCGGCGACCTTGCGCGCACCTGGAATCCCGACTGGACGCTCGAGCGCGCCGGCTTCGGCGGTGCCGGCGGCGGCATGGCCGGTATCCGTGGCATCACCCACCTGCAGGGCGACATCCTCGCCACCTACCCGCGAGACGAAGTCCGCGCCTGCCTCCTGCGCCGCACCGTGAAACCCGGCGCCGGGTCGCGGCTCACGTTCGAAGCCGGGAGCGAACCGGGCCGCGCCTGGGAGCTGTCCGTCTACGCCGACAACAAACTGCTCCTCAAGGATGTTGTCAGCGCAAGCGCCGCCGGACGCGAGTGGCGGACGCTCGACCTCGACCTGAAGGAATTTGCCGGACGCGAAGTCACGCTACGGCTCTACCAGCGCGTGTTTGTTCCCAACCGGATCGCCGGCAACGCGCTCTGGAGAAATCTCCAGCTCAAGTGAGCCCGGCGTCACCAGCAGGAATGCTTTGCCATTCGCCGCGCGCGGGGTAGAAATTCTCCTTTCCGCAAAAATCTTCTCCCGGAGGACGCGGGCAAGACTAACCACCTGACCCGTCCTCTCACCACTGGTCCCGCGACCTCCATGAAGAAACTCCAGCTCCTCCTTGTGCTCTCGTTCGCAGCCAGCGCCGCGTTCCTCGGCACACTTTTACTTCGGCCGGCTCCGGCGGAGAAATCCGCGACGCCGGTTTCCGGATCCAAGCCCGCGCAATCCGCAGTGACCTCCGCGGGCGCGTCCGCGGCTGGCTCTTCCGTGGCCGTCGCCGGCGACGCCCCACCGACCGCGCAGGAGCTCGCCGCGATCCGGGCTTTTCGAAAACTCCAGGCCGCCACCAAGGCGATGCCGGCCAAAACCAGCCCCGACCAGCGCTACTGGCAGCGCAGTGGAGTTATGGGAATTCCGTCGCGCGAGGAGATGGCGGAAATGAGCCGCACGCGGCGCGATTTCTCCGATGCCATGCGGACGGCCTTCGGTCCTGAAGCCACGTCCGGTTTCATCGGCAATTCGCGTTTCAATTTTCTCCCGGGCTCGAAGCAGGAGCAACTGAGCCGTATCCTGCAGGACTATGGCGAACTGCAGGCCGAGGTCATCCGCGATACCAACGGCGTTCCGCTTCCCTCCGATCGCGCCAAACTGAAGCTCCTGCGCGACGAGCAGGAAAAGGACATCGCCGCGCTGCTTTCGCCCGAGGAGTTCGAACAATATGAGCTCCGCGCCTCGCGCACGGCCGACATGATTCGCAGCCGCTATGGCAACGCCATCGAGACCGAGGACGATTACCGGAAGATCTTCACCCTGCAAAAGGCGTTTGATGCGAAATTTCCGATGGATGACTTGATGGGGAACCGGACCAACCAGGAATATTTCCGCCAGCGCAGCGATGCCGACCGCCAGCTTCAGGAGCAAATCCGGGTGGCGCTCGGCGAGGACAAATACGCCGCGTTCAAACGTGCCAGTGACCAGGAGTATCAAGCCCTCGCCTCGCTCACGTCGCGCCTGAATCTTTCGCCAGCCGCCGCCAACACCGTGCTCGCCACCCGCGACAGCTACGCGGCCGAGTCGCAGCGCATCCAGGCCAACGCCAGCCTCAGCCCGCAGGATCGCCGCACGCAAATCCAGGCGCTGGCGGAGCGGGCGCAGGGACAAGTGGCGGCCACGCTCGGCGCCGAGGCCGCCGAGGCCTACGCTCCGCGGGCGCAGTGGCTGGGTTTTTTGAAAAGCGGCATGGCCTTTTCGACCAACCCCAAGGACGCGCCCGTAGGCATGGGCGGCTTGAGCAGCAGCAGCGTGTATCCCGTGATGCCGCCAGGCACACGCACCAGCACGAGCGGCGGCACGACCCAGACCATCGTCATCGGTGGTGGTCCCGCTGGCACGTTGAGCCAATCCATCTCGATCGGCACATCGACCACGACCACCGCACACCCTGCACCGGCACCGGCCACGCCGGTCCCGCCGGGGAGGCCGTGAGCGCCCGGAATCACCTCTGCCCACCGTAGAGTTCGCCGGACTTTGCCGCGCGGATGCATTTTTTTCGCGCGCCTCGGATGGTTTTTTGCGTGCGGTCTCCGGGAGGGAGTCCCATGAATCCCCGGTGCATGGAATCGCCCGCGCCCGACGACCTCTCGCTGCTGCTCGCCGTCGCGCGCCGGGACGAGGCGGCGTTCGCCGCGCTCTACGACCGGATGGCGCGGCCGCTGTTTGCGCTGGTGTTGCGGATCGTGCGGTCGCGCGCCGAGGCCGAGGAGGTTTTGCAGGAGGCGTTCTGGCAGGTCTGGGAACGCGCCCCGGATTATCGGGCCGAGCTGGGCTCGCCGTTCTGTTGGATCGTGACCATCGCGCGGCGCAAGGCCATCGACCGGCTGCGGGCCAACGCGCGCCACCTGCAGCGAATCGCCGAGGTGCAGCGGGCAGGTGACGCGGATGAGTTTGCGTCGCCGCTCGCGGTCGAGTCCCTGAGCGCGGGCGAACGCAGCGCCGAGGTCCGCGCCAGCCTCGCGAAACTCGGTGCCGCCGAACGCTGCGCCATCGCGCTGGCGTTCTTCGACGGACTGACGCACGGCGAAATCGCCGCGGCGCTCGGCGCGCCGGTCGGCACCGTGAAGGCGCGCATCCGCCGCGGCTTGTTGAAACTGAAACCGGCGCTCACCCGAATGCAGGCGACGCAAAACTCCTGACCACCCATGAGCGAGAAAGAATTTCCCTTCCCGCGGCCCGCGACCGCCGACGTGTTTGATCCGCTCGAGGAACCTGCCGCGTTCCTCGCCCTGGCCGTGCCCGCGCCGCGCGGACCTTCGCCGCGCGTGAAGGCCGTGCTTCTCGCGCGCGCGTGCGCCGCGAAGCGGACGGAACCACGCCCGCCAGGGGCGGGCTGGCGGTTTGCGGCGGTGGCGTCGGACGAAGGCTGGGTGGCGTTGCCTTTCCCGGGCGTGCGCATGCGGGTGGTGACGGTCGACGCGGCGCGCGACACCGCGCTCGTCTATGTGGAGATGGAGCCCGGTGCGGTGTTTCCCGACCACGATCACACGGCGGACGAGCGCGGGCTCGTCTTGACCGGCGATTTGGCGATGGCCGGCCGGCAACTCGACGCCGGAGACTTCTACGAGGCGGCGGCCGGCACGCGGCACGAGTGCATTTCAAGCCGGTCGGGCTGCACCGGCCTGCTGTGGCTCGGCGCACGCGCGTGGCGGCAGTGGCGCGAAAAGATCGCCGCAACTTGAACGGTTGGCGTGCAGCGCTTGTGCTCGTGTTGGACGTGTGCGCCGTGGCGCAGGCGCACGACGCGGGCATCAGCACAGTGCAGGGGCACGTCCGCGCGGATGCAATTGAGCTGGTCGCAGGATTTGCGCCGGCGGATGCGCAGCAGTTTGTGATCATTGCCGACGCCCAGGGGATGACCGTGGCGAAGAGGTTGCTGAGCGCGAAAGACGATTCGCTGGAGGTGCCCTTCTCCGCTGAAGCTACGAAGGGCGCGGCCGCCAATGCGCCGGCAGAAGCACCGCCGACCTTCTGGGGCTTCGTCCGCCTCGGCGTGGGGCACATCTGGACGGGCTACGATCATTTGCTGTTC
>JACQWL010000288.1 GCA_016209255.1 Verrucomicrobiota bacterium
AGCCGTAACAATTCAGTCGAACGCACTTTTCATTCGTAAGGACGAGAACTGAAAGGTGGACGGCGACCTCCGGGCGCCGTTGAAGCCGCGTCCGAGGGAAAAACGCGCCCGGAGGTCGCGTTCCACCTCGTGCCAACTGAATCGTTACGGCTCAGGTCGACGCCTCGGACGGTCAGAGGCGACGGTGCGCGCCCTTCCCTATTGAATCGCCGTGGCGGGCGCTGCGTCGGCGGCGCCGTTCCACATCGCCGTCACCTCGCGAGATCCGCCCGGTCCCAGCGTAAGTGTCACGTATTAAGTGACACTACAGTACACGATCCGCAGTGCAGCAAATTATAGTGTCACTTAATACGTGACACTTGCCGGAAGGCGTCCCGAAGCCGGATTCGCACGCACCCGCCCGCCGAGCGATACAAGCCAATGCTCGCGACCATCGGATTCACAGCAGAAGAGGAAGCGCTTCCGCTGCCCCGCGATCGCGATGGTGCTCCCCTTCTGCCATTGCGCGGCGCGCGACGACGCGACAATCCATCTCAATCGTCCCGTCATGTACGTCCCCGCCCATTTCGAAGAGTCGCGCCCCGAGATCCTGCGCGCGCTGATCGCCGCGCATCCGCTCGGCACGCTGGTGACGCTCGGTTCGACCGGGCTCAATGCGAACCACCTTCCATTCGAGCTCGCGCCCGCGCCGGCGCCGTTCGGCACCCTGCGGGCCCATGTCGCGCGCGCCAATCCGGTCTGGCAGGATTTCTCCCGCGAGGTCGATGCGCTGGTGATTTTTCAAGGGCCGCAGGCTTACATCACGCCCACGTGGTATGAGACAAAAAAGGAGAGCGGCAAAGTCGTGCCCACGTGGAATTATTGCGTGGTCCATGCCTCCGGTCCACTGCGCATCATCGACGATCCCGCCTGGGTCCGCGCCATGGTCGAGAGGCTCACGCAACGCTTCGAGGCGCACCGGGCCGCGCCCTGGAATATCTCCGATGCGCCGGCCGACTTCATTGCCAGGCAGGTCGCCGCGATTGTCGGCATCGAGATTCCGGTTGGCAGGTTGATCGGCAAATGGAAGGTCAGCCAGAATCGGCCGCCCGCGGACCGCGAGGGCGTCGCGGATGGCCTCCTTGAAGAGACAGACGCGGACGCAGTGGCAATGTCCGAACTGGTCCGGAACCAGGGCCGCAAACCGCCCGCTTAGCCTTCACGATGCCGTCGACCTCCGCTTTGAGCGTGAACCGGCGATCACCAATAGGTGGGTCGGCGACCTCCCGTCTTCGCCCTACGGGCTACGACGCGGCGAGGGACTCGTGGCGCGCCGAAGCCTTGGCGAAGGCGGCGGGGCGCCGACTGGCCGCGCCCGCTGGCGAAACGCGCCCGGAGGTCGCGTTGCCACCTCGAGCCAACTGTATTTCTTCGGCTTGGCAGCGCCCCGCGCACGGGAAGAATTGACTGGATGGCGCGGCTTTCGCTTTTCAGCGCCTTCACAGCGTGGTTAGCCTTCCGGTCATGAAGCCGCTGCTCCATTTCATTTTCGCGTCGCTGCTCCTCGCCACGCTCGCCGCGTGCTCGAAGCAGCCCGACCACGATCACGCTGCCTCCCCAACCGTCGCCGCCCGCAAGCATGAACACCGCGCCCCGCACGGTGGCACGGCGATCGTGCTCGGCGCCGAGGTTTATCACCTCGAACTCGTGCTCGACGCACCCGCCGGCAAGCTCACGGCCTACGTCCTCGACGGCGAAATGGAGAACTTCATCCGCGTGCCCGCCCCCTCGTTCGAAATCGTCGCGACGGTCGGCGGTGAAAAACGTCCGCTCGCTTTCCGCGCCGTCGTGAATCCCGCCACGGGCGAAACCGTCGGCGACACATCGCAGTTTGATGCCCAGGCCGACTGGCTGAAGACCACGCCCGCCTTCGACGCCGTGCTCTCCGCGCTCACGATCAAAGGCACCGCCTTCACCGCCGTCGCCTTCAATTTCCCCAAGGGCAACGAGCGTGAGTGAAAGCGCCATATTCCAAGCTCCAACCTCCAATGAGGCACCAAGCATCCGCGCGTGATCACCTCGAGTTGGTGGCGGTAGTTTCGCGCCGTCGTGCGCCTGCGGCCTGATGGAAAGAAAGTTGCGGAAAGTTTGACAGTCGATGGAAAGCAATTACGCAAGCCGCCGTCCAGTGGCGACCCTCTGGACTGAATGACTGGAACATACGACAACAACCCCGTTTCATTGCCGGCGACCGCCGGCTCTCGGTGGCGGCGGGCTTTCATGGCGTTGTTGATTGGCTTCCACGTCAGCTATGTTCCCTTCCATCTCGCCACCGAAGCGCATCTGGACGACCTGCTCGCCTCCCTCGGCGTCGAACAGAGTTACAAGGAATGCGGCCTCGAGGCGAACGATGGCCACGGCGACAACCATCTTGCGCACCTCGCGGCGGACCACTCCATCCAGCTGACGCTGCAAACGGTGTCGTGCTTTGTCGCTCTCGACCTGGTCGCGGTGGACACACGTGTTCCTCAACCTCAGTCGCAACCTTGTTTCAGGCTTTTCCTCACAGAGCGTCAGAATCCACCGGGCAAGATTGCGCTCGGCCCCTCGCAGCCCCGAGCTCCCCCGCTCGCCTGACCCTTCTGCCGGTTCTGCGCGCCCTTCGTTGACGCGCTTGGCCCGTTTCTGCCTGAACTCCTCACGGGCGGAATATCGTTTCGATCCGGGCGCCTGTTTTTTGGGGCAAAATCCATGTCGGTGGTCAGTTTGTTTGTATGAAGCGAAATCCATTTGGTCAGTTGGGAACAGCGGGGGCGGGCTTGGCGGCCTGCGTTGGTCTGGTCGTATTGTCAGGGTGCAAAGGCAGGGACGACAGCCACGCCCATAGTGGCGAGGTCAAGACGGCGCAAATCACCGCGTTTGGTGAGCGCCACGAAGTCTTCGCGGAACATCGGCTCGTCGTGGCGGGCACCCCCACGAAGTTTGTCACGCACGTCACGGACTTGAAGACGCTCGAGCCTCGGCGGGAAGGGCCGGTGCGGTTTCAAATGAAGCTTGGCCAGGACGCGCCCATCGATCAGGTGGAGAGGGCGCCTACGCGACCGGGCATCTACGAAGCCATGCTCACGTTCCCCAAAGCGGGGGAATGGAGAGTGGCCCTCGTCGTGCCGACGAACGACGGGGAGAAGGCCATCGCTTTCCCGCAAGTAAGGGTCTTCGCCAACGCCCACGAAACCGAGCATGCAGCAGCGCCGGAGGCGCCCGAAGGCATCAGCTTCCTGAAGGAACAGCAATGGCAAGTCCTGGCCGGCACCGAAACGGTCACGAAGCGGAAGCTCGTCGAGCAATTGCGCCTGCCGGCGTTGGTGGCAGCGCGTCCGGGCTCGCTGGCTCAGGTGCCGCCGCCGGTTGCGGGACGGCTCGTGCTGCCGGCGGGGAAGGCCATGCCGTTGGTGGGCGAGACGGTGGAGGCCGGACAGGTGCTGGCGCTCATCCAGCCGTCGTTCTCCGAAATCGGCGCGCGCTTCGTGGAAGCGGAAGGCGAAGTTGTCCGCGCCAGGCTCGCGCTCGAACAGGCCAACCTGGCGTTTAAGCGGATTGAGATGCTCGCCAAAGCCGACGCCAAGTCAGGGCGCGAGCTGCAGGAAGCCGAGTTCGCGCTCAAGACCGCGCAAGCCAGGTACGACGCGGCGGTGGCGCTGCAATCCACTTACCGCCAAGCCAGCGCGAATCCGGGCGGCCAGAACGGTGCCGCCAGCCAACCCGCCATCGAACTGCGATCCCCGATTGCGGGAATGATCATCAGCCAGTCCGGTGCCGCGGTCGGAGAATACGTCGCGGCGGAAAAGGCAATGTTCACGGTGCTCAATGCCGCCAGCGTGTTCATCGAAGCGCGCGTCCCCGAAGCAAGCGTCAAGCGCCTTGGCACAACCAAAGCGGCGAGTTGCGAAGTGCCGGGTGAAACCGGCCAACTCATTCCGATCACCGGCGCGGGAGCGGGCCGTCTCGTGTTCGTGGGCATTCAAGTGGATGCCGCGACGCGCACGGTGCCGCTGGTTTATGAAGCAAGAAATCCCGAAAACCGCTTTAGGGTGGGGCAGTCGGTGAACCTCTTCGTCGAGTCCGCCCGGGCCGAGAATACGCTGGCCATCCCGAGCGCGGCCATCGTCGAGGAAGACGGGCGGCCCATTGCCTTCGTCCAGGTAGGCGGTGAGACGTTCCAAAAGCGCGACCTCACGCTCGGCATTCGGGACGGAAATTGGGTGCAAATCCTGTCGGGTATCGCGGAAGGTGAGCGGGTTGTCACCAAAGGCGCGTATGCCGTCCGGCTCGCTTCGGTGTCCTCGGCCATCCCGGCCCACGGCCACGTTCACTAGGAGCCAGCCATGATTGACGCCCTGATTAGTTGGTCGCTGCGCAACCGCGCGGCGGTCCTCGTGATGGCTGGCCTGCTGCTCGTCATCGGCGGTTACACCGCCCTCAAGATGCCGGTGGACGTGTTCCCGGACCTCACGGCACCCACTGTGACTGTCATCACCGAAGCTCGTGGCATGGCTCCGAGCGAGGTCGAAAGCCAGGTCACGTTCCCCATCGAGGCAGCGGTCAACGGCGCGTCGGGCGTGCGACGCGTGCGCTCGGCCACGGCGGTGGGATTGTCCATCGTCTGGATAGAATTCGGCTGGGGCACGGACATCTATGCCGCCCGGCAAATCGTCAGCGAGAAAGTGAACGTGGCCGCGGGCGAATTGCCGCCGGAGGTGGACCGGCCGGTGCTCGCGCCGGTGTCGTCCATCATGGGCGAAATCCTGTTCATCTCGCTCACCTCGGACAAGCACTCACCCATCGAACTCCGTACCACCGCGGACACGGTGATCCGCCGGCGCCTTCTGTCGGTGCCCGGCGTGTCGCAAGTAACGCCAATCGGCGGCGGGGTGAAACAGTTCCAGGTCGTGCTTTCTCCGGCCAAGCTGCAAGCTTTCGGCCTTTCGCTCAACCAGGTGACGCGGGCGTTGGCGGAAGGCAACGAGAACGTCTCGGCTGGCTTCATCAATGAACGCAGTTCCGAATGGCTGATCACCGGCGTTGGCCGCGTGCGTTCGCTGGAAGACATCGGCGAAACCGTCGTCATGGCGACAAATGGCATTCCCACGAAAGTCGCCGACCTCGGCGTCGTTGTCATCGGTGAGGAGCCGAAGCGCGGCGAAGGCTCCACGCGCGGGAAGCCGGCGGTGATTCTTGGCATCCAGAAGCAGCCGGGGGCCAACACGCTCACGCTGACCAAGGAACTCGACGCGGTGCTCGATGACATTGCGGCAAAGCTGCCGGCGGGAATGCAGATAGACAAACGCATCTTCCGGCAGGCGGACTTCATTCAGATTGCCATCCACAACGTGCAAGGCGCGCTGCGTGACGGCGGTTTGCTCGTGGTCGCCATCGTGCTGATATTCCTGGCCAACGTCCGCGCCACCTTCATCACGCTCACCGCGATTCCTCTCTCGCTGGTGGTGACGGTGCTGGTGATGAAATCGTTCGGGGCGACCATCAACACCATGACACTGGGCGGCATGGCCATCGCGATTGGGGCGCTGGTGGATGACGCGGTGATTCTCGTCGAGAACGTTTTCCGACGGTTGCGCGTGAACAGCCTGCATCCGGAGGAGAAACGCAAGAGGACGATGCAAGTCATCTTCGACGCCAGCATCGAGATTCAAAAATCCATCGTCTTCGCCACGTTGATCATCGGGTTGGTCTTTCTGCCGATTTTTTTCCTGAGCGGGGTCGAGGGGCGGCTGCTCAAGCCGCTGGGCCTGGCGTATATCGTGTCCTTGGGCGCGTCGTTGCTGGTGGCCCTGACCGTGTCGCCGGTGCTGTGCCACTTGCTCCTGCCGCGCTGCCGCGCCGTGCAGGAAGGCACCGAGCCGCAGACGGTGACCTGGTTGAAATCGCACTACGCGAAGATTCTGACGCCGGCACTGGCTCACCCGTGGCGGGTGACGCTCCCCGCCGCCGCGGCGCTTTTGCTGGCCCTGGGCTCGACTCTCTTCATGGGTCGCTCGTTCCTGCCGGAGTTCAACGAAGGCACGCTTACGTTGAGTGCGGTCACCCTGCCCGGCACGTCGCTCGACCAGGCTAACGAGTATGGCATCCTCATCGAGCGGACGTTGCTGGCGCATCCAGAAGTGACCGGCGTCGCCCGACGCCAGGGCCGGGCAGAGCTGGACGAACACGCCCAAGGCGTCGAGTCGGCGGAGATCGACGTGTCCTTGAAGATGCAGAAGCGGAGCAAAAATGAATTCCTGGATGCTCTACGCCGGGATTTCTCCCTGATTCCGGGAATGAACGTCATCATCGGTCAGCCGATTTCGCACCGCATTGACCACATGCTGTCCGGCACCCGGGCCAACGTGGCCGTGAAAATCTTCGGCGACAATTTGTATCAGCTTCGTCTGCTGGCCAGCCGCGCCCGCAAGGAAATGGAAGCCGTGCCGGGCGTGGTGGATTTGTCCATCGAACAGCAAACCGATGTGCCCATCCTCCGGGCGCACTTTGACCGTAATGCCATCGCCCGTCACGGACTGACGGTGCGGGATGTGGCGCTGACGATGGAGGCGGCGGTCAAGGGCGTGACCGTCTCCCGGGTTCTTGAAGGCCGCAACTCCTTCGATCTGGTTGTGCGTTTGACCGAACCCGAGGGCTGGCGCCTTGAGGACATCGGAGAATTGCCAGTGGATACGCGGAGCGGCGCGAAAGTGCCGCTCAGGAGTTTGGCGGAGATCCGCAAGGAAACCGGCCCCAACTATATCAGCCGCGAGCAGGTGGAACGTAAAATCGTGGTTATGTGCAACGTGGCTGGGCGCGATGTCACTTCGGTCGTGAATGACTGCAAGCAGGTGGTGGATCCCCTCGTGGCCGGGATGCCGGGATACCGGGCGGATTATGGCGGCCAGTTTGAGAGCGCGGCGGAGGCGGGCCGGATCATCGCGTTGCTGGGCATCGCGGTAGTCATCGGCATTGGCTTCCTGCTGCACCTGGCGTTCGGTTCCGCCCGAGATACGGCGCTCATCATGCTCAACCTGCCCCTGGCGCTCATTGGTGGCGTGGTCGGGGTGTTCGTGTCGGGCGGCGTGCTGAGTGTGGCTTCGCTCATCGGCTTCATCACGGTATTCGGCATTGCCACGCGCAACGGCATCATGCTGGTGGCGCACATCAAACACCTGGAGGAACACGAAGTCGTGGCGGACTTCCGGGAGGCGGTCTACCGCGGCGCGATGGAGCGGCTGGCGCCAATTCTGATGACGGCGCTGGCCGCGGGTCTGGCGCTGATTCCGCTCGCGCTTGGCGGAGACAAGCCGGGCAGCGAGATTCAGACCCCGATGGCCATTGTCATCCTGTTCGGCCTGCTGAGTTCGATGCTGTTGAACATGATTGTCGTCCCGGCGCTCTACCTGCGCTGCGGGCGGCCGGTGGAAGTGGATTGATATGACTCCGTTTTCAACCGGGAACCAAAACGCGAAACCTGCTAACTTGCAGCCATGAAACAGATGCTTACGCAGAGTTCAACCGCAGAGAAAAAGGAACAGCTATGAAATCTTGGATTGTTACCTTGTGGTCAGCCGGTGCACTGGTGTTACTGCCGACTTTCGCCGCGACTCAACTTGAATCACTCACGCTCGACCAAGCCTTGGAGATGGCCGAAAGCCTCCAGCCCGAACTGGCCGAAGCCAAAGCGAGGGTCGACGCCGCCGACGGCCGGGCCCAGCAGGCGGGCTTGTTCCCAAACCCCGACGCCATCGCCCGCATGGAATCGGCCCGGTTTCGTGATCCGACCGGCGAGGCAGAATTCCCCGTCGGCCTTTCGCAAACCGTGCCGCTAGGCCGCCGCCTCAGCAAAGCGCGGCAGGCCGAACTGCTCGAGCGCGAAGTCCGCGCTCGGGGGCTCGAAGTCAAACAGCGCGAGATTCGCCGGCGCGTCCACAGCGCCTTTGCCACGACGCTCTATCAGGAAAAAGCTTACCAGGCCCAGACTGAGATTCAGCAGAACGCCGAGAAAGCCGCGGCCACCACGCGAGCCCGCGTGGAGGCCGGGGACGCCTTGCGCGAAGACCTGGCGCGCGTGGAAATGGAACTCGCCCGCGCCAAGGTCGAAGCAAGCCGCGCCGGATCTCTGCACCAACAATCGCTGGTCGAGCTGGCCGCGGCCATCGGCGACGCCGCCTTGTCGGTGAAGTCGCTCGCCGGGACGCTGGAGGCAGCATTCGAGATTCCGACTCTGGAAACCCTCGCCGCGAACCTCCCGGCCCACCCTGAAATTGCGCTGGCCGATGCCGACGTCCGCGCCCGAAACGCCCGGGTGGACCTGGCCAAAGCTGAGCGGATTCCCGACGTGAAAGTGGATTTCCTCTATCGTCGCTTGGAGGCCAGCAAAGAGAACGCTTTCGACGTGGGCATGAGCATTCCGCTGCCCCTGTTCAACCGGAACCAAGGCCGGCTCCGCGAAGCTCGCGCCGAAGTGGCCGCCGCCGAAGCCCGGTCGCGCATGACCCAAAACGAACTGACCACGCGGCTGCGCCAGTCCCACCTGCGACTAAGCACCGCGCTGGCGAACAGCCGCACGTTGAAGACCGAAATTCTCGCGAAGGCCGACACGGTTCGGAGAGGCGCCGAAGCACGCTATGCCGCCGGCGACATCAGTCTGGCCGACATCCTCCCTGTCCGGCGCGACTGGGCCGCCGTGCAGTTGAGCTATCTGGAATCCCTGAGGGAAGTGATGCACGCGTGGGCGGAAGTGAGGCCACTTTCGGCGAAGAACTGAGACTTCATCCGCGTCAAAGCCCCGTCATTCGGAATCGTCGCGACCGTCGGCGGCGAAAAACGCCCGCAAATGAATACGGCAAATTCCAAGCGCCAGCCTCCCATGAAGCACCAAACTACAAACATCCGCGCGTGATCACCTCGCGTTGGTGTTTGCTGGCTTGAAATCTCTTTGGAGATTGGAGGTTGGATCTTGGAGCTTTCCATCCCCGCCCGGTCTTGACACCGGCGCGCGACCGGCTTCCGGTTCCATCCGTGTCCCGACTCCGCACGTTCACTTCGCTGTTGCTGCTGACCCTCTGGTTGCCGGCGACGCTGCATTGTGCGCTCGAGGCGGGCAACCCATTTGACTCCGCCGCCGCCTGCTGCACTGGGGAAGACGCCGCTGTGGGCGACAACCATTGCGCGATCGATAATTGCGCGGTGTTGGAATCCAACCTCGTCAGGCCGGTCGGCGATGACCTGGTTGTGCCGGCCCCGGTTCTTCTCACCTGCCTTTGCGGTCTGATCGAAATCGCGCCGGAGACGATCATCGTCCCGACGGTTTCGCCGGAGCGAACGCACTGTCCGCCCGAACTGGCCCGCACGTGGCAGTTCGTCGAGCGGGCCGCGCCGTCCCCGCGCGCGCCCTGAATCGGTTCAGTTGGCGGACTCGTGCGCGAGTCCGTTGGTCGCGTTTGCCGGCGCTCCGCACGCCGTTGCCCGCCCTGCGCCTGCGGCCTCACGCCGCACCCTGATCCCGATTCGTTTATGAAGCCCGTTTCGCTCATCCTGATTTTCACTCTTCCCGTTCTCGCGCTGCCCGCGGCGGAATCTTCCGCTGCTCCGGCCACGCCGGCGCTCGACCTCGACGCGCTGGTCGCGTCCGTCGTCGCGCACCATCCCGAGGTCGCGTTCTATGCCGCCGAACTCGACGCCGCCAAGGCCGCCCGCCGCACCGCCGTCGCGCGCTCCGATCCCGAGCTGTCCGTTGACGCCGGCCGCAAACGCGTTCGCAGCGCCACGCGCGTGCTCGAGGGCGAAGGCGCCGCCTGGTCCGTCTCGCTCGCCCAGACCTTCGAATGGCCCGGCCGCCTTGCCCTCCGCCGGAGCATCGCCAATCGCGAGGTCGAACTCGCCGAACTCGGGCTTGCGCGGTTCCGCGCCGCGCTCGCCGCCCGCGCGCGCGTCCTCGCCTTCGGCCTGCACGCCGCCCGCCAGGAAGCGGCTGTCACCGCCGAAGTCGCCGCCCGCTATCAGGGGCTCCGCGAAGTTTTTCTCGCCCGCGATCCCGCGGGGCTCACCGCACAGCTCGAAACCCGCGTGATCGAGGCCCAGGAGATCGCGCTCAAGCGCCGCGCCACCGATGCCGCCATCGCCGCCCACGCCGCCCTCGTCGAGCTCAACCAGCTGCGCGGCGCCCCGCCTGAGGCCGATCTCGCGCTCGCTCCCGTGCGGCTCACCTTCAATGCCGCGCCCGCCGCCGACGTGCTCCTCGCGGCCGCGCGCGAGAACCACTTCGAGTTTCGCGCCAAAAAACTGGAGCTCGAACAACAGGGCCTCGTCGTCTCGCTCGCGCGGAACGAACGCCACCCTGCCGTCACCGTCCGCCCGTTTTATTCGCAGGAGAAGGCCGGCGATCGCGAAACCACTGCCGGCGTCGGGCTTTCGCTGCCGCTGCCACTCACCGATCGCTCGCGGGCGAACGTGGACACGGCCGAGGCCCGCCGCCGCCAGGCCGAGGCCGCTGTGGGGGTTGCCGCGCGCGAGCTCGAGCGCACGCTCCTCGCCGCCGCCCACGCGTTCGCCGCCCGCGCCGCCGCGCTCGCCGAATGGCAGCCGGATTCGGTCGCCAGGTTTCGCGAGTCGGCCGCGCTCGCCGACCGCCACTACCGCCTCGGCGCCGTACCGCTGGCCACCTACGTCGAGCTTCAGACCGCGTATCTCGAAGCCGTCGCCGCCCTGCTCGCCACCGAACGCGAAGCCCTCGCCGCAGGTCAGCAGCTTCAATTGCTCACCGGGCTCGATCTCAAAACCGTGGAAGTTCGACCATGAAAAAAATCTTCGTCCTCCCGTTGCTGTTCTCCGCCGCCCTGCTGCTCGCCGGTTGCGGCCATTCCCAGGCTGAATCGACCGCCGGGTCTGCCCGCGCGCCCGATCCCGCCGCGGTCTACAAGGCCGGCCACGGTCTCAAGCTTTCGCCGTTTGCGCGGGAGTTCGTCGGACTGGCCACGACCGAATTCTCCGGCCGCCTCCCCGCCGCGGCGCTTTTGCGCACGGTGCAGGGCGACTTCGTTTTCGTCGCCAACGGCGAGTGGTTCCTGCGCACACCCGTCACGGTCAGCGCGGTCGACGGCGCCGCCTTCACCGTCACGAACGGCCTTTACGAGGGCGACACGGTTGTGACCCGGGGCATGCGTGCGCTGTGGCTGGCGGAGCTGCACAACCTGCGGGCGGGTCAGGCATGCGCCCGCGGAGGCTGAGCGATGCTGGCGCGCCTCATTGAGTTCTCCGTCCGCCAGCGCGCCATCGTCCTGCTGGCGGCCGCGGTGCTCGTGGCGGTGGGCACCTGGTCGGCGGTGCACCTGCCGATGGATGCCGTGCCCGACATCACCAACGTCCAGGTGCAGGTGAACACCGCCGTGCCCGCGCTCGCGCCGGAGGAAATCGAGCAGCAGGTCACGTTTCCCCTCGAGAACCGGCTCAGCGGCCTGCCCGGGGTCGTCGAGTTCCGCTCGCTGTCCAAGGTCGGGCTTTCGCAGGTCACGATGACGTTTGCCGACGGCGCGGAGATCTATCGCGCCCGGCAGCTCGTGAGCGAGCGGCTGCAGGCCGCCGCGGAGGACTTGCCGCCCGGGCTCACGCCGCGGCTCTCTCCGATCGCCACCGGGCTCGGCGAGATTTTTTACTACACGCTCGAATACGCCCCCGACGCCAGGGACCGCCCCGCCCCGCGCCGCGAGCAGTTGATGGAATTGCGGCTGCTGCACGAATCGATCGTCAAACCCGCCCTCCGCCGCACGTCCGGCATCGCCGAGGTGAACACCAGCGGCGGCTACGAAAAGCAAATCGTCGTCCAGCCCGATCCCGCCCGCCTGCTCGAAACCGGACTGACCCTGGCCGCCTTCGCCGGCCGCATTTCCGAGAACATGCGCAACGCGGGCGGCGGTTTCGTGGAAATCGGCGCCGAGCAGGTCGTGATCCGGGTGACCGGCCGCGCGACCACCGCGGAGGAAATCGGCGCGCTGCCCCTCAAGTTCACCGGCGCCGTGCAACCGCTGCTCGTGCGCGACGTTGCCAGCGTCGGGATCGGCGCCGGTTTCCGCACCGGCACGGCCACGGTCGACGGCCGCGAAGCCCTCGTCTGCGC
>JACQWL010000310.1 GCA_016209255.1 Verrucomicrobiota bacterium
GATGATCAGCGGGACGCGGAGCGATTCCTCGTAATGGGACCATTTGCCCTGAAATCCGCGATCTCCGAGGTAATAACCGTTGTCGGCGCTGTAGACGATGATCGTGTTTTCCGCGAGGCAAGCCTCCTCCAGCGCGGCGATCACCCGCGCAACGGCGCGATCGATCCCGCTGATCATGCGGAAATATGCCCTGAGGCTGGTTTGATATTTCTCGGGTGGGTCGTAACCCCAGAAGAAGCGCTCACGATTGAGCGATTGTTTCAGGAATTCGGGATGGCGTTCATAGATCGCCGGATCGCGGAGGCGCGGCGGAGGAATGGCGCGGTCTTCATACATTCCGTCGACCGATGGCGGCCAGGGATAAAGACCGATGCCCGGCCGATGGTCGTTGTCCTCCGCATGCGCGGCATTGAACCACAGATTCAGGCAGAACGGCTGGTCCTTCGGCTGAGTCCGGATGAATTCGATGCCGCGGTCGCAGACGAGATCGGTTTCGTGGCGCTTGGTGCCATCCGGCAGCGTCTTGAAATACGGATTCCGCCCGATCGCCTCGAATTGGTCGAACTGCTCCGCTGGCTTGAATCCCGCGGGCGATTGCAGATGCCATTTCCCGAAATAGCCGGTGCGATAGCCCGCCGCGCGGAGCTGCACGGGATAGATCGTGCTGAGCGCCTTCGGCGTGACGACCGGCACCGCGTCGCGCTGAATATGCGTGCGCGCCCACTGCCCGGTAAGGAGGACCGCGCGACTGACCCAGCAGACGGACGTGGTGGCAAACGCATTCCGGAAGCGCACGCCCTCGGCGGCGAGGCGATCGATGGTCGGCGTTTGCACGATCGCGTGCCCGGCGCAGCTCAGCGTGTCATGACGTTGATCGTCGGCGAGCAGGAAGAGAATGTTGGGGCGCTTCATGTTCGCTGCCGCGGCGGTTGCGGCGGTGCAAACGAGCGCGAGAACGCTGGCGACCAAAACCGGGAATGATTTCTTCATGGGAAAGGTGTTTTCCAGGAGACTGCGGCGCGCGGGTTGGACGTGAGTGTAAAAACCCAACACCGTCAGTCCTTGACCACTGCGTCCCGATCCGCCTTCGCGACAGCCGCAAGCTTCTGCTTTAGCGCGCCCACTTTTTCGGGCATGCTCGCGGCAAGGTCGGTCGTCTCGTTGGGATCTTTCGCGAGATCGAACAACTCCACTTTGCCCGCCTTGGCGTTTCGGCCCGACGGGACAATCAATTTCCAATCACCATCACGTACGGCGCTGTGGCTCGGCGTGGTCCAATACAGGGTGCGCGCAACAGGCTGTGCGCCCGGTCCGCTGATCGCCGGCCACATGTTGACGCCGTCCCACATTAAATCTTTTTCCGGCTTGTAGCCCGTGAGGGCGCAGAACGTCGGCATCCAGTCGGCAATGTGCATTGGCTGCGTGAACGCGCCGGGCTTCAACTTCCCCGGCCAGCTCATGATCGTCGGCACCCGGATGCCGCCCTCGTAAAGATCAGTTTTCTCGCCCCGCAGCGGAAGATTGTTCCCAGGGAGTCTGCCTGATGGGTAATCGCCGACGGGATATTTCACGTCGTTGTTCTCGGCGGTGCTCCCGCCGTTGTCACTGGTGAAAACGAGGAGCGTGTTCTCGCGTTTCCCGGATTTTTCCAGTGCAGCGATGATTCGGCCGATGGCGTCGTCGAGGTGCATCACGCTGGCCGCGTAATGCCGTGCCACGCCTCCCTCGATCGCTGCTGGCACCTTGTCGAGCCATGACGGCGGCTCCTTCACGGGCAAATGCACGGCGGTGAACGGCACGTAGAGAAAAAATGGCGCTTCCCTCCGCGACGCGATCCACTTCACCGCCTCGTTCGCAATCAGATCGGTGACGTGTCCTTCTTCGGTGATCAGGTCGCCGTTGTGGTGCCACGTCTCGACGGTATCGCCTTGTTTGTAGAAATGGTTGTAAGGTCCCACCCCGCCTCCGAGCGAGCCATAGGTGTAATCGAAGCCGTAATGGTTTGGCCCCCACTCTGGTTTTGCCCCGAGGTGCCATTTGCCGAACAGGGCGGTGGCGTAGCCGACGCGCTTCAGGGCGGACGGCAGCGTGACGGTGTCCCACGGAAGCGCGCGGTTGTTGTAGGGCGCCAGAATTCCAAAACGGCTCCAGAACCGGCCGGTCAGGAAACCGACACGTGTGGGGGTGCACGTGGCGGCGGCGTAGTGTTGCGTGAATTCGATGCTTTCGCGCGCGAGCTTGTCGAGGTGCGGCGTCGGGGCATTACCTCCGTGAAACGCGAGATCGGCCCAACCGAGATCGTCGGCGATGATGAATACAATGTTCGGCTTCGCGCGCACGCCCGGAATGGCGAGGCAGAATATGGCCCAGAGCGCGGCTTGCCGCGCGCGGAACAATGTTTTTGGCTTCATTTGATTGGCTCCTTTTCAAAGTCGCTCTCGTTGACCCAGCCAGCTTTCGGCTTTTCGCCGCGCATGTAGCGCTCGTAGAAACCGCGCGAGGCGTCCTGCGCGATGGGATAGCGATCGAAAACTTCGCCCTGGCCAAACATCCGCGGATCGTTCTGCGCCTTGAGCTTATCGATCATCTGCCGCTCCAACGCGGCTCGACGCTGATGGTGTTCCGGAGAGGCTGCGAGGTTGCGGACGCAGTCCGGGTCACGCGAGAGGTCATAGAGCTCCTCGTCCGGGCGCATCCCGAAGTTTTGCGTCCAATATTTGTCCGCGCGATTCTGGCGGCCGAGCTCGAGAATCAGCGTCTTGGTCGGGCTGCCGTCGGTATCCAGATAGCCGGTCTCGGGATTGCCAGCGGGCCAGCGCGAGGGTTCGTAGTTTCTGAGGTAGAGAAATCCATCGCGAATGATACCACGGATCGGGTAGCCGGCGTCGTTGGGCCGGCCGGCATCGGTGCGTTCCTTCCCGATGAGCACGTGATCGCGCGCGGCGACGACCCGGCCGCTTTCGGTGCTCGAGAAAATCTCGCGCCAACTCCGGCCGGTGATCGCCGCCATGCCGGTCGACGTCGACGTGAGGCCGGCTACGTCGAGGACCGTTGGCGCGATGTCGGTGAAATCGACGAAGTCATCGATTACGCGGCCCGGCTTGGCGATGCCGGTCGGCCAGCGGATCGCGAGGGGAACGTGGTTGCACTCCAGATACGTGTAGCCTTTCACCCGGGGGAAGGGCATGCCGTGATCGCCGGTGGCTATAACAATGGTATTTTCCAGCAGCCCGCGTCGCTCCAGATCGTCCAGCATGCGGGCGAGGTGTTTGTCCGCATGCTCCACCTCGAATGCGTAGTCGAGCATGTCGTGCCGCACTGTCTCGTTGTCGGGCCAGTAGGCGGGCACGTGCGTAATATCACTGAGTTTCTTTCCACCCTTCTTCACGCCCGCCTGAAATTCATAGGCGCGGTGCGGTTCGGCGGCCCCATACCAGAAGCACCACGGCGCGTCTTTCGGGGCGGCATCGAGGAAGTCGGTGAAGTTGGCGGCATAATCGTTGTTCGACATCGATTTTGCGGGCGCCGGTGTGGTGCGCCGGTTGAACGGCCGGCCGGCTATCTGCCGGGGTTTGCCGGTGGCATCGTTCGCGATCCCGGGTCCCCAGCCCTTTCCCGTGATCCCGACGAACCAGCCCTTTTCGGCGAGCGCCTCGGGCCAGCTTTTGAACTTGATTGGAAAATACGCGATGTGGTTGCCGGCTTCTTCAAGCTGCCACGCGTGGCGGCCCGTCAGCACGATGGCGCGGGAGGGCGCGCACTTGGCGACGGGCGTGTAGGCGTTCTTGAAAAGAAGCCCTTCATGCGCGACGCGGTCGAAGCCGGGCGTTTTTATCCACGCGGTGCCATAGGCACTCGCTTGCGCGCCCCAGTCATCAGCGATGGCGAAGAGAATGTTGGGGCGCTTGGGCTCCGCGGCGCCGGCTACCGCCGCAGCCAAGATCGCCAACCCGAGGAGAATGGCAGTTTTGCGTTTCATAGGGTTGGGAATCCGGACTCTTTTCATAGCCTCCGCTGTCGATTCACTTGCTCTTTTTCTTCCGATTCAGCGGGAACTCGACCGACTCCACCCGCGAGGTTGTCAGTAATTGGGTGAGTCTCGCCGTGATTTCGGGATGAGCGCTGGCGACATTGGTCGTTTCGCCAATGTCGGTGGCGAGGTTGTAGAGTTCAACCGGCTGATCGGGAGCAGCGCGATACAACTTCCAGTCGCCACGGCGCAGCGCCTGCTGAGGAGCCGCTTCCCAATAGAAGTAATCGCGCGCTCGCTGTTTCGCTTGCTGACCGAACAACGTGGGCAGGATCGAAACACCGTCGAGCCCGGCGGGGAGATTGGCGCCGGCGAGTTCCGCGAAGCTTGGAAACATGTCGGCGAAATCGGACACGAGCTGCGACTCGCTGCCTGCCGCAATCCTTCCCGGCCACCGCGCGATGAACGGCACGCGGATGCCACCTTCATACAGCTTGAACTTCAGGTCGCGCAGCGGACCGTTGCTGTCGAAAAACTCGGGATCCTGGCCGCCGGCAGTAATTGGTCCGTTATCGCTGGTAAAGATGACCAGCGTGTTGTCCGACAGCTTCAGTTCATCGAGCAGATCGACGATCCGGCCGACATCGCGGTCGAGCCGGGTAATCATCGCTGCGCGGACGGCGCGCGGCTCGGTCTGCGCCGCATACGTCTTGGCGCCGGCAAACGCTTTCGGCTCCGGCCACTTTCCGCGATATTCGGCGAGCGAATCCTCGGGCACGGCGACTTCGGCGTGCGGGATGGTGAACGCGCCATAAAGAAAAAATGACCGGTCCTTGTTTCGCCGGATGAAATCGAGCGCGGCGCCGGCCAGGAGGTCATGGGAATACACCCGCCGTTGGCCATTTCGGTTCTCGGGAATCTCGATGCGGCGACCGTTGCGCCAGAGATAATCGGGGTAATACGTGTGGGCGTGCGTCTGGTCGAGATACCCAAGGAAATCGTCCACGCCTTTTCGCCAGGGCGCGCCGGTGCTGTCCTTCAGCCCAAGCCCCCATTTTCCGAACACGCCTGTCGCGTAGCCGGCGCGCAAAAGCGCTTCCGTGACCGTGGCGTCTTCCGGGAGGATGGGCCGATCGGAATTCGCTCGAATCCGCGCATGACCGGTGTGTTTGCCGGTCATCAAAACGCAGCGCGCCGGCGCGCAGGACGGCGCGCCCGAATAATGCTGCGTGAACCGCATGCCCTCGCGAGCCAACCCGTCGACGCGTGGCGTCCGAATAAGCTTTTGGCCATAGCATCCGAGATCACCATAGCCGAGATCGTCGGCGAGAATGTAGACGATGTTCGGCGGACGCGCGGCATTCGCGGTTGCCGCGCCCGCACCTGGCAGCAATCCGGCCACGGCAACCAGTGCAAGACACCCTTGAAGTGAGAACGGTTTCATAGACTTTTCTTCTCCTTGCCCGACTGCTTCTTTCCGCCGCCGGCCTTCCCACCCTTGCCCGATGTCGCGACGTGTTCCGCCAGATGCTTCGGCCGTGCATTGGCATACTGATCGAGCACGACCTGCAGCTTTTTCGCCTCGGCCGCGGCACGACCGGAAAGATTGGCGATCGGAAGAGGCTTTTCCTCGAACGGGTCCTGCGTCAGATCGTAGAATTTGCCATTGCGATGGAGCTTGTGCGTGGTGGACTGCGCAAATTCGTGGCTCGCGGTCGGCCCGCCATTGCGCGCATACCAGAGATAGAAAGACTCGCGCGGCTGCCCTTTCTGACCGAAAAGCTGCGGGAGGAAACTCTGGCCATCGATGCGCAGCACCGCCGGGACTTTGCTGCCGGCGAGTTCGCACAGCGTCGGCATGAAATCCACACTGGCGACGAGATTCGTGTTTACGCGGCCGGCTGGAATCTTTCCGGGCCAGTTGGCGATGAGAGGCACGTGGGTGGCACGCACCGTGCCTTCGCCTTTGCCGCCTCGGTAGTCCGTGCCTTTGAAACGCGACGTCACGGTCGGATGCGTGCCGTTGTCGCCGAGGAAAATCACGAGTGTATTCTCGCGGAGGCCGAGAGCATCGAGTTTGGCCATGAGCCGGCCAATCATCTTGTCCATGTAGGCGGTCATGTCGGCGAAATGCTTCACATCCAGTTTTTCCCTTTCGCTCTTCACCGTCGGATCCCAGTCGGGGCTGTCGGGCGTCGGCTGAAACGGATCGTGCGTGAGGAGCTCCGAATAATAGAGAAAGAACGGATGGTCCCGATGGCGCGTGACGTAATCGAGCGCGAAGTCGTTCAGGAGACTCGGGCCGTATTCGCCGCCGTTGAATTCCTTCTCCTCGCCGTTGTGCTCGAGTCCCGGATTCGCGTAGCGCGGCGGCCGGCGCGTGTGCTGCCACAGATACGATTCGTCAAAGCCGAGGCGCTGCGGCAGATTCTTGGCCTGGCCGAGCTGCCATTTGCCGCAGATCGCGGTGGCGTAACCCGCCTGTTTCAGCAGGTGCCCGAACGTGGTGACGTTCGGGTCAATCAGGCCGAATTCAAGATAGTTTCGGACGTTGTAGATGCCCGTCATCAACTGCAGGCGAGTCGGCGTGCAGAGCGGCTGGACGTGGCACTGTTCGAAGCGCATGCCCGTCGCGGCGAGGCGATCGAGGTGCGGCGTCCGGTAGGACTCGCCGCCATTTGCGGTGACGCACTCGTAGCCGAAATCGTCGGCCATGATGAGGACGACGTTGGGTTTGCGGTCGGCAGCGCGCACGGCCGTGGCGAGCACGACGCACGCGAGCGAAAGCGTTAGCAGTGGTTTGCAGGGATTGGTGAACACCGTTTTCATAAATTGGATTCGCTGGCTACCGCACAAGATCGGGCGCCCAATGCCCGGCACTGGCCTCCGGGATCTTGCCCGAGGGCGGGAACGATGCCTTCACCGCCATGCTGAGTTGCCGGGAAAGCTCCTGCACGGTCTTCGAGTGCGCGGGAACGGCGGCGAGATTGGTCAGTTCCTTCGGGTCGGCGTCGTGATCGTAGAGCTCGCGGCCGTGGCGGCCGGCGTCGCCCCACTCGGTGTAGCGCCAGCGCGGTGTCCGCAGGCTGTAGCCGAAGATGCTCCCTTCGCCTCTTCCTCCTTCAAGCGCCGCTGCCTTGCGCCGCGCACGATCGCCTCCGTCCGTTTCCGCCGCGGCTGCCTTTCGCTTCCCGCCGCCCCCTCCACCACCGCCGCCGCCGCGCACGACCTGCGTCATTGCCCAGCCGCGGCCTTTTGTCTCGGGAACCTTGAGCATCGGCACGAGGCTCTGGCCTTGGAGATTGGCCGGCGCCTTGACGCCGGCGAGCTCGGTGAGCGTGGGATAGAGATCGACGTGGCTGACCGGCGTCTTCACGACCGCCCCGCGTCGGGAAACACCGGGGGCGATGATGAGCAGCGGAACGCGGGCGCTCTCTTCGAACAGGCTCTGTTTCTTCCAAAGCCCGTGTTCGCCCAAATGGTAACCATGGTCGCTGGTGAAGACGATAATCGTGTTTTCCGCCAGCCCGAGACGATCCAGCGCGGCGACGACGCGGCCAACCTGTGCATCCATGAAACTGATGCTTGCATAATACGCCTGCACTGCCTGCCGGCGCAGGTCGTCCGTGAGCTTTTCCTCCTCGCGTTTCCGGCTGCCGAGCGCCGGCGCGGGAATATCGGCCTGGTCCTCCTCGACTCCGCGCACGACCGGCATCTGCGATTCCGGGTAGTAGCCGAAATACGGATCCTTCGGCGCCACAAACGGCGTGTGTGGACGGAAAAAACCGACGGCGAGAAAGAACGGCCGGTCCTTGCGCCGCGCGCAGCGCTCGAGCACCCATTCGGCGTCGGCGGCCAGCATGGCATCCGTGTGATGTTCGTCGCTCTTCGGCGAAGCCTCCCAGCTCAGGACACTGCCGAAATTGCCGGGCACGAGAGTGAATATCTTCGACTGCTCGAGCCGGTCGACGCCGGCGGGGTTGAACTCGATTTCCCACGACGCCGGATCGTCGTGTCCGTCCGTGCCGATCGAATTCGGAACGCCGTAATGGTAAAGCTTGCCGAGGCGCACCGCGAGATAACCTTCGTGCCGGAACGCCTGCGGCAGGCTGACCTGCGACGGGATCGTCTGGCGGAACATCGTGCCGTTGCCGAGAACGCCCGAGCTGTTGGGATACAGGCCGGTCAGCATCGAGTTCCGACTGGGGCCACAAAGTGGATACGAACAATACGCGAGGTCGAACCGCACGCCGCGCGCGGCGAGTTTGTCGACGTTCGGAGTTCTCGCGCGCGGATCGCCGTAACAGCCGAACAGATTGTTCAGATCGTCGGAGATCAGAAACAGGACGTTTTGGCGCGCGGGCTGAGCCGCCTTCGCCGTCAGGCCGGCGCCGAACAATGCAGCCAGCGCGACCAGGCGGGCCAGAGATAAAACAGGTGATTTCATCGTGGAAACTTCAGTTGATTCTGCTGGTTTTGGCTTTTTTCTGAGCCTGGGACGGTGCCGGGGCGATTTCCGGCAGCCGGGCAAGCTGTGCTTTGAGGTCGCGCACGATCTCGGGCCTTTCGGCGGCGGGGTTGCGAGTCTCGTCGGGGTCCGTCGCGTAGTCGAAGAGCTCGAGTTGGGGTTCGGAGGAAGCGCCGCACGTCGGCACCTGCGCGTAATGGTGGGTAAACACGCGCGCCGTGGCCGCGAAGGCGTCGAGTTGCGGCGTTTTCGCATGCGACGCGCCCAGTGCGCCGAGATCGTTGCGCAGATCGTCGATGGCGACGAAGAGCACGTTTGGACGCGGGCGCTCGGCTGCACCGAGGCTGGTGGCAGCGAGCGCGAGGCCAAAGACGAGATGTGGGATGGAAGCCAATGGCAGGATTGCCGCTCACTTCTTGAGCGTCAGGTTGACGCGGCGCACATCCATCACGTGGCGGCCGGGGATTTCGAGTGCGCGCAGCGTGAGTTCACCGCGGCCTTTTTCGAGCCGGATGGTGCCGAGCGACAACGGACGAAAGTCCTTCATCTGCGATTCCGCGGCCGGGCGCGCGACAGTATCCTGGTTCGTGTAGAGCGGCGGATCCCAGCCAGGCGCGACCTTGCCGCTGACCTTGCTGCTTTTGAAGCTGAGTTCGATCGACGAGCCGGCGTCGGCCAGAGGACAGGTGTAGTCGATGACGACATCATAGGTGCCGGCTGTGTTCACCTCTATGTCCCACGTGATCCGGTCGTCGCTGGTTTTCCAGTTAACGAAATAGGAACTGTTCGGCGCACCGCTGCTCCGCTGCGCCTTGCCGTGCGGGACGCCGTCTCGCGCGGGCAACGGCGTCCAGGGAAACTCCGCGTAACCGACGGGGAACGGCCGGTCGTCCGGAAGCACCATGTTGCCCTTGCCTTTGCCCTTTGACTTGGCGCCGGCCTCAGGCGTGGCGATCGTGCCGAGCACATCCTTGCGCCACGCGGTTACGGCGTCGGTGAGCTGTGCGGCCATCGCAGGCTGCGCCGCGGCGATGTCTTTGGTCTGGCCTGAATCGGCGAGCATGTCGAACAGCGCGCCACGGTTATCGAGACGATACTGCGGCGAACGCACGCTCACCTGGCCATTTTGATGCGAGAAGAGCAGACGATCCGGCCAGTTCCTCGCCGTTCCAAACAGAAGCGGCGACAGGTCGACTCCGTCGAGCGGCTTGTCACCCGCGCGTGGGACGCCAGCGAGCGCCGTGAGTGTGGGCATGAGATCGATGGCGCCGGCAATATCGCGGACGATCGTGCCGGGTTTGATTTTGCCGGGCCAGCGGATCAGCAGCGGCGCACGCAAGCTGCCTTCGTCGGTTCCTCCTTTCTTTCCCTTCATCCCGCCGTTCCAACGCCAGCTATTCGGACCGTTGTCGGAAAAGTATACGACGATGGTGTTGTCGCGCAGCCCGAGCTCCTCGAGTTTGCGCAACACCCGCCCGACATTGGCATCCTGATTCTCCATCATCGCCAGCGCGCAGCGCGTCTGATCGAGATCTTCCTGAGCCGGATCGGTGGCGCGTTGCGAAATCAGTTTGTCCTTGAACCGCTGCCAGTCTTTTTCGGGGGCGCCCCAGGGCGAATGCGGCGTCGTGAACGGAATGTAGCACAGGAACGGACGCCCGCGATTCTTCTCGATGAAGGCCAGCGACCGGTCGGTGCAGACATCGACAATATAGCCGCGAACGCGCACCATTTTCCCGTTATCCTCGAGGGGTGGGTCAAAGTATTCGCCCCAGTGTCCGGCGGTGTAGCCGAAATACTCGTCGAAACCGCGCGCCATCGGATGATACGGCCACTGGCTTCCGTTGTGCCATTTGCCGAACGCGCCGGTCGCGTAGCCGCGCGCCTTGAATGCATCGCCGATCGTTTTTTCGTCGGTGTTCAACCGCTCCAGTCCGGTGGATACGCCACGCACGCCGCCGCGCGGATGATAGCGGCCAGTGAAAAACTCCGCGCGCGTCGGTGCACACACCGAGCACACGTAGAAGCGATCGAACTGCGCGCCGTCGCGTCCGATGGAGTCGATGTTCGGCGTGCGCACGGCCTGATTGCCGTTGATGCTGTAGTCGCCCCAGCCGGCGTCGTCGCCCAGGAGGATGACGAGGTTCGGCGGCTGTGTTTCCGCCGCAAACGCGGACAGTGCCCACCCCAAAAGCGATGCCGCAAGTGAACGGCGGACGCGGCTGTAGATGCGTGGGGTATTCATTGTTTTTTCTTCTTCGTCCGCTCTTGTTTTGTCGGCCCCTCGTTCGTCGGGCCGGACATGGGCGGGGTCTCGAAAAACCGGCCGTCATCCACGAGCCGAGGGTCTCCCGTGCGCTTCAATTCATCCATCAAACGCTGCTCCAGTTTTGCGCGGATGGCGGCGTAGCGCGCATCCGTCGCGACGTTTTTTGTCTGATGCGGATCGGCCTTGAGATCGTAGAGCTCCTCGCGGGGACGTTTGCCGTAGACCCATTCGAAATGCGTCCTCCATTCATTGCGCATGCCCACCAGCCACGCCTTGGTGGGGCCAGCGTCTTCGTCGGGCAAGGTAACGCGCGTCTCCTCTGTGATCTCTTCGGCGGTCGGCGGGTTGCTGCCGTCGAGGCGGTAAGGATCTCCGAGCGGCCAGCGATCGGGGCGAAAGTTGACGATGTAGAGAAAATCATGCGTGCGAATCGCGCGCTGCGGATACGGCATGTAGTCGGCCCGGGCATTCTCGACGTGCCGCTCGCGACCGATGAAGACTGCGTCACGCGCGGGCTCTACTTGGCCGGTCTTGGTCGAACCCAGAAGCTTCACCATGCTCCGGCCGGTCATGACGGCAGGTGGTTTCACGCCGCCCACTTCGAGATACGTCGGCGCGAGGTCGGGCAGCGTGATGAGATCGTCGACCACGCGGCCGCCACTGACACCGGGACCTCGCACCGCGAGTGCGACGCTGGCGCCAAAGTCATAGAGGTTGCACTTGCCGTGCGGAAAGCCGGGCGCCCCGTGATCGCCGCTGATGACAACGAGCGTGTTGTCCAGTTCGCCGATCTCGGCCAGCCGTGCGAGCAAGAGTCCGACCGCCGCATCAAACGCCTGCACCTCGCCGAAATAGTCCGCCAGATCCTCGCGCACCACGGGCACGTCCGGCAGGAACGGAGGCATCTTGCCCTTCAAGGCGTCCGGATCGATGCCCCACAATTTCTTGCCGGAACCCTGAATCCATTTGCGGTGAACATTGGTCGGGCCGAACCAATAAAAGAAGGGCTGGCCCGGTTTCCGATCGCCGAGAAACGCGTCGAAATTGCGACGCACTTCGTCGTAGAGCACCTGTTTCGCAGCGTCGAGGGGACGACCCTCCGCCACCATTGCGGTGACATTTTGAGAGAACTGGTTGAAGCGGCTGCCGGCCTTCTCGTAGGCGTGTTTCGGCGCATCGAACGGCGCATCGACGGGCGTCCCCGGACTCCACACTTTGGAAGTCTCGCCGATGTGATAACCAGCACCGCGGAGGAGAAGCGGAAAGGACACGTTGGAGCCATCCCACACCGCGCCGCGCAGGATCGCGCCGCGCCCGGTGCGCCAGAAGTGCTGGCCCGAGATGAGCGCGCTGCGGCAGGGTGTGCAACTCGGCGACGACACGAAGGCCCGGCGAAACAACACGCCTTCGCGCGCGACGCGGTCAAAGTTTGGCGTGCGCACGACATCGTTGATTCCGCCGGGTCCGTCTAGTTTCGCGTATGCGCTGGCGTAGCGTCCCCAGTCATCGGCGAAGGCGAAGAGAATGTTGGGCCGTTTCTCCGCCGTGACCGCAGCGGATGCTGCCGATAGGAAAATACAAACAGTGAACAGGTATTTCATGGGGATGCGGGAGGTTTGGGGTTCGCCGAGCTACAGCGCGATTTCGAGGGTCGCGTCGTTTTGTTTCACGGCCGTGAGGCCTTTCATCTCGCGGCGCTTGCCCGTCTCTGGCTCGGTGATTCGCACGGTATACACACCGGGCGCAAACACATGCGGCCGCCATTTCGGCGCCGGTAGTCGCAGGATATAGAGGGATTCTCCCGTAGACTCCTCCACGACTTCGACCACTGGTTTCGCCGCGCCGCGGATGCTCAGCTCTGGCAGATACGCCGAGGCCGCTCGCGCGTAGTTGTCCAACTGCGGCACGACGACCGGCCAGCCGGCAAACTGCGTGCCGGCACGCGTCGGATCGGCGAGCAACGGCCAGCATTCAACGGTGATCGTCCGCGCTTTTTTGTCGAAGCGCGCGACCCCGTAACCGGCTGACTTGTCCATTTCCGCCTCCAGCACACCCGGACGAAAGCTTGGCTGGGGATTCGCGCAGGCGAGCACCGTCATGGGGTGGCCCCACGTATCGCGGAAATCCCCCGTCACCCGGTCGGTGCCCGCGGGCTGAAACCGTCGCGGATAGAGATTGTTCACGGCCGGCGAAGCGAAGGCAACGACGCCATCGCGGTGCGTATCCACGCCATAGTGCACCACGGCCGGCAGGTGCTGGTCGCCCGCCAGGT
The DNA here is from genome assembly GCA_016209255.1 of Verrucomicrobiota bacterium. Lineage (GTDB taxonomy): Bacteria > Verrucomicrobiota > Verrucomicrobiia > Opitutales > Opitutaceae > ER46. The sequence continues at coordinate 12,980 of JACQWL010000310.1, forward strand.
GGAAAGCGAAGGCGCGGCGCAACTCGCGCACCGCGGCGTTGCGCGCTGTTTGCGGCCAGCCATTCGTGTCGTAGTCGGCGGCGAGATAATCCGCCTGCCTCCCATGATGGGTCGGCAGCCCGGTGAAGAGCGTCTGCGAGATGACCGCCTTCATGTCGGCGCCGCGCCAGTCGTTCACCCAACTGCGTAGAAACTCCATCTGCGGCGCGCCGAGCAGTTCGAGCCCGGGGATATCCACCGTCTTGGGATCGAATTTAGGATCGTTAACGTGATCCGCGCGACCGCTGGTCGTGGCCGGCACCTTGCCGTCCGGACCGGACTTGTATTGCCGATCCGCGAGAATGGCGAAACTCACGCCGCCGTAGGTGAGGGGTCCGTAATAACCCGTGATGCCCTGCTTGCCCGGCCGCGCCGGCGAATCGGGGTGATGCGACGTCTGCATCCGGTGCACGGCATTCACGAAATCGGCCTTCATCTTGTAGCCGCCTTTCGCCTCGGCGGTGTTTTCCTGATTGGGAGCCGCCGCGCCGCCCTCGCCCCACAGATTGCCATGATAGACGTCGTGATCGTCGGGAATCGAAACGCTCGGCCGATCGCGCATCAACTCACGCCACGTCCAGCCGTGGATCGCCCACTTGCGCAGCACATCCAGCGCCGAGATGTCGCCGCCGCTGCGATCGACTCCGAAGCCGGCCGAGGACTCGTAATATTGGTCGCCGGTGAACGCGAGCAGGTCGGGATTCAGCTTCGCGACGTTGGCGGCACAGGCCGTGTTCGGAAAAGCATAATGCGCGTTGCAGGAAATATCCGCCACCGTGATGACAGGCTGATCCACGGGGTCACGCCGCACCGTGCCTTCCAGGAAATGTTCGCGCGTGCTGCCGTCGGTCGCGCGCAACGCATAGGCGACGCGATACGGCGTATCCAACCGATCGTTCCAGCGCTCGACTCGGAACGTCGCCGTGCGCGCAGCAGGATCCATGGCCGCATCAGCGACGGTCTGCCAGGAATCGCCCCGGCGGATTTGAAGCCGCGCCTTCTGCTCGTCGCGTGCGCCGAGCGGCGCCAACTGCACCGTCATTTTCAGAGTTCCGCGATGAAGCGTGTATTGGTTGAAGAACAATGGGCCGAACGCGCGGCCCTCGTGCGCGGTGACCTTGGTGCCTGCAATCCGCCAGTCGGAAAACCACCACCGGTCGGTCTCCAGCGCTGATTTGGCCTTGGCCTTCTTCTGCGCGGCGGGCGCAACTACTCCGCTCCCGAAGTTTGCGGCGAGCGCAAGATTTCCGACGAGTGCCCCGGCTGGCACGTCCGTTCGTTCCACTTCACCGAGGACTCGTCCATCAGCCGCGTCGTGCGCGGTGACTTTCACGCGATACACCGCGCCCAGGGCTTCGGCGGCGAGCCGCAACTCGACACTCGCCGCATGGCCCATGTCGATACGGCTGATCTTCGCCTTCGGATCTTCTCCAACAAACAACTCACCGTTGGCACGCAGCCCTACATTCAAGCCTATGCCAAAGATCAAATTGTTTCGATACTCCTTCAACGGCCCTTGGACTCCGACGACGAACCCTGCGGCCCCTTTGCCATCCTTGATCGCGCCACCGGCCACACGCCCAAGCTTCAGGCTCATGATGAGATTGCCGGGCTGCGAGGAGAACTCGCGCGTGAGCACGTGAACATTGCGGCCGCCCGCCGCTTTCACGCATTCGAGCCGGCCGGCGTTTACGCGCCAGTCCTGCATCGGATTGGTCCAGAACTCCGGACCAGCCCACGCACGGTCTGGCACGAGGTCCCAACGGCTGCGAAATTCCGGCGCCGGAGCTGTCGCCGCGGCGAGGCGCGGCCCGACGGCGATGGCGGCCGTTGCAGCGGCGACTTCGGCGATGAACCTGCGACGGGAGAGCTGGGGCGGTGGATTCTTCATGGCGGCGATGGCAGCGGTGTTTTGAAGGAGGCGGCTTCAGGAAGCATTTTTACTTTTTCGCTTTCTTTCTTGCGGCTCCTTCCGTGTTGCCAAACCACCTCGGCGGCACGTCTGCGGGCGCTTTCAACTCGGTCCTCAGCCGGCTGAGTTCCTTCGTAAGCTGTGCGACCGTGGTCGCGTATTCGGGGTCGTTGTAAACGCTGCGCAGTTCCTGGGGGTCTCGTTCGAGGTCAAACAGCTCCCAATAGTCCTCACCTGTCCCGTAAAAGCGCACCAGCTTGTAGCGATCGGTGACCACCCCGAGGTGGGGGCGCACGTGATGCGGCGACGGATATTCGTAATACTGGTAGTAAAACGATTTTCGCCAATCCGCCGGCCGCTGACCTTTCAAGATGCCGACCAGGCTGCGCCCTTGCATTTCCGCGGGCACTGGAATGCCGGCGGCATCGAGAAATGTTTCGGCAAAATCGAGATTCGAAACCAGGTCCTTGTTGACACTCCCTGGCTTGGTGACGCCGGGCCAGCGCATAACGAACGGCGTCCGCAGTGACTCCTCGAAGATCCAGCGTTTGTCGAACCAGCCGTGTTCGCCCAGATAAAATCCCTGGTCGGCGGCATACACCACAATCGTGTTGTCCGCGATTCCCTCTGTTTCGAGGTAATCCAAGATGCGACCCACGTTCTCGTCCACCGATCGAATCGTGGCGAGGTAGTCGTGCATGTAGCGCTGATACTTCCAGCGCACGAGATCCTTGCCCTGCAGGTTTGCCGCGCGAAAGGCGGCATTACGCGGCTCGTAGTAGGCATCCCATTGCTTCCGTTGCTCGGCCGTCAATTGCGGCGGGGCCGTGAATTTCAGATCGCGATCCGTCATCGTTTTCTCGATCGTCATGTCCTGATCGCGTTCCGCGAGACCACGTCCTTCGTAATTGTCGAACAGCGTGGGCGGCTCGGCGTATTTGCGATCTCCGTCGGCGCCGAGGTGCCGCATGGCGGGCGACCACTCGCGATGGGGAGCTTTGTGCTGGGACATCAGCAGGAACGGCTTCGATTGATCGCGTTTCTTCAGCCACTCGAGCGAAAGATCGCCGATGATATCCGTCACGTAGCCCGGAACCTGAACGCGCTCACCCATGCGGATCATGGGCGGATTGTAATAGACCCCTTGCCCGGGAAGAACCTGCCAGAAATCGAACCCCGTGGGGTCGGAGCCAAGGTGCCATTTTCCAACCATGGCCGTTTGATAGCCCGCCTTTTGCAGCAGCTTCGGAAACGTCACCTGTGTCCCGTCAAATGTGGAATTGCTGTTGTTGGGGAATCCGTTGAGGTGATTGTATTTTCCGGTGAGTACCGTGGCACGGGCCGGCCCGCAAATGGAGTTGGGCACAAGGCAACGGTCGAACCGCATGCCGGCTTTCGCTATGCGATCAATATTGGGCGTCTGAAGGAGATTGCGAAAATCGCCATACGCGCTGATCGCCTGATAGGCGTGGTCGTCGGAGAAAATGAAAACGATGTTCGGCGGGCGGGCAGAAGCGGCGAAGCTGGAGCCGGCCGCGGCGAGGAAAGCAGTCAGGAGCGCGATGGGGAGTTTCATGCGGAAAGAGTGAACCTGCGTGATCGAAACTAGGGGTCGAGTAAGATGGCTAGATTGGCAGGAATCCAGCACGGTTCGCCAGCCCCGGAGATCGCAATCTCCAGCCAGCCGTGTTTCTGGCCCACAACCCGGAATTCTGTTCCGGCATGGATGGGCGTTTCAAACGCGGGCTCATAGATGGACGCGGGACCTTTTCGCGCCATCAGTTCTGATTCCAGCACGACACCCTCGTGTATCACCCGCTTACCGAGTGAATCGACGGAGATGACGACGGCCAGTGCGGCACCGATGAGCAGGGGAGCCAGTGCGACTCGACGCAGCGCACGCGACGGCCAAAATGCAGCGGCGACAATCAAAACCCACAAGACGGCGTGGACTGCCGCGAACGATATTTTCAACGAAACCGCATTCACGGCTTCCCGCGCCGACAGCAGCGAATTCCAAAAACGCCGACCTGATGTGGCTGCCGTTGAATCCGCCTGTCGCGACCGAACATAAGCCAGCGCCGAACGAACCCGCTGGTCCGCCGGCAAGTGTCGCTGGGCCATGCGAAAATGATAGACGGCACGCCCGATGTCCTCCGCGAAAAGCGTGCGGCGCCGCAGTTGTAGTGGAGCTTGCCGCGCTCCAGGGACGGCTCGGCGATGGTCAACAGGTATTCGAATCCCGCGGAGGCTTTGCGGAAGGCGTCCTGCGCCGCTTCAGGATGGTCGAATTTCTGCGCCACCCCCGTCTGAAACAACGTCTCTGCCTCGGCCAATGTCCCCAGTGGCACGCCAGCATGCAGTGGAATCGTGATCAGGCAGAAAAACACAACGATAACCAAAGACCACACGACGGGAAATCCTGATTGCCCGCCTCGGCGCCGGAGAAACGCAGCTTCGATCGAGCCCACCACCTCGCGGAGGGACTCTCGGGTGAGGACAACGCGACCGTCCGCCGGCCGGTGCGCGGAAAAATCGCGCCGGTCTCCCCATGCGAGCACTTCGCGCAGCCGCCGCACGTCGCTTTCCGCCACCCCTTGCTCCCGCAGTTTGCCTTCAACCGCTCCGAATGTGACCACCGCAATGCCGAGCCGGCGGCTCAGGTAGGCATGAAGCGCGCTCGTCAATGTCTCCGGGTCCGTGACGCGCCGGGTGGCGTCGAGAACATCCGGATACGCCCAAAGCACGCGCTCGCGTTCCGGCGACAGACGGCGGCAGCGCCAGCGTCGCGTCGCGCGGATGAGCGCCGCCCACGCCAGCGGCGGCACGGCGAGCGCCACCCACCAGAATCCCGCCGTGTCCGCCCAGGTCGCCAGTGGCGGCCGATGCAATTCACCCTGCGAAAAGTTCGGTCCAATCGCCGGGCCGCTGGAAACGAGGATATTCTTGAGCCGGCTGCCGTCGCTCAGGATGGCATCGAATCCCGTTGCGATGGAGTGCGGGAAAACGCGCAGTGGCATCTCCGGCGCGGTGGCGAACCGGTAGGTCGTCGTCTTGGGGTCGAAAAACGGAATCGTTATGGCGGGAACTTTGTCCACCCCAGTGGAAACGGGGCGAAACGACTGGCGGAAAATCTTCTCCGGACCCTCGTCGGTATTCTCGAGGGTCGGGACGCCACGATCGGCCGGGATACGGAACCGGCCACGGAATCCCGGCAGCCGGGCAAACGGCGGCAGCTCGAGCACCTCGGCGAAGGCGTAGTCGCGGACGCGCAGCGTCAGCGTCACCGGCTCGCCTTCGCGCAACGTGGAGGGCTCGATTGCCGCACTGAGGGAAAAGGCGCCGACGATGCCGGAGAAATCCGCTGGTTTCCCGGCTTCCGGCAACGGCCGCACCTGTATCCTTATTGGCGGGCTGCGGGTGTAAAGCCGCTGCGCGCTCGCGCTCTCCGCGTCGGAAAAAAACTGATTGTCGTATTGCGGCGCATACTGGAAGCCAGCGCCAAGCCCCGGGCGTCGGGGCGTTGAATCGGTTACGATCGAGCACAGGACGGTGCCTCCGGGGATGGAAAATGTCCCGGCCTTTTGCGGCACGATGATCTTGCGAAATCGGATCGTGCGGCCGGCCACGCCGCCGATTACGCGGCCGTTGCTCACGGGCAATCCGATCGGCGTGCCAAAATCTTTCGGCCGTGAGGAGAAGTCCCGGCTCTTGAAATCCATGTGTTCGATCAACGGAACGCGCAGGTCGACCGCCTGAATCGTGCTGACCTCGGAACCCAGAGTCCACGTTAGCTCGAGCGTAAGGGGTTCCCCCACATAGCAGGCGGACGCAGACAACGTCGCCGTGAGCGACATGTCGGGCGCGGGTTCCGGCTCGCTAACGTCGAGTGTGAACGGCTCGGTGGTTCGCCGGCGCGCAGTGCCCGCGATGTTCAGGCTCGGGACGTGCAGGGCTCCGGCTTTCTTTGGGAGAAGATTCAGACGAAAGACGAAGCCACGATGTGGCGCAGACTCCGGCAGGGGTGCGGCGTCGAAAATCCGCGCCTCGAAATCGCGAATCTGCCGCAGGTCGATCTGCGGACGCTCCGCCGAGCCGGGCACCACAATCGTGGCCGATATGGTTGCGCCAATATGATATGGGCCCGGAGACAGAACGACGGGAAGTGATGCGGAAATGGCTGGGTTCGCTGACGTGGCAGATTCGGCAGCAATTGAGGGTTTGGGCTCCGCCGCTCGCAGCGAGGTCTCGGTGACGGCCCACCACGACAAAAAAACATTCAAAAAGCGAAGAAGTGTGCGCATGTTCTCCATCACCAATTCTTCTCCACCGCCTTGGCTTTCGGGTCGTTGGGCGCCGAGCGCTGTTGGTTGTTTTCAATCTCCTGCCGAAGGATATCCTGCGGCGAGATGTTGGGCGGCGGAATGTTGCGATTCAACAGGTCGGCCAGCGATGTGTCCGAGGGTTGTTTCGCCGAGTCACCCGACTTCGATTTATCGGCGTTGGCTTGGTCCTCATCCGTGTTTTTGGCCTCTTCGTCGCTTGGTTCGCCATCAGGACTCGGTCTTGCGTCCGAGGGCTCTTTTTCGGCCGCTGCGGCTGCCTGCCTCTGCTTTTCCTGTTCGGCATATGCTTTCAACCAACGGGCGCGGGCAATCTCGAGATTCCGGGCCGCCTCCGGGAAATTCGGCGTGAGTTGCAGTGCCGTTTCGTAGAGCCGAATGCTTTGCTCGAGCACCGTCGCCGTGTCAGCCGGCCCAGAGTCCGACTCGTCGGTGGGCGGATTCGCCGGCGCCGGAGCACGCTCGCGGGCTTGGGCCTCCTTTGCCAGTTTCGCAAGCTGCGCGGCAGCCTCGTCGATTTGCGCGGCCTCATTGAGCCGGCAAGTCGCCGCATTATATAGATTGCGCGCCTCGGTCGTGGCATCAGGCGCGGCCCGCGCTGCCGCGATATAACGCGCCGCGTCTCTCGCAAAGTCATTCTCCGCGAGGTTCGGAACCGCCGAGGGAGGAGGGGTCGAGGCCAGCGAGGATCCCGCGCTCAACCCAACGGCCGCTGCCACCTTCGCGCTGCGCCGCAGCCTCGGAATGGTTCCGCCAAAGGCCAGCACCGTGAGCAGCGCGGCGCCCAAAAACCACGGGAATTCCTCCTCGCGGCGATCCGTCGCCCGGCGCGAGATTCGCGTCGTCGCCGAATGCTCCGTAAAGCGACGATATACATTGGGCAGATCGATCGCCCGCGTCCCGGCATTGAGAAACAGGCCGGTTGTCGCCCGGCGGGCGATTTGTTCGAGCGTCGCAGACTCCTGCCGGCTCCATATTTCCCGACCCTGATACACGACGAAACCATCGCCATCGGGAATGCGGGCACCTTCGGAATCGGAGCCCAATCCGATCACGAGCAGCGCGGCGCCATCGTCGTTGATTGCCTCGACCGCTTTATCAATTTCGCTCTCTTGATCGCCCCCGTCGGTGAGAAGGATCACATCCTGGAATCCGCGCCGCTCCGCTCCACCGAGCAGCTTGTCCGCTGTCTTGCGCAGGCCGTCGCCAATGCGAGTGCCACCATACGTCACACTGGTCGGGTTGGCCTCGACGAGCACCTTGTGGAAAAACAACAGATCCGTCGTCAATGGGCACACAATCAATGACGATCCCGCGAACACGACCAGGCCGACGCGGTCGCCCGGACGCAGGTGCTCGACGAGGTCACGGATCGCAAGCCGCGCGCTGCTCAGCCGATCCGGCTGTCGATCGCGGGCCAGCATGCTGCGGGAAACGTCGAGCACGAAAACAACATCACGGCTGTCGCTCGCGAGCGCCTCCGTGCGCGGTCGCCATGCTGGGCGCGCGAGCGCGAAGACAATCAAGACACCGGCTCCCACCATGGCCCATTGAAGGAGCGTGTGCTGGCGGTCTGCCTCCTTGTCTCCGCGGTGCCCCAACGTCTCCAACGCCGCTTTCCTCCACCGGCCACCGAAGACCACCGCCAGCGCGACAGCCGCCGGCAAGACAAGCAGTCCAAGCATTTCGGGATGCTGAAAAATGGATGTCATCAGGGCACGCTTCGCAGCACGAGCAGGACGAGGAGCCGCTCAATCGAGAACAACAACAAAGCCGGCAACGCGAACCAGGCAAGCAGCTCCTTTTGGTCAACGTAGCGCACGGTGGCGATCCGGCTTTTCTCGAGCAAGTCGATCTCCCGGTAAACGCTGTCGAGCGACTCGAAATCGTAGACGTGGCGGAACACCCCGTTCGTCATCGCAGCCATGCGAAAAAGCGTCTGCTCGATGGCAGAGGGCGGCGACGTTGAGGCGTTCGCCGCCGGGCCAACGGAAAATGAGGCGCCAATCATGACCGTGTAGATTCGGATACCCCACTGCTTCGCCAAGGCGGCGGCTTGCAGCGGCAGGTGCTCGCCGGCGTTGTTTTCGCCGTCTGTGAGCAACACGATTACCTTCGTTTTGATCGGCGGCCGGCTGGCGTCGTTCTTGTTCTGAGTTTCGTCGAATGCTTTCAGTCGTGCCGCCGCGAGCGCCGTGGCATCGCCGTAGGCGGTGCCGTCCTCGTTCGGCCGGGTGCCCGGTTGCACTTCTTCGATGATGGACGCGAGCGCCTGATGGTTGAGCGTCATCGGGCAAACCGTGTCCGCATACCGGGCAAACGTCACCAAGCCGATCAGGTCACGCGGCCGCCCGGGCAGGTTCCGACCGTTCCCGAGCACAAAATCCCGCAGGACCTGTTTCGCGGCCACCAGTCGATTGGAGGCTTCACCCTTGATCTCCATCCTCGCGTCCATGCTCGAGGAAGCATCGAGCAGCAGTTCGATCGCGATTCCCTCTTCCTCCTGACGCACCAACTGGACGTTTGCCTGCGGGCGCGCCAGCGCACCCACCAGGGCGACGAGACCAACGGGGTGCAGCACGGGCGGCAGCCAGGTCCACCGCTGGCGCCACGAGCGACCCGCCGCCATCCCTGCGGCGAGCGAACCAAAGCGATACACGGGCCGCCGGCGCAGCCGCCGCCAGGCATGCCATCCAACCGGCAGCAGGAACAACAAAGCCAACGGCGTTGCCAGCATCATACAACCTCCTTCGGCGTTTCGCTCCGGGATTTCTCCCGCAAATACTCTTTCAAAGAGTGGGTGAACCGCTCGATTTCCGAGCCCGTCGGCGACCCAAAGCGAATCCACTGGTAAGGATACCCCAATGTCTCTGGTAGCAGCTCCGGCTCGTCGGCGCGAAGCGATTCAAGCACCCTCTCCAGAACGCGGGCATCAGGCGCGGGCTCTGTCTCCAGAGCCGCAAGCGCAGCCGCAAAAGGCCCCAGGATGGGAGCCGGGACCGGAGCCGATCGTTGCCGCCGCCGAAATATCAACCACCCGACCAGCGCTATAATCATCACAACAGCGTCCAGCCATTTGGAGCGAAGCCACCACTGCGCGATCACTCCCTCCTCAATCGGCACGAGTGCAGCAGGCGCGGCAACGGCCGGATCGCCGTCGATTACCGATGCGACGAGCACCGGAACGGGCTTGGTCACAAGCTCTCCAGCAACGTTACCCGAGCGGTAGGCAACGGTGAAGGCCGGCACTTCGTAGGTTCCACCCAGAAACGGTGTGAAAACGACGCGCAACCCGTATTCCATCACTCCCGGTCGCAACACTACCGGTCCGCGGGTCGTCGCCGAGGCGACACTCAACTGCCCCAGAGGTTGCGGTGGCGGAGGGCCGATTTCGACAATTACCGAGGCCGGCGCGGTGATCCCGAGTTCCGCGGCGATTCTCCCGGCCGTTGTCGTGTTCGTCGGCTCTAGGCGCAGGCGAACTTCCACTCCGTTTGCCTGGAGGCTCTGCACCTGTTCGTCCTGACCGCGCACCAGCGCGGGCACAATGCAGCCCAAAATGGCGATCCACCACGGAAACCAATGTAGTCTAGGCTGACGCATTGCGGGCGCCTCCCTTCCAGCGCAGCATTTCGAGAAATTCACTCAGCGCTTCGGCGGAATCGTCACCGGTCGTCAGTTCGAGGAGATCGACATCGGCTGCGGTGAACGCTTCGTCTCGGGTGGCGACGCGCCGGGCGACGGCTGCGGCGAAGTTTTTTCGGACGGAGGCGCTGGCGGTATCTACAACGTGCGTCTCTCCGGTTTCGCTGTCTTGCAGCCGCAGCAGGCCGACGCGCGGGAGCGCTCGCTCCAAACGGTGCTCGATGCAGACCGCATGGAGCGACTGTCGCAGCCGGGCGCGCCGCAGCGGAAGGTCAAAAGGCGGCGATTGAAAGTCGCTGATTAAAAAAACAATTTCATGCTGCCGCGAATGAGCGTGGAATTCATCGAGCGCGGAGCCCAGATCTGTTCGCCGCGGTGGCGGAGTGAATGAGAGGAGACTCTCCAACAAGCGGAGCATATGGCCGCTGCCACGCTGGGGTCGCTCCACCTGTTCGAGACGGTCGGTAAAGAGCGCCAGTCCCACGCGATCGTGATTCGCGACGGCCGAGAATCCGAGCAACGCGCAAATCTCCGCCGCGGCCGCGGCTTTCGCGGACTCACCTCCGCCGATAGCGAACGAAGCACTGGCATCCAAGAGCAGCCACAGCGTCAACTGCCGCTCCTCGACATACTGTTTGATATAGGCGTGGCCGGTGCGGGCCGTGACCTTCCAGTCGATTAGTCGCACGTCATCGCCCGGTGCGTATTCGCGGATCTGGTCGAATTCGATGCCGATGCCCTTGAACACGCTGCGATATTCGCCGGCGAGCATGCTCGCGACGGGTCGATGGCAGGCGATCTGCAACTGCCGTGCGCGTTGTTCGATATCATTCAGCATCCGGAAGGGGCACCGTGTTCAGTAGGATCTGGATGAACTCATCGGTGGTGCGGCCGCCCGCCTCCGCGCGGTAAGTGAGCGCGATGCGGTGCCGCAACACCTCAGGCGCGATGGCGCGAATATCGTCGGGAACAACGAAGTCCCGACCGGCGAAAAGCGCCATGCCGCGAGCCGAACGAGCGAGATAGATCGAGGCGCGAGGGGACGCGCCGTGCCGCAGCATCGGTTTGAGCTCAGCGTGACCGTAATTCTCCGGATAGCGCGTCGCATCCACCAATCGCAGGATATAGCGTTCGAGCCGGTCTTTCATGGCAACCCGGTTCAGGGCCTCGCGAAGCGCGAAAATATCCGTCATCTGCGCGACGGGCCTGGCCTCGAGCGGGACGCCAGTCGCTGCCATCCGGCGCATGATTTGGTGCTCCTCGTCCATCGAGGGGTAGTCGATCCTGACCTTGAACATGAATCGATCGAGCTGCGCCTCCGGCAACGGGTAAGTGCCTTCCTGCTCGATCGGGTTTTGCGTCGCCAGCACGAGAAATGGCTTGGGTAATGGATGAGTCTCGTCACCGAGCGTCACCTGTTTTTCCTGCATGGCTTCCAGCAGCGCGCTTTGCACCTTGGCAGGCGAGCGATTGATTTCGTCCGCGAGAAGAACGTGGGCGAAAACCGGGCCTTTGTGCGGATGAAATTCTCCCGTTTTGGGATTATAGATTAGAGTCCCGACCACGTCGCCCGGGAGCAAATCGGGCGTAAACTGGATCCGCTGAAACGAGGCGTGCAGCGTCTGCGCCAGCGTGCGGACGGTGAGCGTCTTCGCCAGCCCGGGCACGCCCTCGATGAGGACGTGACCATCGCACAACAGGCTCAACAGCAAACGGTCGACCAGAACACTTTGGCCGACAACCACGCGCGCAATCTCGTCGCGGATGGCAGCCAGAATTTTGCCCGCACCGGCGGCGGGGTGTTGCGTGGGCGTGGGCGTTGACAGCGGCATGGGCGATTCCGTCATTGCTTTGTAGCACCAACCCGGTCGGCCGGACGAACGCCTCGACCAGTGCGCTTCAGCAGCGCATCGCCAAGATCATCGCGGGTCTTGTCCGCAAAGGCCAGCAAGCGCTGCACAATCTCCGGGTGGGCGGCGGCAATGTCGCTCGTTTCGCCCAAGTCCGCTTGTAGATCGTATAACTGCGGTTGATCGACCGTGCGATTCCCATACGGAACCGACCGCCCCTCGGTGCCGCCGGGACCGCCCGCGAGCGATCGATAAGTGTGCGGCAAGTATAGTTTCCACCGGCCGTCGCCGGTCGCCACCGCTTGGAGCTGGTTCTGTTGGTAGTAGAAAGCGTAACCGTCGTGCGGATTCTTCGCGCCTTTCCGGCCGGTCAGGATCGGCCACACGTCGAGCCCGTCAATCTTGTGCTCGGGCAGCTTCGCACCCGTGAGCGCCGCGATGGTGGGAAACAAATCGATCGTCATCACCATGTCATCGCTGGTGGTTCCCGCTGCGAATTTGCCGGGCCAGCGCATGATGCAAGGCACGCGCGTGCCCCCTTCCCAAGCCGTGCCTTTACCCTCGCGCAAAGGCCCGGTTGAACCGGCGTGCGTGCCAAAATTCAACCACGGGCCGTTGTCCGAGGTGAAGATGACAAGCGTGTTGTCGCTCAAACCATTTCTATCGATCGCCCGCAGCACCTCGCCAACGCTCCAGTCGATTTCCATGATCACATCGCCGTAGAGCCCGCGTTCGGATTTGCCCTTGAACTTCGCGCTGACGTGCAGCGGCACGTGCGGCATCGAGTGTGCGAGATAGAAGAAGAAAGGCCGGTCTTTGTTTTTGTCGATGAACGCCACCGCCCGTTCGGTGTATTGCGTCGTCAGTTGCTCCTGATCCTCGGGCCCGAGATTTTCCTTAATCGGTTCGTCTCTCTCGATCAAAGGCAGGCCCGGATGCGTGGCACGATTTATGGGCCACATGTCATTGGAATACGGCAGGCCCAAATATTCGTCGAAGCCATGATGCACCGGCAGTTGCTGCTTCGCCCGGCCAAGATGCCACTTGCCTGCCATCCCGGTCGCGTAGCCCTTTTGTTTCAGGAGCTCGGCCAGCGTCATCTCCGCGGCGGCGAGACCGTGCGGGGCTGTTGAACCAAGTGCACCGTGAATTCCGATCCGGTTGGAATAGCAGCCCGTAAGGAGGGCGGCCCGGGACGCCGAGCACACGGCTTGCGAAACGTGGAAATTGGTAAACTTCCGGCCTTCGCCCGCCATGCGATCGAGGTTCGGGGTTTGAAATCCTTTGGCTCCGAAAACGCCGACATCCGCGTAGCCCTGATCGTCGGTAAAGATGATGACAATATTCGGCAACTGAGCAGCCGTTGCCGCGAGTGCGCGACTGCAAAGCAGCGCGGCCAGAATGAAGATTGAGCGTGGCATGGCGTTAGCCCGCATTTTTCACACTCTCAGCGGTTTTTTCGGCCGTCCAAGAGCGCACAGGCGGGGTGGAATCGTGAGTGTGCGGGAAATGCGGGCTACAAGCAAAACCGCAGCGGTTTACCC
>JACQWL010000295.1 GCA_016209255.1 Verrucomicrobiota bacterium
ATTCCAGCGCGGGGGCGTGGCGTCGGCCGCCGCGAGGCGTGTCGCCAGCGCGAGGAAAAGGAAAACCTGGATACCGCGGGAAATCACAAAGCGAATGGCATGCATGGGAGGGAGCGGATCGGAAGGGCCCGGCCCGGGTGAACTCATTGCGCATTCCCTCTCGCCAGGCAAGGGACACTTTGGCCGGCGGCTGATGGGGCGCATTTCAGTTTCTGGACAGGCTGGAAATGCCGCCGATTACAGCCGTGAGGTTTTTGGAACCGCGACGCCCCGGTCGCGGTTTCAACCCACGCGACGAGGGCGTCGCGTCCCCATGGTCCAGAAAGCGAGATGCGCACGGGTGATGGCCGCCCGCAGATTCAGCGCTGACCTCGCGGTCAAAGTCTGTTTCGCTGGCGGAATGAATCGTTTCCTGCGCTCGTTTGTCGTGCTCGCTATTCTGAACGGCGTCGTTTTTGGCGCCGACGCTTCATCCGCGGCGCGGGATCGGGTGCACGCGCTCAGGATCACCGTGTTGTCGACGATGCTGGCCGACGGAGAAGGGCTGGGGGAGTGGGGGTTCGCGGCGCTGGTCGAAGCGGACGGGCATCGGATCCTCTTCGATACCGGTGCGCACACGGACGTGGTCCTGAAAAACGCGCGCGCGTTAAAAGTCGATCTGACCACCGTGCCCGACGTGATCCTCAGCCACTGGCATTCGGACCACGTCGGCGGCTTCATGACGCTGCGCGAATCGGTGCGGGCGAAGGCGCCGGGTGCGCTCGGGCGCACGCATGTGGGCGAGGGGATTTTTTATCCGCGGACGGCGGCCGCTCCGCCGGTCGAAATCAACCCGATGCTGCGCCTCAGGCCGGACTATGAGAAAACGGGCGGCGTGTTCGTCACCCACGCCAAACCGGCTCAACTATACCCCGGCGTGTGGCTGACCGGACCCGTGCCGCGAAGACATCCCGAACGCAACTGGAGCGGACATGGAAAAGTGACGACACCGGCCGGCGTGCTCGAGGACAACGTGCCCGACGACATGTCGCTGGTGTTCGACACGCCACAGGGCTTGATCGTACTCACCGGGTGTGGTCATGCCGGCGTGATTAACATTACGGAGCATGCGCGTGAATTCATCCGCCCCGCGCCGATCCATGCGTTGATCGGCGGCGTCCACCTGTTTAACGCGAGCGAGGAAACGCTGGCGTGGACGGCGGGGAAATTGCGCGGCTTTGGCGTCGATCACCTGATCGGCGCGCACTGCACCGGGATCGAGACGGTCTTCCGCCTTCGCCGCGACCTCGCCCTCGACCGGGCGCGCGCCGTGGTCGGATCAGTCGGCGCCAGTTTTGAACTGGGCAAAGGCATCAATCCGGGAATGATCGCAAAGTGACCTTCGATCATTCGCCGCCGGCGGCGTTCCTGGCGCGTCTCCGGTTTGCATGACTACAAGCCCCTTTTCAGGTTCCGCAGCCGCGCCAACGCGGCCCACCAGGGTCAGGTACAAGGTATTCTCGCTCGTGGCCGTGCTTGGGATGATCACCTACCTGGACCGCGTGTGCATCTCCACCCTCTCTCCGCACGTCATGGCGGATCTTGCGATCTCGAAGGTGCAGATGGGGTATGTATTCAGCGCCTTCGCCCTGGCATACGCTTTTTTTGAAGTCCCGACGGCGTGGCTGGCCGACCGGGTTGGGACGAGGTCGGTGCTGACGCGCATTGTGCTGTGGTGGTCGACCTTCACCATTGCCACGGGGGTTTCCCTGAATTACCCGATGCTGCTCGTCACCCGGTTCTTGTTCGGTCTCGGGGAAGCCGGGGCGTGGCCATGCGTCGCGCGGACCTTTTCACGGTGGATTCCCCTCCTGGCGCGCGGGCGGGTCCAGGGTCTGTTCTTCGGTCTGGCCCACCTGGGCGGAGGGCTCACGCCCCTAGTCGTGGCGACGCTGCTGATCGTCATGGACTGGCGGATGATTTTTTTCTGTTTTGGGCTGATCGGCTTCGTGTGGGCGGCGGTGTGGTATTATTGGTTTCGGAACGAGCCGTCCGAACATGCCGGGGTCAACGCGGCGGAATTGGAGTTGATCGTGACCGGGCGGGGGACGCCGGCGCCCCATGTGTCGGGCTGGACCTACTGGAAAAAATTGCTGACCCACCGCAGTGTTCTGGCGCTGTGTGTGATGTATGCCCCCAATAGCTTCGTTTTCTACTTCTGCATCACCTGGCTGCCGGCCTATCTGAAGGAGAAGCACGGTTTCGACGCCAGCGGGCTGGTTCTCTTTGCCGGATTGCCGCTGTTGTTAAGCGTGGTCGGCGATCTGAGCGGGGGCATCGTCACCGATCGGGTCACCGCGCGATTTGGCCTCCGCTACGGGCGCTGTGCCGTGGGTGGGTCGGCCTATTTGATCGCCGGGACGGCGATGTTGTTGACCCCCTTTTGCCCCCACCCGGTGCTGGCGGCGGTGCTCATCTCGCTGGCGGTGGCGGCCAGCATGTTCATGCTGGCGCCCGCCTGGGGAACTTGCATCGACATCGGCCGGGAGCATGCGGGCGTGGTTTCCGCCGCCATGAATACCGCCGGCGGAATCGGCGGCCTCCTCTGTCCGCTGGTGGTCGCCTATTCGCTCAAGTGGTACAACACGTGGAACGTTTCGATTTTCTTAATGGGAGTCTTGTTTCTGATCGGTGCGGCTTGCTGGATCGTCATAGATCCAGGGGACCACGTCTTTCGCGGAGGCGCAAACGAAGGCGCAAACGATGTTATGGTTGCCCGTTAACCTTGGAATTTCCTGGCGGCGGACGGGCAGTCCGGGGTGAGACTCGGCTGAAATTGCAGCGTGGCGTCTTAGCGGTTTGACAACCGAGATCGCGTTGGTACTCTGGCCCCTTTCGCTCAAGCCAAGAAATAAATTATGACAAAACCTATTGATGTGACGATTGTTGGGGGCGGCATGATCACCCTCGATCTCCTGCTGCCGTCCGTCTATCACATGCAGCGGACGGGCCTGGTCAGCACGATCAACATCTGTGCGCTGGACAGCGGGCCGCTCAAGGCGCTCAAGGAGGACCCCGGCATCGTGCAGGCATTTCCAGGCCAGGACTTCGTCGCCCACCCGCCCACGAACGAGGATCCAAAGACGAAATTTCCGACTCTCTACAAAGAGGTGCTGGCGCGCATGGCACCCCGGCAGGCCGTGGTCGTCGCGATGCCGGACCAGTTCCACTACGAGGTGGTCATGGAGGCGTTGAAGAACAACCAGCATGTGCTGTGCGTGAAGCCGCTCGTGCTGAAATACAAGCAGGCGGTGGAGGTCGAGGAACTGGCCTACCAGAAAGGGCTGTTTGTGGGGATCGAGTACCACAAGCGGTTTGACCGGCGCGCCCTGGTCGCCCGGCGACACTACGAACTCGGGCACTTCGGCGAATTTGTCATGGGCGAGGCAAAGATGATCGAGCCCTATTACTACCGGTCGTCCAATTTTCAGAACTGGTTCACCTGCGACAAGACGGATCCCTTTGTGTACGTGGGTTGTCACTATGTCGATTTGGTGCAGTTCATCACCCGGCTGCGGCCGTCGGAGATCAGTGTGTCCGGGGTGAAGGGCCGGTTCCCCAACGGCAACGAGGGTTACATGTGGGCCAACGGGCGGGTGATTTACGAGAACGGCGCCATCCTCTCGGTCATCGACGGCCTGGGCTACCCGGACGACGGGGCCGGCAGCAACGATCAATGCCTGGTGATGTACTGTGAAGGCAAGAACGGCAAGAACGGCTTGATCGCCCACGACGACCAGTTCCGCGGAGTGGAGCACAGCTATCTGACGTCCGGGATCGGTTGTGCCGGCAGCATCTTCAACTACATCAACCCGGACTTCTTCCGGTTCGTGCCGTGGGAGGGTGCGGGCTACAAACCGGCGGGCTACGGGGTCGACTCTGTGGCGGCGATTCTGGGCATGGCCCACCGGATTGAAAACGACGTCGCCGGCCTTTCCGAGGCGGAATCGCTGGCGAAACGGCGGAAGATTCTGCAGGAAGCCGACGAGAAGGCGATTATCGCCACGCCCAAAAACAGCGGCACGAACGAGCTGGTGGTGGAGGCGGCGCGCCTGTCGATTTTGAACGAGGGGAGAATGGCCCGGATTGTCTACGGCCAGGATCCGCACGTGGAATTGAAGTAAGCAATCATTCATCCAGGAGTTTACCATGGCAATATATAGTCTCACCCCGGTCGCGGTTCCCAAGATCAAGACCAAGTATCGAACGATCCAGACCAAGCTGCCCGTTCCCCAGTCCGTTCCAATCTTTAATGCGCTCGCGAAAGCCGAGCCGCGTTCGATGATGGGACAGCCCCCGATCATCTGGCACAAGGCGGATGATTTCACGATTTTCGACCGGTGGGGCAACCGGTGGATCGACTGGTCGTCCTGCGTGTTGATCTCCAATGTCGGGCACGGCGCCGACGCGGTGAAGCAGGCCGTGCTCGCCAAGGTCAAGCAGGGCTTGCTCGCCACGTACGTTTTCGTGCACGAGGATCGCGCGGCGCTCTGCAAGGAACTGCAGTCCGTTTCGCCCGACCCCAGGAATTACCATGTCTTCCTGCTCAGTACGGGGAGCGAGGCGGTGGAAAACTGCATCAAGTTGTCCAAGACCTATGCGATGGAAAAGCATGGTCCGCAAAAGAGGTACCTGGTGACATTCAACAACGCCTTTCACGGGCGGACGATGGGGTCGCAACTGGCGGGTGGCATGCCCAAGCTCAAGAAATGGATGGGCGAAGGCGACCGGTCGTTTGTACAGGTGCCGTTTCCCGACGGATTCAAGAACGAGGACCGGAGTTTCGACCTGTTCCTCAAATCATTGAATGACCTGGGCGTGAAGCCGGCGGAGATCGCGGGCGTGTTGAGCGAATCCTACCAGGGAGTGGGCCCGGATTTCTTCCCGGTCGAATATGCGATGAAACTGGAGGCGTTCTGCCGGGAGCACGACATCGTATTGACGATGGATGAGGTGCAGTCGGGTTTTGGCCGGGTGGGAAAGTGGTTCACGTATCAGACCTACGGCATCAAGCCCGACCTGATCGCCTGCGGGAAAGGCATCACGTCGTCGCTGCCGTTGTCGGCGGTCATCGGGCGGAAGGACATCATGGAGCTTTACCCCCCCGGTTCCATGACTTCGACGCATTCCGCATCGCCGATTTGCGTGGCGGCGGCGCTGGCCAACGTGAAGTTGCTGAAGAAGGGTCCCTATATAAAGAACGCGGCCAAGCTGGGTCGGATCATGGTGCCCGAACTGCATCGGATCCAGCAAAAGCATCCCAATGTGTTGGGGGCTGCCACCGGGATGGGCCTCGTCGGGGGCATCCAGGTCGTGAAGAGCGGCACAAAGACGCCGGATCCCGATACGGCGACGGCGATCAACCTGAAGTGTTTTCACAAGGGACTGCTCATGTTTGCCCCGGTCGGGATCGGCGGCGAATGCATCAAGATCGCCCCGCCATTGAGCATCAACGAGGCCGCCCTCCGCGAGGGTTTGCAGGTGCTCGACGAGGCGGTGGACGAAGTGCTCGGCTGAGCGGCGCCGATGCAATCGACTGTAGCCGCCGACGCAAGGAGGCGGAACGTGAGGTGAACCGGCGACGACTGCCTCGTTACCTCGGCAGCTACTCATGTTTTCCGGGTTCGATTGCATGGACACGGCTTAGGTCGGCGACGCGATTGTGCGGTTGCGCCGGAGCTGGCGAGTCCCCACAAAGCTTTCTCTCCATGAAAAAACTCCTTGCTGGCTTCACCCTGGTCGCCGCCACTGCGGCCCTGACTCTCCCGGCTCGCGCCGCCGCCGCCGGTCCGCAGCTCGGGCTGCAAACGTGGACGTGCAACACCATGACCTTCGAGCAGGTCGTGGAGTTCGCGGTCAAACACCAGCTCACCCAGATCCAGTTCATCGCGGCGCATCTTAATCCGACCGGGCCGAAGGAGGAGACGCTGCGCAAGAAGGCCGTGCTCGAGGCCCGGGGCCTCAAGGCCTATTCGTTCGGAGTCAACAAGACGACGGTCGACAAGGAGGAAAACCGGAAGCTCTTCGAGTTTGCCCGGCTGATGGGCATCAAGGTGATCATCGTCGAGCCGCGCAATCCGGCGGAGTGGGACAACCTCGAGGAGCTGGTGAAGGAATACGACATCAAGCTCGCGATCCACAACCACGGCAAAGGCTCGGTCTACGGCGATCCCGCAACGGTGCTGGCGGTTCTGGCGAAACGCGATCGCCGGATCGGCGTGTGCCTCGATGTGGGCTGGGTGACCGCGGCGGGCTTCGACGTGGCGAAGGTGTTTCGCGACTACGGTGATCGGGTTTACGACATGCATTTCAAGGATAAGAAAATCGAGCCTTCCGCCGACGGAAAAACGGTTGCGATCGACACCGAGATTGGGCGCGGCCAGTCCAATTACGCCGGCTTGTTTGCCGAGGTGAGGAAGTCCGGCTGGTCCGGGGTGATGGCGATCGAGACCGACAGTAAAGCGTTTCAAGCCAACCCGAACACCATGGTGGCCGAGGCGCGAAAGTTTTTCGAGGCACAATACACGGCGGCGAAGAAATAGCCGGTGCGGAGCGCACGGCGCCAGCCCCTGTTTTCGGTCTCGGTTCTTTTGTCCGGACCATCGGGACGGAGCTGGGCAACGACAACACCGTCGGATCTCGCGTTGTAACCCCGTCACCGGTGGGCGTGCCCGTCCTCGTGCCCGCATTCGAGCCGCGATCGACCGGTCCACACATGCGGGCACAGGGATGTGCCCGCCCACCCGAGAAGCCTTGAATCCTAAGAAACAGCGCTGTCGTAGCCCGCTGCGTGAGCAGCGGGATTGCGGGGAATCCCCGCGCTCACGCGCAGGGCCACGAAAGCCTGGTTTCTTCCGACCGATCTCAAAACTTGTTTTGGTGAAGGGGGCTCGTTGGGTGGATCTTCGAAGCGCTCGGACGGGTCAGGTTGCTTGGGTTTCACTCGCCGGGACCCAGGCAACACCGTAAGGGCTCATGCCATCGTCCGGAGCGCCTCTGCGATCAAGTGAAAGATCAGCAGTCTGAACCTGTCGGGTCGCCCTGGTTTTTCTCCTCGCCACAAAGGCCAGACGCGCATTGAAAATTTGCTCACGACCAGCCCCGTGCCTCCCCCTACCAGCTTTGGCGCTGTTTTCCTGAGCTACGCCCGTGAAGACGCGGACGCGGCACGGCGGATTGCGGAGGCGTTGCGCGGTTTCGGCATGGACGTGTGGTTTGACCAGCATGAACTGCGCGGAGGCGATGCCTGGGATGCAAAGATCCGGAGCCAGATCCGCGATTGCGCCCTGTTCATCCCGATAATTTCCGCCAATACCCAGGCGCGAGGCGAAGGCTATTTCCGGCGCGAGTGGAAGTTGGCCGCTGAGCGAACCAGCGACATGGCGCAGGGCATCCCGTTCGTCGTTCCTGTCGTGGTCGACGAAACGCCCGAGCGGGCTGCCGCGGTGCCGGACGAGTTCATGCGGGTGCAGTGGACCCGCCTGCCGCACGGCGTACCAACACCGGAGTTCGTTGCCCAAGTGAGACGGCTGTTGCAGGCGCCGCGCACGCCAGCCCTTGTTGCCGCGACGGGGCCTGCACGCCAGGCAGTATCGCTTTCTTCGACAGGCAATCGGGCCATTCGTCTGGCAGCTCTCGCGTTAGGCGCAATTGGCGCCGGCGGAGTCCTGCTCTGGATGATTCCGTCGGAGCGAAAATTCAGCCAACAAGAGAAATCGTCGCCCGGGGCAGTCGCCGCGAAGGACAACCAAAAGGTAAATCGACAAGAACCACAGGGGCCGAACGAAGCATCACGCCTGATCGCGCAAGCCCGAGAAGTTGTTTACGATATCGAGGGCGCGCGGAGTGAATTCGCGCTCGCGGAGAGCTTGCTCAAGAGAGCGATTGATCTGGCACCGGATTCAGCAGAGGCGTGGGGGTTATCGGCCCTCTTGAATATGGAGTACGTCACGCGAACTTTCGACAGAAGTGAGAGTCGCTACGGCCGCGCGCGGGCCGACGCCGAAAAGGCGTTGCATATCGATGCGAAAAACCCGGATGCGCTGATTGCCCTGGCGAAGTTCCAGAAAGCGAAAGGGAATGTCCCGTTGGCCAAACAACTGCTCGAACGGGCCCGGGTTGCGCATCCAAAATCCGGAAGGGTGTACGTCGAACTTGGCCGTTTGATTGAAACTACACGGGAGCGGTTCAAGTTTAATAAGGAATCCTTGGACCTAGTTGAAGATAATCGAGAACTGCTTTACCACTCCTCAAACATGGCGCGCGGGCTGCGGCTTTGGCGTGAAGCTGTGGATTTGAGTGACAAACTCCTCAAGCAAGGGCCGTCCTGGCGAGCATACGTAGGCCGTTCGATCACTGAGTATTATCTTACGGCCGATCCGCAGAAGGTATCGCATTGGCTCGATATGGTGCCTGAAATGAAGCGCGACGAACCGCGCGCGGCCGTCATGCGATTTCGGGTAGCCATGCTTCGGCGTGATGCGGCACAAGCGGAGCGCGCTCTCAGCGTTGTTTCATCAGACTATATCGAAGATGCCACATACACCGGTCCACGGGCCCTGCTGTTGGCCGAAGCACGCGAGATTTCCGATCGCCCCGAAAGTGCCGTGAATCAATGGCGACTGGCGGAAGAGGCATGCCGGGCCAGGCTCAAGGCATTGCCGGATGACCGACCAGCCCGTGTCATACTCCCTCTTGCCGTGGCGGGGCAGAAGCGCTTCGCAGAGGCACGCGAGCTGGCGGATTCGTTCAGGTCCGGCGCCATGGCGGCGCACGCCTATGTTCTAATCGGTGATCACTCCCAGGCGATTGCGCGGCTCCGGGCCAGTTTACCCGGTATTCAGATTACGGCGGCGACTTTGCGGGCAGAGCCCCGCTGGGACGCACTGCGAAAACACCCGGACTATCCGGCGCTACTACAGGCGTTAACCGATGCGGACGCGTCCGCACGTGCCAGGGGAGTTGATCCGTGAGCGCCACGGATACCGCCACCAGGCCGCATCTCCCGATTGTCGGTCGCCCACCTGGCGCGGCGGTCTATGACCCGCCGACCGCGCCCGCCGCTACAATTCCATGACTTTGGGACCGACTATCTGGAGATGCGCCCGGCCACCACGCGCGACGTCATTGACGTTTACTTTGTCCGTGGTGCGGTTAAACTGCGCGCATCGGCATTGGGGTGGCGTGCAGGCGCCAGTCGTGGTCATCGCCGCTTTCCCGGTGTGGATTTATCCGTTACGCGAACCAGCGATCAAAAGGAGGACGTATGCCAGCGAACAAAGTGAAAGCGTTCCTGGATTCCAATGGGATCCGGTATGTCAGCATTCTGCACTCGGCCGCATTTACCGCCGCGGAAGTTGCCGCGTCGGTCCATGTGGCCGGGCGCGATTTTGCCAAGACCCTCATCGTCGATCTTGACGACGAAAGGGTGATGGTCGTTTTGCCCGCCACCCGCCGGTTGCTGCTGGGGGAGCTGCGCGAAATGCTGGAGTCGGAGCACGTCCGGCTCGCGACCGAGGCGGAGTTTCAGGACCTGTTTCCGGATTGCGAACTCGGCGCGATGCCGCCGTTCGGCAACCTGTACGGCATGAAGGTCTACGTGGCGGCGGACCTGGCCCATGAATCGGAAATCGCGTTCAACGCCGGCACCCACACGGAAGTGATCAAGATGGCCTACGACGATTTCGACCGGGTGGTTAAGCCGCTCGTGCTCCAGTATGTGACCACGTGATCCGCCGCCGACCCGGGAGGACGCCCGCAGGGCAAGTTTTGGGCCAGTCCGAGACTACGGACCACGGACCACGGACCACGGACTACGGACCACGGACCATAGACCACCCGCGCTTCAACCATTTTGCCGTGCGATTGGAAGATCAGGGGTCCGTCGTCCGTGGTCCGTGGTCGGAGGCTGCGCCTCGCTGGGACTCAGGGCCGGCCGAAGTCGGCCGTGGCCTCGAGCCCGCGGCGCTGGAGGAGCGGCTTCACATCGGGCTCCTGCCCCGCGAACGCGCGGAAGAGCGTCAACGCCTCGGCGCTCCCGCCACGCGAGAGGAGTGTCTGGCGGAAGTGATTGCCATTCTGGCGGGTAAGTCCGCCGTTTCGCTTGAACCACTCCACCGTGTCGGCGTCGAGCACCTCGGCCCAGATGTAGGAGTAGTAACCCGCGGAGTAGCCGCCGGAAAACGGGTGCGAAAAATACGTGCTGTGGTAGCGCGGCGGCACCGGCGAAAAATCGACCCCGGCCTTTTCCAGCGCCTCTTTCTCGAAGGCAATCGTGCCGTCGCCATCGGGAACCTGCCCGGGCGTGAGCTGGTGCCAGGCCTGGTCGAGCAGCGACGCGGCGAGGTACTCCGTGGTCTTGAAGCCCTGGTTGAACTTTTCCGTCGCGAGGATCTTCTCGAGGAGCGCGGGCGGCATCGGTTCGCCGGTCTGGTGGTGTTTCGCGTAGTGCCTCAGCACCTCCGGCCACGTGGCCCACATCTCGTTTACCTGCGAGGGAAACTCGACGAAATCGCGCGGAACCTGCGTGCCGGCGAAACGCGGATACTTCACCGCGGAAAACATCCCGTCTGCTCCTCGAGGACGTAGGCGGCGTGGTTTGGATAGCCGAGCAGCGTGGCGCGTTCAGCGCGGAGCCGGGCGATCTGCGCGACGTTCGTGCGGTTGTCGAACTCGCCTCCGCGACTATTGCGGCCGACGGACGCCTTTTGGAGACGCTCGCGAAGTGCGCGGCTTTCGAGCGAGGCGAGGGCGGGCTGGCCGCTGGTGTTGAGGAGGCGGATGACGAACTTGCCTTCTTTTTTTTCCGCCTTCGCCGCGGCTTCGGTGGCGGCGATCTCGTTCGGCGCGAGGCCCGCGAGATCGGCGCGGCGGTCGACGACCACCGCAGCCGCGTTGGTCTCCTTCTGCACGTTTTGCGTGAACGCCGTCTGGAGCGCTGCGAGTTCCTGGTTGATCGCCCTGAGCTTCGTCTTGCCCGCGTCGGAAAGTTTCGCGCCGGCGCGAACGAAATCCTTGTGGTAGCGTTCGAGCAGCCGCTTCGATTCGGGATCGAGGCCGAGCTGTTCGCGTTGCTGGTGCAGCGCTTCGAGCCGCGCGAAAAGCGCTCCATTCAACCGGATGGCGTCGGCGTGGGCAGCGAGCCGGGGCGACATGTCCTTCTCGATCTTGCGGAGCGTGTCGTTGGTGTGGGCGCCGGTGAGGCTGGAAAACGTGCGGTTGACGCGGCCGAGGAGCTGGCCCGCTCGTTCCAGTGCGACCACAGTGTTGTCGAAGGTCGCTTTTTCGGGATTGGTGGCGATGGCGTCGACTTCCTTGAGTTGCACGGTCATGCCGAACTCGAAGGCCGGCGTGAAGTGTCCGTCTGCGATCCGGTCGAACGGCGGATACTGGTAGGGGAGCGAGCTCTCGTGGAGGAACGGGTTTTCAGTCATGCCGGGAGGAACGGGCGGAGCGGGATCGGCGGCGCGGAGTGGTGCGGCCAGGCAGATTTGGCCGATCGCGACGACGGCGAGGATCGGGTTGGACGCAAGACGTGGCGCGAGCAGCGTCCACCGGCGGATGAGAACGGGAAAGCGTGGCATGCGTGAATAGGATTGGGATTACGCTGGACGGGTGCCGCGACGCCGCAAGCCCCATGTGTTTTGCGCGGCCTTCCGACGGGGAAGCCGGCAAACTCCTCTCCTACCCGAAGAGACGGCCGACCTCCGTCACGACCTGATACGCGCCGACCGCGGTCATGGCGGCGGCGGAGATCCAGAGGCACCCGCGCCAGGCGATGCCGGTCCGCAGCGCGGGGTCGCTTCGCCGGTAGTTCAACCACAGCGCAGCCAGGGCGAGAAATGGGATCATCATCCCTTGCGCCACGGCGCCGACGAACACTAGCGTGACGGGCGAGCCCCAGATGAGGTAGAGCGCGACCCACGCCGCCGGCACGATCACGCTCAACCAGCGGACGTCGCGTTGGCGGTCGGCGTCGGTCGCGTAACTCTTCACGCGAAACAC
>JACQWL010000289.1 GCA_016209255.1 Verrucomicrobiota bacterium
GAAGTAACCCAATAGGTTACTCTGAGACCTGGCGGTTTTGGCGCAGGAAAGTGACAGAGCAACGGCAATCGCCCGCGTGCCGGCCGGCTGCCGCTCATAGGGTGACACTCATCTCGTGCGCGGTTGCGATGCGGTGGCTATGCTGTTGCCATCCTGCCCTCACCCCTTTGCTGTGCCCTCCCGTACTGCCATGAAAACCTCCGGATTCGTTTCGTCGCTCGCCCGCTCATGTCTCGTCGCCGCGGGCGTTCTTGTTTTCGCTGCGCCCACCCGGGCGCAAGCCCCGGCCACCGGCATTATCGAGGGCCGGGTGTTCGACGCCGGCCGCGGCGAATACCTGGAAAAAGCCCGGCTCACCATCGAGAGCACGAGGCAGGAAACCTTCACCGACGCCACCGGCCAGTATCGCTTCGTCAACGTCCCGGCCGGCACGGTGAAGCTGCGCGTCTTCTTCACCGGCCTGAATCCGCTGAGCGCCGCGGTCAACGTGGCCGCCGGCGAGGTCGTGCGGCACGACATCACCATGATCGGTCGCGGCCCGGCCCGCGCCGCGGACGGCGAGACGGTCAAGCTCGACCAGTTCGTCGTCTCCTCGTCGAAGGAAATGGACGGCGCCGCGATTGCGATCAACGAACAGCGCTTCGCGAAGAACATCGTCAACGTCGTCTCGGCCGACGAATTCGGCACGATCGCCGACGGCAGCATCGGCGAATTCATGAAATTCCTGCCCGGCATCACCAGCGACTACACCGGTGGCGATGCCCGTCGGTTTTCGATCAACGGCGTGCCGGCGGACAACGTGCCGATTTCGATGGGCGGTTTCGACATGGCCAGCGCGGCGGGCGCCGGCACGCGCCGCGCGGTCGAACTCGATCAGGTTTCGATCAACAATGTCTCGCGCATCGAGATCAACCGTTCGCCCACGCCCGACACGTCTGGCTCTGCGCTCGCCGGCTCCGTGAATTTCGTTCCGCGCAGCGCCTTTGAGCGCAGCAAACCCGTCTACAGCTACAGCGTCTCGTGGCTCATGAAGGACGCCGAGCGCGCCTTCGGACGCCGGACGCCCGGGCCCGGTTGGGGACAGATGAGCT
This sequence comes from Verrucomicrobiota bacterium, assembly GCA_016209255.1. Classification (GTDB taxonomy): domain Bacteria; phylum Verrucomicrobiota; class Verrucomicrobiia; order Opitutales; family Opitutaceae; genus ER46. The sequence continues at coordinate 1,092 of JACQWL010000289.1, forward strand.
ACAAGATTCACCCCGGGTTCGACGTCGCCGCGGTCGTGCCGGTGACCAAGAATTTCGGCTTCACCGTGTCCGGCGGCTACTCCCTCCAATACACGCCGCAAAGCAACACGGCCATGCAGTGGCGCGGCGCCGGCGTCGCGACGAACGTTGCGGCCAACGCGACCACCGGCTTGCCCGCGACCACGCCCGACAATCCCTATCTCTCGGTCTTCTCGTGGCGCGACAGCGGCAAGAACACCGCGCGCCAGTCGTTCGCCACCACGGTGGACTGGCGCCCCGCGCGCTACGACCGCCTCTCCCTTGGCTTCTCTTACGGGATGCTCCGCGAGCACTTCGCCACCCGCACCCAGACGTTCACCATCAATCGCGTGGCCCCGCTCAATTGGGGCCCGGACCACACGTGGGGCTCGTTCAGCGTTTTTCCCGCCACCGGCACGGCCATCAACGCCGGCCAGTTCACCATCTCGAACAACGGCCGCATTCGCCCCGGCCGCACGTACACGCCGTCCCTGCGCTGGCTGCACGAGGGCCCGCTCTGGAAGAGCGACGCCGGGGTCGCCTATGGGAACTCCCGCATCCACTATCAGGATATCGACAAGGGCTTCTTCAACGGCATGACCGTCCAGCGCAACAACGTCACGATCAACTTCGACGACATTTTTTACCTTCGTCCCGGCAAAATCACCATCACGGACCCGAACGGCCGCCCGGTCGATCCCTCCAAGCTCGAGAACTACTCGCTCGTTTCGGGCAACAGCGTCCGCCAACGAACCTACGACACCACCCGCCAGGCCTACGGCAACCTGCGCCGCGACTTCACGGTCCGCGACATGCCGGCGACGTTCAAAGTCGGGGCCGATATCCGGACCAAAGTCCGCGACCTGCGCGGTGTGGGCACCGAGACCTACACCCATGTCGGCGCCGATGGTCGCGCCAGCACCACCCCGATGACGCAGGCCGGCCTGCTCAACGACGACAGCCCGCTTCCATTCCTCGATGTCCAGTATTCTGAGCGCATCCCTGACTTCGGCCTGCCGAAGCAACAGCAGGTGGACAACAACAAGCTCTGGGCGGGTTACTTCTCCAACCCGAGCCACTGGACGCGCAACGCCAACACCGAATACACCGGCAGAACCAATGCTTCGAAGCGCGCGAAGGAAACGATCGCCTCCGCCTTTGTTCGGGGCGACGTCACCTTGTTCAATCATCGGCTGAAACTCGTCGGCGGCCTGCGGGCCGAGCAGACCAACATCAACGCCCAGGGCCCGCTCACCGATCCGACCGGGGCATTTCAGCGCGATGCCAGTGGCAACGTGCTCCGCGGCGCGAACAACGCGCCGCTCTTGATCGTGCCGGCCAACGCCGGGCTGCCGTATACGCAGCTCACGCTGATCGATCGCGGCTATCGTGCGAAAAAGGAATACCTGCGGCTCTTCCCCAGCATCAACGCCGGTTACAACGTCACCGAAAACCTCATCGCGCGCGCCGCCTACTACCAAACCGTCGGTCGCCCGGATTTCAACCAATACGCCGGCGGCCTCACCGTGCCCAATATCGAGGTGTTCAACCCGAACGACCGCATCACGGTGAACAACGTTTCGATCAAGGCGTGGCAGGCGGAGACGTATATGACGCGGCTCGAATATTATTTCGGCAACGTCGGCCAGGTCTCGGTCGCCGCGTTCGTGCGCGACTATCAGAATTTCTTCATGAACGTCACCAGTCTCGTCACGGCTGGGTTCCTCGAGGCCTACGGCCTCGATGAAGAGTCCTATGGCCAGTATCAAGTCGTCACCCAGTTCAACTCGCCGGCCAAGATCCGGATGAAGGGCTGCGAAATCGACTACAAGCAGGCGCTCACCTTCCTGCCCACCTGGGCGCGCGGCGTGCAGTTCTTCACCAACATCAGCTCTCAGCGCGCCAAGGGCACGGACAGCTTTCAGGACATGAATCCGTTTGTCTGCAACTGGGGCCTGAGCCTCTCGCGACCGAAATTCAACCTCCGGATCAACGAAAACTATCGCGGCATCCAACGCCGTGCCGTGGTCGCGAGTACCGCCACGAACAGCATCGAGCCCGGCACGTACAACTACCGCCCGAAGCGCCTCTACATCGATGTGACCGGCGAGTATTATCTCAAGCGCTCGCTTGGCGTGTTCTTCGCGATGCGTAACATCGGCGGTGCGACCGAGGACACAAAAATTTACGGGCCGCACACGCCGAGCTACGCGAAATTCCGGCAGCGCGATGACTACGGCGGGTCGCTGTGGACCGCGGGGATCAAGGGCTCGTTCTGATTTGCGCCCTCCGGCTTCCCGCGGATCCAATGGGTGAGCCCGGAGGAGTTGTGGGAGCTCTACCAGGCGCGCCCGGAATATTTTTCGCTCGGGGCCAACAACGCCGACCGCTCCCTGGCTAAGGCCGGATGCCCACCTTCCGGATGACCGGCGGCGTGAGCGGTTTGCTCATGCCGCCATCATTTCCCGGCCCCGTGGGCGTCCCGGCCAGCGCGTCGACCACTTCGATTCCCTTCGTCACCTGGCCGAAGATCACGTAGTTCGGCGCCAGGGGATAGTCCTGGTGCATGATGAAGAACTGGCTGCCGTTCGTGTTGGGGCCCGCGTTGGCCATCGCCAGCAGGCCGCGCCGGTAGCCACGGCGATAAAGCGCGGAATCCCGCTGGATCTCGTCGGGAAACTTCCCCCCCCACGCGCTCTCCCCACCGGAGCCGTTGCCCGCAGGATCGCCGCCCTGAATCATGAAGCCCTTGACGATGCGGTGAAACGTCAGGCCGTTGTAGTAGCCGTGCTCGGCGAGCAGACGAAAATTCTCGACCGCCTTCGGCGAGTCGGCCGCAAGGAACTCGACCTCGATCGTTCCCTTGTCCGTTTCCAGCACCGCATGGAGACCCCCCGAACTGCGGGCGCCGGCGGGGACCTTTGGATTGCCGCCCGGTGCCGGCGGCCGGCAGCCAGCCGCCAGCAGCACGGCGGCGCCGAGCAGGAAGCATGGGACCAGATTGATTAAGGCGCGAAGAATACGGCGGCTGCTGTCGTGAAGCATCACCCACTTCTTGTAACGCCGGCCCTCAAGTCAAGGGGCCACTATGCCGTGGCCGCGCGCGGCCGCCGTTTCCGCCGGGCGGCGGCGACCCGTATTTTTTCCGCGGCGCAGCAGGCGTGGTAGGTCACCAGATACTCCAATTCGCCAAGGGAGAGGCCGCGAATCCAGGCTCGTCGTTCGCCAACGCCGAGCGGCCGCAGGCCGAACAAGGGACAATTCTTCGGATTCGAGTGCTCGACGGGGCAGCGCTTCGTCAGACCGTTGGCTTGCCGCTCCAGCCGGAGACGGCGACCACCGGCGGCGACGGCTTTTTTGGGTTTCATCGTTGTTGGGAACAAAAGAAAGTTGGGAAGATGCCTCGGAGACGGCGGCCGGCCCTGGCGGGGGATCCCATTAACCCGAGAGACCATACCAGATATCCAGGCTCGTGGCTGCGCACATTTTGACAAAAACCAAGCAACTGATCTTCCGGCAGCCCTCTACCGCGCCGGCTAATGCACCGACGCTTCTGCGCAAAGCACTCAAGTTTTCGCGCCGCATTCACGCTCGATTAGCTTCTGCAGCAAAAACCGGTGGCACTCCTTCGCATCGTCTGCGCAGTGGCAGAGGAGGGTGACGTTCTCCTTCTCCGCGAGCCTGGCAACGAGGCGCAGCGTGAATTTCTGGCCGTGGTTTTTGATCGTTGCATTCCCGGCGTCGGTGGCGGCAGGAGCGAACAACTCCGCCCGAAAACGCCTGGAGAATTCCCGCCAGGTGATCTCGCCGGCTTGCACGGTCTTCAACAGCCGCTCACTCGGGCCGAGGTTGGCCATCCAGACATCGTAGCGATCCGCCGGCAGCCCGCGCCCGCGAAAACGCGTCGCCAGGATCCGCAGCCCGTCGCCGGTCTCAATCGGTGAATGCACTGACTTCGTCTTGAGCACGCCGCCACTTTGGCCCCGCCCCGCCGCCTGGCAATCTCAGTCACGCGACTGCGCTGGTTTTGAACCGCCAATCCGCGCCAATCTTCGCTCGTCAATGCCTGCGGCCTGCGCTGGGACGCGTCGCGCGCAACGGCGTGTCCCTCGACATTCATCGTCGATGCGAGGGGCATCGTGCGCTTCGCGAAGGTCAGCCGCACGCACGGCGACCGCACGAAAGCGACGGATATTTTGGCGGAGTTGAAAAAGGTCGGTGCGCAGTAGGGTCTGTCATGCACTTTTGACGGCTTGGCCGGATGGGTAACGCGAGGCTTTTGCGCGCGTTTGATGGCGCACGACGCGGGCTTCCGACGTCGCCGAGGCTATGGCGGACTAGAACGCACCGTCCTGCCTCGGGCGGCCGGCACATTTCTTTGGAACCGATCAATCCAACGGCGCAGCGCGACCGGGTCGGCGCAAAACGGCCGCTCGCGATACTCGAACCAGTCGAAATCCGCCGGCCGCGCCGTGCCCGCCAGGTCCTGGCACGCCAGGCCGACGAAGGCGCCGGTAGAGATGCGGCGCCTCGGTGAGGCCGAGCGGCGTGCCGTGGAAGATGATTTCGCGGGTGCCGGTGAGTTTGCGTTCGGCGACGGAATATTCCTGGAGGCCGTGTCACCGAGGGCGTAGCCAACGTATTCGGTCGTCTTGAGCCCGTCGGAAGCAGAGGTGCGCGGCACAGGGGGTCGAGCCATGCGGTTTGCGCCGAGACGAGCGGGCGCGGACTGCTCGGGCAACCCAAACCCGGCGCTATTTCGCCAGCGCCTCGCGCACGGCCAGGATTTGTCGGGCGACGAGCCAGCGATAAACGTCCAGCTCCTCGGGTGACCAGAGCCCGTCGTGTTTGTACTTCGGTTGAACACGGATGGCGTTCCACACAAAGTTCAATTCGCGTTCGGCGGCGAGCGCGGCGGAACGGGCACCACCCTTGGCGCTCTGCTTCGCTTCGGCGATCATTTGCTCCAGCGTGTAGATGTAGCGGTAGTCGTCGTAGCCTTCGCGATAGGCTTCCCACATGGCCACGGGCAGGGGCGTGCCGTCCGGCTCGCGACGGTTGAAGAAGTCCATCGTGTAACCATCGAGGTAGTTCAACGGATCGCCGGTGCTCGCCGAGTATATCCACGGGATCAAGGTGCGGAAACCGGAACGCCAGAAACCGAAGCCGTACGTCATGCGTGCCCCGGCCACGGGAGTGTGGTCGTTCTCGCCGTTGACGTGGTTCGGATAACACCAGTATTCGACGCGGCGCGCCTTCGTGTCGGCCAGGATGGTTTCGCGATCCGGCGCGAACGGCTGGGTGCACCAGACGTCCACATAAGGACGCAACGGGTCGAACTGCTCGTGCGTCGGGTCGGCGGTGAGGTAGGTGCGCACGCCGGCGGCCCGGCATGCCTGCAGCACCTTCACCATGAAATTCACCGCGGCGGCCTCGGTGCCCGGCTCGTCCACCGGATAGTAGAGGAACTCAGGCCAGCCGCGTTTCTGGCGCTCGGTCTCGATGGCCTTCACCATGGCGGTCAGCTCGCGGCCGAATTCCGCGGGCGGATCTTTGACGCCGCGCAGGTGGCTGCCGTAGCGCTCCCCCATGTATTTCCCATAAACGCCGTCGGTGCCGATGCCCATTACGATGGGGCCCTGGAACCCGTGCTTTCGCCAAAGGGCGATCTTCTCGGCCAGCAGCTCCCAGTTGAACTTGAAGTTGCCCTGGGCGTCGGCGGGCGCGCCACCGCTCGACAGCACCGCGTTGCGCGTGCCGTGGGCCACCATGTCGGCGTGCTCGAGGTCGGCCTTGCGACGGAAATATTCCCGCGACACCTCGTCGTCCGCGCCGGCGATCAGGTCGTAAGGATGCCGGTAATAGATGCCAAAAAGCTTGCCGGGATCGTCGCGCAGCTTGAAGGGCAGGATGCGCAACGTGACCGGCACTTGCGCCGTGCCGCCGGAGCACGTGAACGTGATCTTGCCGGAGTAGGTGCCGGCGGGCGCGTCGTCGGGCAGGTGCGCCGTGAGCCAGAATCGCGCGTTCTCGCCGGCCTTGAGATCGAGCGCATCGAAGTGCTCGAGGATGTCCGGCACGACGCGATAGCGGAAGCGGACCGTGTAGTTGGGCCGCGCCTGAATGAAGCGGACATGGCGGATGTCGATCCGGTCCGCGGGCACGGGGCCGACCGCCCTGACGGTGACCTTCACGCCGGTCAAGTCGCGCAGCGGATGCACGACAAAGTTCATCGGCTCGGATTCGCCCGGCGTGGCAAAAAGCCGCAGCGACGGGTTGAGATCCTCGGCGCGGGGTTTGGTGTGCGGATAGACGCACTCCAGATAGGGCCGGGAGTAGAGGACGAAGCCGCGCTGCCGGTCGGCCTCGCTCACGGGTGGCATCGGGCCGGATGCCGGCTCCGGTTCTTCCTGCCACTTGGCCCACTCGGCGGGCGGCATCCGGAAGGTCCACTCCTCGAAGGGCGCGATGATTTCCTTCTGCACGCGGGCGGCGTCCGTGGCCGTCCACGCGAGGATCGCGTTCACGACCCACTTGCTGCGCGGGCTGAACGTGATGGTCAGCGGTTCGTTGGTCACGCGGGCGCGAAAGCGCAGCGAGCGAAACTGGTATCCGCCCTCAAACTGCACGCGCTGTTGCTGCGCGCCCACCTGCACCGTGAAGTCGAAAAACTGGCTGCGCATCGCCTCGCTGGTACCGCAGACCACGTAGAGTTCGTAGTTGCCGGGCGGCGCCCGCAGGAGGAAGGCGTTTCCGCGGTCGCCGAGGACGCAATCCTCGGTGATGGGGTTCGTCCAGATGGGCGGTGGCTCGTTGGTGCCGCGGCTGCGGTTTTCCACGAGGTCCGTGTACGCACGCGCCTGGGCCTTCAACCCCGCGGCGGATTGCCAGCCGGCGCCGGCCTCAACGGAGAAAACGTCGGCCGGCGTGATGCGCGTGAAGCCTTCCCACACGGCGGATCCGGCGGTGCCCATGTCATAGAGGAACGGAGCCGCCTGGCCGGGGCCGGCGCATAGGAGCCCCCATACCAAAACAAGTCTTGGCTCCGACCAGAAGAAACGTCGGCCTGCGTAGCCCTGCGCGTGCCTGCCCGCCGTAGCTCGCCGGAGGACGAGCAAGCCCTTGTCCGCCTTCGGCGGATTGGCGAAGGAGGGAGCGCAGGGACCTCCAGCAATCCCGCCGCTCACGCGGCGGGCTCCAGTGGAGCTGTTTCCGAGCAGAGCGAGTAACAGGGCGAGGCGTTTCATGGTCCGGCTCCCCTTCCCTTCCACGGCGATTCGACAAGGCGCACGTTGGCGGTCGCGACCGTGGAGCCGTTCGCGGCGCGGGCCGTCAACTCGTACTCGCCCGACGGCAGCTTTGCCTGTTTCACGTCGAGCAGCGTGCGATGGGTGCCGCGCGTTGCCGTGACCTCGGCCCGCACCGCCCCTCTTCCCTCGCGCCGCAATTCGCAGATCACCGCCACGCTCGCCTCCGGCTGCACGCCCGCCAGTTGAAACCGCACCGGGATCTGCGGCGCATCGGCGAACATCACTGCGCTCTCGGCAGCGAAATCCAGCAACGTCGGCTCGGCGTAGCGGAGCAACGCCACCTCGTCGAAATAGAAGTCCAGCTGGTCCTGATGCCGGTATTTGGCTTCCGCGATATGAAACTGCAGCTGCCGCACATCGTGATGGCGCGGCACCTGGGCCAGTGGAATCATGATTTCCGTCCACTCACCCTTCCGGAGTTCGTGCAGCGGGCGATTCAAGGCCCCGTTCCGGTCGGGCGTGTAGAGAGTCAAGCCCACCGGCTCAGATGGCAGCGCGGCGCGCGAGGTTTCGGTCAGAATCCGCACGAGCAGGAAGTCCCAGCCCGACCAGTCCCGCGCAGTGTCTTTCAAGCCGCGCTGAATGCGCGGCCAGCCGATGGGATATTTCGGCTCGCCCGCCAGGTGATCCACGGTGATGTGCCAGTGCAGGGCAGACTTTCCGCCGGGGGCGCGGCCCGCGGATGCTTCCACCGTGGATTCGGCAGCAGACCATTCTCGTGCCGAGTCCGGCCCGATCAACACGCGCTTCTCCATCGCGGAGGGAGGCACGGAGGGAGGCGCCGAAAAAAGCGGCGGCGCCAGAGACAGCGTGCAAAGGCACAAGACCAAGAGAGAGTGCATAAGATTATTCGAACAGAAACGGAATACCACCAGCGACACGCGACCTCACCAAAATTCAGCAGGACTAATCCCGAAGGACCTGGCGCGGCGTAGCCGCAACCGAAAGAACGGAGAGGTTATTGCCCACGGAACACACGGAATACACAGAACCCCAATCCCTGGTCGCCTTCGGCGCCGCCAAAGGCGGGTAAACCCTGGTCGCCCTTGGCGCCGCCCGGAGGCGGGCAAGCTTCTGCTTCCGTGTCTTCCGTGTGTTCCGTGGGCCACAGGTTTGAATGCCTTGGAAATGTCTTGGAGCAATCGGCAAGCCTGTCTCCTACATTTGGTTTAGCGGCGGCGCCATTTCGCTCACTTCGGCGCGAAGCCCGCGCGGATTTTCCCGTCGTGGCTGATGAGCGGCTGCGGGTCGGTCACGCGCCCGAGGGGGCGGCAGCCGGGACCGACGCCATCGAGGCCGAGGTCGCCCTTCATCGTGTCGGCGAGCGCCTGCAGGCGTTGCACCACGCCGGCGTTCGCCGCGGCGACGTTCGTCGTTTCGCCGATGTCGGTATCGAGGTTGAACAATTGCAGCGCGGGCGGCGCGGCCTTGTTCTTCGGATTGGTGGCGGCGGCGAAGTGCAGCTTCCACGGGCCGGAGCGGATGGCCTCGAGTTTCAACCCGCGATAGAAATGGAAAACGTCGTGCGGTGATTTCGCGCCGGGCTGGCCGGCGAGCACCGGCCAGATGTCACCGCCGTCGAGCTTGCGATCCGTGGGCACCCGGCCGCCCCCAAGTTTCACAAACGTGGGCAGGATGTCGAACATGCCGGTGATTTCATCGGAGGAGGTACCGGCGGGAATTTTCCCGGGCCACCACGCGATGGTCGGCACGCGCATGCCCCCTTCCCACGTGCTGGCCTTGAACCCGCGCAACGGCGCGTTCACCGCGCGCGGCGTCCCGCCGTTGTCGGACGTGAAGATGACCAGCGTTTTCGCGCCGAGCTTCAGTTCGCGCACGGCATCGAGCACCTGGCCGACGCTCCAGTCCACCTCCTCGACCCAGTCGCCGTAGAGGCCGTTGTTGGATTTTTTCTGGAATTTCCTGCCCGGGTAGAGTGGGAAATGGACGGCCGTGTGCGGCAGGTAGAGGAAGAACGGCTTGTCATGCTTTGCGCGGATGAACTTCACCGCCGCGGTGGTGTAGCGCTCGACGATATCCTGTTGTTCCTCCTGCTTCACGCGCGCGATGACCTGCTCGTTTTCGAGCAACGGCAGCGGCGGCTGACCAAAGCCCGTGAGTCCGGTTTCGGGACTGGCGGCCGCGGCATTTTTCGCCGCCTTGGGCGCCGGAATCGGCGCGCCCAGGTCGCTCTTCGAGCCCTCTTCCGCCGTGCCCATGTCGTTCGAGTAGGGGATGCCGAGGTAGTAATCGAAGCCCTGCCGGGTCGGCAGGAACGGCGGCTGGTCGCCGAGATGCCATTTGCCGATGCACGCCGTCGTGTAGCCGGCGTCACGGAGCAGCTCCGCCACGGTTTGCTCGGCGGGGTTCAAGCCCACGGCCGCACCGGGGAAAAGCACGCCCGGGATCGGCAGCACGCGCTTGGGGTCGCAACCCGTCATCAGCGCCGAACGCGATGGCGAGCAGACCGGCGCGGCGTAGAAGCACGTCAGTTTGCGCCCCTCCTTCGCCATGCGGTCGAGGTTTGGCGTGCGGTTCAGTTTCGAGCCGAACGGCCCGATGTCCGCGTAACCCAGATCGTCGATGTTGATGAAAATGAAGTTGGGCTTGTCGGCGGCACGGGCAGACGGCAACAGCGCCGCCAGCGCGAGACTCAGAAGCACCCCCAGGCGACGCGCGGATTTCATGCGAGGGACTCTGACAAACCGGGGAGGGTCTTCAAACCCCGTTTTCGTGCCGGCTGAATGCGGGCGGCGGGGACCGGTCGCCCCCCGCCCAACCGTTCGGACGCATCTCCGTGCTGCACGCGCGACCTCGGCCATTGCGACAATCACGAGAAATCTTGGCCAACAAAAGCACGAAGGGCACTTTCAAGCTCTGGCTAATCAACAAAAAGCAATCTGACTCAGTGGGCGCAGCTCGGCTCAATTTTGATCCATGGATCAAAATTGAGCTCAGCCGGATCCATGCAGTAGAAGTGCGTTCTGGCTATGAAAACGAACCCACTGAAAGGTGGACCGCGTTGACCCCAACGCGGTTTGTTACAGGTCTCTTCACGTCAGCGGCTTGGGGTCAAGCCGCTCCACCTTTCATTGAATCGTTACGGCTGAGTCCCTCGACAGGTTCGAGACCCTGAGTCCCTCGACAAGCTCGGAACCCTGAGTCCTTCGACAAGCTCGGAACCCTGAGTCCCTCGACAGGCTCGGGACCCTGAGCTTGCCGAACGGGCTTGCCGAACGGGCGAGCGGGCTGCCTGCCGCAGCCCCATTCGGTTTTCAAAGCCAAAAGGACATTCGCGGCCAACTGCATCGTTACGCCGCCGTGCCGCGCGCGTCCCAACGCGCTCGCCGACCTACAGCCGTTTCACCTTGAAGCTGCGAAAGCCCACGGGGTCGTTGTGCCCGGCAAAGCCGATGAAGCCGCTCGTCCGGTCCAGGCCCTTGGGCAGGGTCTTGGGGTTGAATTTGCTCCGGTCGATCTTGTCGGTGTCCACCTCGAGGATCTTGGTGCCGTTGAGCGTGACGGTGATGTGATTCCCGCGGACCTCGATCTCCTCGTAGTTCCAAGTGCCGACCGGGCGCAGGAAACCGTGTTTCGCGCCGACCAGGTTGTAGAGCGAACCGTGGTACTGATACTCCTTCAGCGGCGCCTTGGGGTGCGCTGCGTTGTAGCCGTCGCTGTCGATGACCTGAATCTCGAAGCCATCCTGGGCGGGTCTGCCGTTGGCGGGCGTGCGGAGGGCGATGCCGTTATTGCCACCTTTCGGCAGGATGAACTCGGTGCGGATGATCACGTCGCCGTATTCCTGTTGGGTGAGAAGATTGCCGCCCTTGCCCGGCTTGCAGTAGATCGCGCCGCCCCGCATCTCGTAGTTTTCGATCGCGCCCGTCCAGTTGCTGAGATCCCTGCCATTGACCAGCTCGACGAAACCCTGGGCGTCGCGGGCGGCAAGCGTGCGCGTGGCTTCTTCGGGGCTGATCTCGCGCACGAAAACATTGCGCCAGCGAATCTCGCTGCCGTGGGTCTGGAGCTGGATTGGGCCCTTGGGGAAAACGGGATCGCGCATGGTGCCGGCCGCCGGTGGCGGCGCTTGCTTCTCCTCTTTGGCCTTGCCCTTGCCTTTGGCCGCCGGCGCCCCGTAGGCCAGGTAGCCGGCCTTCTGATTGGCGAAGAAATTTTCCAGCACACAATGATCAACAACCGTCTCGCCGTTGAAGACGACGGTCACGCGCTCGCCAATCATCGTTATCTTCATGCTGTTCCACTCGCCGAAGGGTTTGTCCATTTTCTTGGACGGATCCTTGCCCGGCGCACCCTTGCGGTTGTTCCAGAGCCCGCCCGAGCCCTTGTCCTGGCCGAGTCCGCGCGGATCGCCCACGGTGGCATCCCAGATCTGCACCTGCGGCACGCCGCGGAGATAGACCCCGCTGTCGCCCTTCGGCAGCGCCTTGTACTCGAGGAGCAACTCGAAGTCGCCGTAGTCCTTGTCCGTGGTGAGGTAGAGGCCCTTGCCGTCATTGACGAGCTCGCCGCCCTGGACCGACCAGTGCGCCTTGATGTGGTCGGCGACGGCCTTGCCCTTCTTGTCCATGAGGCCGCCCTCGATTGACTGCTTCTTATACGTGGCCTGGTGCTCCGGCGTCATGGCCCAGAGTTCGCTGGGGTCGCGGGTCGTCCAGCCATACCAGCCGGAGAGGTCCTTGCCGTTGAACACGGCGGTGAAGCCGGCGGGGGCGGCGTTTTGGGCCGCCGTCGCCGGGAGGGCGAGGGCGAAAAAACCGGCGGCAGCCGCCAGGGATGATTTCAGCGTGTTGGTTTTGGCCATGTTGTTGGGGGCCTTCATTGGGGCGGATTCAGGGTTTTGTTGTCGAGATGATTTGCGAGGGAGTGCAACGTGGGGCGATGGTTTCCGCCAGACGGGAAACTGGATTCTCATCGAGTGGGGCCGGGGAGCGGTTTGTCAACCGACTACGGACTCACGGGCGGCTTCGGCAGGGCAAAGGCAACAACACTGCCGCCGACCGGCCCACCCCAGCGGCTGCCGCCGGCAGAGATGACCACATACTGTCGGCCATTGACCATGTAGGTGCTCGGGGTCGCATTCCCACCAAAGGGTAGCCGCGCCTTCCAGAGGATCTTGCCGGTGTCCTTGTCGAAGGCCCGGATCATCTGGTCCGCGGTGGCCGCGATGAAGACCAACCCGCCGGCCGTCACCACCGGGCCGCCGTAGTTCTCCGTGCCGGTCGGTGGGATCCCCCGTGCGCTCAGTTCTGGGTACTCGCCCAACGGCACCTGCCACTTGATTTCTCCGGCGTTCAGATCCACTGCGCTCAATGTGCCCCACGGCGGCTTAATCCCCGGGTAACCTTGCCTATCGACAAATTTCCGAAAGCCGGCGAACGTATAGCGCGGATATGCCCGGGTTGAGGTCGCGGAAGGCGTTTTCTCCTGACGCTCCAGAACCGGAGCCTGGCCCAACAAGAAGTCGATCACCGCCCGGCGCTGGTTCTCCCGAACGCGGTCGAAGGGCGGCATCATTCCGGCCCCTTGCACCAGGATCCGTTCGATCTCCGCGCGTGTCCGCCGCTGGTCGATCTCGATCAGCGAGGGGAAGCCGATGTGCGGATTGCCACTGCGATCCAGCCCGTGGCAGGCCGCACAAAGCGCGCGATAATCATACTCACCATGCGCAAGAGCGGTGCCGTCCGCGCGACGCGTCTCCACCATCTGCAGAAACCAGGGGATCTCGTTGATATTGACGTAGTAGATTCCCTCCGGATCCGCCGCGCCTCCTCCCCATTCCATGCCGCCATTGTATCCCGGAAACATGACAGACTCCCGCAAGCTGGGCGCGGGAAACGGCCCGAAGTTCGGCGAAAGTCGAATTCGCGCCAGGGTCAACGCCTGGGCTTCGGGCGAAATCGTCGAGACGTCTGCCTCGGTGTAGTATTGCCGCATCAACGGCGCCGGCTTGGTCGGAAACGGTTGCGTCGGCCAGGATTGCTCGCCCTCCAGGTCAGTCTGGGGAACCCGCCGTTCCTCGATCGGCCACAGCGGTTCGCCCGTCATCCGGTCGAATACGAAGAGCAACCCGTGCTTGGTTCCCTGGGCCACCGCATCGACCTTCCGGCCGCCATGATTGACCGTCAACAACACCGGCGCACAGGGCAGGTCCCGGTCCAAGAGATCATGATGCACAATCTGGAAATGCCAGAGCCGCTTGCCCGTCCTGGCGTCGAGGGCGATAAGGCTGTTCGCAAACAGGTTTTGACCATGGCGGGCCGCGCCCAGAAAATCCGGCGCCGCAGTCTTGGTCGACGCGTACACGATGCCCCGCACCACATCGAGCGCCTGCCCGGACCAGTCGTTGGCCGAAATACCGTTGCGATCATACCCTTCCGGCCAGGTGTCGTAGCCAAATTCGCCCGGCCGGGGTGCCGTATGAAACTGCCAGCGGATTTCTCCCGTGCGCACATCCATCGCCCGGATGCCGCGCGGCGATCCGCTGCTCACGCCGAAGATCAGTAGATCCTTATAGATGACTCCAGGCGTGTTGTAATTGACCGCCGCAGTCTCCATGCCGTCGAGCCCCTTTCCGAGATGAGCCGCCCCCTCATCCCCAAAACTCCGAATCACCCCTCCGGTCTTCGGGTCGAGCCCGTACAGGTAGTTGCCCACGGCGCTGAAAAGACGCTGTTCGCCTCCTTCCTCGTTCTCCCAATAAACCACTCCCCGCGATTGCCGGGCCGCACCCGCCGTTCCGCCAGCTTCCCCCTGCTTCGGTCCACCCCACACCCAAAGCTCCCTCCCGCTCGCCGCGTCCAGCGCAATCACCTTGCGGGTCGCCGGCGATACGGTGTAAAGCACGCCACCGATGACGAGATTATTGGTCTGATATGGAGCTTTTTCCCGCGTGTCATAGGTCCAAGCCCGCTCCAGTCGTGAAACATTATCCCGGTTGATCTGGTCCAGCGGAGAGTACGAGCTCCGGCGTTGGTTCCCAAGATAAACGGACCAGTCCCGATCAGCCGCACTCCCGCGGGATTCGACTGCCCCGACCAATAACGAAGTCCAGACGGCGACCAAGCGGGCAAGGGCGGGCCGACCCGCTGGAATCCGCCCCTGCATTTTCTCGTTTAACATTTGCCGAACCAGCCACTCAAAACCGGCCCGACACGCCAAATATCACGGCGGACTGCATCCGCCGGGCTTCGCGGAACAACGACGGCACGTAGCGATAGAAGCTGAGGTACTCCTCCGTGACGTTGGTGGCGTCGCAATAGACGGTGAGCTTGGGCGACACCCGGTACGACACCCCGAGATTCAGCGTGCTGAGCTCCTCACGATAGATGCGCGCAGTGGGATTGGCATTGTAGGTCACCAGGTAATCGCCAACATAGCCGAGCGTCAGACGGGAACCGAACTTCTTGTAGTTGAAGGTGAGGCTGACGTTCGCCGTCTTCGGAATGAAGCCTGCGATCTCATTCGTGCCGAGGTTGTTCGTGCCACCGAAGTTTCCCTTGGCTTTCAATTCCGTGTAATTGGCCGACAACTGGAGCCCGCGCAGGAGTCCGGGCAGGAAGGTGAGCTGCTGGATGTAATTGAACTCCCAGCCGTCGACCTCGGCTTTGCCGGCGTTGATCGTCGAGCTGAGCGTGTAGCCGGAATAGAGGCCGCCAAACCCATTGTTGGCGCCATCCCCAATCGTGCCGATCTGGGCTGTGACAATATAGTCCGCGATGTCCTTGCTGAAGTAACCGAGGCTGATCAGGCCCGCCGGTTTGAAGTAGTACTCCAGGGAGATATCGACATTCTTGGAGTACTGCGGACCGATCCCGGGATTGCTCGCGGACACGGTCTGGGCCGTTTCGCTGACCGTGGCGGACGGCGCCAGGGTCGCCATGCCGGGACGGCCGAAGCTCGTGGACCAACTCGCCCGGCCGATGAAGTCCTTGGTGAATTCGGAGTAGACATGGGCGCTCGGGAAGGAGCGATCGTAGGAGCCCTTGTTCGTGACGGGATTGTTGTAGTCGTGGATCGCGCGTGCGACGGGATCCGGTATCTGGGCCGCAGTGGCCAGCGGGCCGCGGATGTAGCCGGAGCCGCTCACGTCGGTCTGCTCGAAGCGCACGCCGGCCAGGTAGCCGATGCGATCGACCTTGCCCTGGGCCATCATGTAGGCCGCCTGCACCTTTTCCGTGACCTTGGAGTTGCTGGTGTATTTCTGCTGGGGCGTGTAGTAGAGATTTTCCGTCCAGAGCGCGGGGTTGTTGACCTCGGCGTTGATGCTGCGGGACTCGATGGCCGGCAGCCTTTGGCCGCCGCGCTCGTCAAACGGCGTCTTGAACGTCAGCCAAGCCGTGGACAATGGGGGTGCCCCCGGCGTGCGCGTCCATTGATGCGCATCGTTCACGCTCCGCTCGCGCGTATCTTTTCGATACGTGACCCCGCCCTTGAGGGCCGTCGGATGCTTCGTGTCAAAGCTGTACTTTACGTTGCCCTCGAGATTCGTGAGCTCGATATCGAGCACGTTGTCCCGGCGGGTGAATGATATATCACTCGTGTAGCTCCTGATGTCGAAGATGCTGCCGCCGGCGGTCTGGGTGAACTTGGGATTATTCCGATCCGTTCGGTCGATAATCCACCCCACATTCGGCACTCGCGCGACGAACTGTCCGCCCTGGCCCGCCGTCTGGTCATAGTGCGTCTGGCTGTAGCGGGCACTGTAGTCGATCTCCCAGCGGGTCATCTTGTGCTCGGCGCCGAGGGTGAGCGTCGGGGTCCGGCTCCAGAACGGCAGGGAAAAATTGGCCTGTTCGAAAAACGACGCCGCCACCGGTCGCACCTGAGTTACGGTGGAGGTATATCCGGGCAGAATGCCGCCCGTTCCTGTCGGCTGGCCGTTGGCGTCGAGCGTGGCGACGACCTGGTTGGTGAACGCGCGCACTTGATTGTTGTCGATGGCAGGCTCGTTCCCCATATTATATATGGCGTTGAAGTAGATCTTGCTCGCGTCGGACGACCGGTATTCGGCCTTCACGTTGGTGCTCGTGACGTGCCGATTGTTGTAATAAGCGATGGAGCGATGGTCCCAGATGAAATTGGGCGACTGCGCGGAGTTCTGATAGTCGTAGAAGATCTGGTTGACCTCGTTGACGTTTTCGTTGTACGAGAAGTTCACCGACACGCCGAGGTTGCGTTTTCCGCCCAGCACATCGAACACCTCTTGGTAGGAGAAGTTGAGCAGCGGATGAATCGGGTGGTCCGCGCGCATCGGCGTCCGTTCGAAGAAGGACGGCGCCCAGCGGACCGAGAAGTTGTAGGTGATCCTCCGCTTTTCATTCATACTCAACGTCGAGCGGGTTTTGAGATTCACCATCCCGCCGAGCGAGTCGGCGCTCTTGTCTGGCGTCTGCCCTTTGATCACTTCCACCTGCTCATACAATCCTCCGGAAAAGGAATGGAGTGCGGGAGCCCGGTCCCCCACAATCGTAAGGGGCAGCCCGTCGACATTCACGCGCGTGAGACTTGGAGGCGTGCCACGAATACTCACATTGGTCACATTCCCTTCGCCATCGAACGTTCCGGAGATGCCGGGCAATTGGGCAATCAATTCGCCGGCGTTTCCATTGGGCAGATTGCCAAGTGAGTCCATGGCGATCACATTTTTTACGTTGGAGGCATTGCGCTGTTGGGTGACAGCCAGCGCATTGCCCTCGCGCTCCGACGAAACGGTATAGGCCTCGAGCGTCAGGACGGAAGAGGACTTCAACTCGACGGCAAGACGCGTCGGCTCGGATCGCGACACGACCACCGTCTGTCGAAAATCGTCGAAGCCGGTGTAGGAGACCGCAAGTTCGACGGGGCCCGCGGTGATGTCCGTCAGGACAAAGCGGCCCGCATTGTCCGTGAGCACCGCTTTTCCGGCCGCGGGCGCCGACACGACAGCGCCCTGCAGGGTGTTGCGGGTTTCCGCACTGCTCACCGTGCCGATGATTGTGCCTTGGGTGGCCGAACTGTTGTCGGCAGCGTTGATCGCATGGGTCGGTGTCAGAACAAGTCCGAGCCAACCAAGGAGCAACGCAATGGGGTTGTTTTGTTTCATTGTTTTTTGGGCTTATTGACAGGAAACTGGACCTTCATGGGATCGGGCCGGGGTGGGGTTTAATTGACTGTTTCTTGTTCGCAGACTGCTTCCCGGATGTCGTCGCCCGAGCTCGCCGGAGGCGCGGGTCGTCCCGCCGCACCCCTCGGAAAGGTCCTTGCCGTTGAACAGGAGGCTGAAGCCGGCGGGTGCCGCTAGGGTTGATTTCAAGGGGGGGATTCTGACCACTGGGTTGGGGGTCTCCATTCGGGCGGGTTCAGGGTCTTGTTGTCGAGATCAATTGCGGGGACGTGCGACCGGGGAGCCGAATCATGCTGCCGCGCAGTCTCAGAAGCTGCGAGGAGCAGGCGGATTACTTCGCCGGGAGATCGAACTCGAGTACGCAGCGGAAACCATGGTTTGCACTGCGGTCCCCGGCGTCGAAGTGGATGCGGTTGGACGACAGCAGCATCGCTTTGGTCCGGCTGTTGAATCCCGCCCCGCGCATGACCCGTTGGTTGTCGCCGGCCTTGTATTCGGTGTCCTCACACCATTCGTAGATATTGCCGCTGAGATCGTAGAGGCCATGCGCATTTGGCCGATAACTGCCGACCGGCGCTGAGAATTGATAGCCATCGTCGTAAGCCTTCAGCTCGGTTGCGTCCTTCCAGTGGGAGTCGCCATAGTTCCCTGCCCGCGGCGGGGGCGGCCATTGCGTGCCCCAGGGATAGACGTCCTTGATCTTCTTGTCCCGTTCCGCGGGGGTGGCGCCGGACTCGTCGGGCAGTCCTGCGGCGATGCTCCATTCGCGGTCGGTCGGCAGCCGGTATCTTTGGCGCGGCCCGATCGCGCCGGAGGCCCGTTCCTTCTGCGTAAGCCACCGGCAAAATTCCTGGGC
>JACQWL010000315.1 GCA_016209255.1 Verrucomicrobiota bacterium
CGCCCCTACACTCACCAATTAGTTTGGACGTTCAACAGGTAAACGGGGTTCTACTGCATGGATACGGCTGAGACTGACCGCGTATCGCAGAGTTGGAACTACAGGGGCGCCGCCAAGCGGCGCACCTACCTTCTCCGGGTTTGGACATCATTACATTCGCACTGAGCGATGGATTCGTAAAACCGCGGCATAAAGCCGCTCCTACAGTGTGCCTTCGGAACGCCCCGAGGATGTTTACTACCATCCGAAAAACTTCCAGCCTTTCCGCCATGTCGCCCGCCTCGCGTCGCATTTTTCTCTATTGGCTGCTGCTGCTCGTGCCCACGCTCGTGGTCGGCGGGGTGGCGATCCAGCTGCTGCGACGGGAGCAGGCGCGGCTGGCGGAGCAGGGCGCCTACGCGCAGGAGTCGCGGCGGGCCGCGGTGGCGGCCCGCGTGCGCCTCATTGCGGAAAACGTCGAGTTGCTGGTCGGCGACGTGCAGGCCGGTTTGCTCGACACGGTCGCGGAGCAACCGGCGCGCGGACTCGATGGGTTTCTCGAGCAATGGGAGAAAAACAACCCGCTCGTCCGGACGGCATTTCGCTGCACGGTCGACGGACGACTGCTGCGACCGGCGGCGAACACCATCGATCAGGACAGCGGGGGATTTGTCCGGCGCTTTTCCCGCCATCTGGGAGAGGCCAAACCGTGGGCGGCGCCGAAGACCGAGCCACAGGGCATGCCCGGCAAGGTGCAGCAATCGGCGCAACCGGCCGAGCCACTCGAACGCAAAGAAGTCGCCTCGAATGTCGCCCAGGTGCAGTCAGCGCGGCGCGATGTACAGGAACTGGTCAAGACACGTGAATACCCGAGCCTGGCGAGCGTGGCGGAGCCGAGGAAACTGGTTGCCCCCGGCCGGCAGATCGAAGCCGCTGCAAGCGGTGCCCGTCTCGCTGATGAGAGAGTGACGGAGGCGGACCGCATGGCCGCGGCGAGTCCTGCGCCGGAACGCGGCGCAGCCGTCGCGACCAGCTTCGGGGAGGTGTCGCGTGCCCGCGGACAGGCGCCACCGGCCGCCGCGGCGCCGGGCCCGCGAGTCAAGGACGCGGTGCCGGAACGCCGGGGTTGGATGTCGTCCGTTGTCGAGGGGCGCCTCCACCTGCTTGGCTGGGTCCAGCCGGATGGCGCCGGCGAGATTCGCGGCTTCGAGTTGGAGCTTACCGCGCTCATCAGCCGGCTGGCCGGCGCGCTGCCGGTGGAGATTGGGAGCGGCGAAGGCTACGCGTTGCGGGACGATCAGGGGCGGGTGCTGCACCAGGTGGGCGCGGTGCCTCGGACGGGAGAGGCCGCGGCGCGCGTTCCGCTGGCGGCGGCGTTGTTGCCCGGCTGGGACGTGGTGGGGCATTTGGCGCTCGCGCCGTCCAAGAGCGCGGAGGGGACGGGATTTTTCTGGGTGAGTGGGTTGCTCGTGGCGATCTTCGTGGCGGCGATTCTCGCCGGCGGCTCGCTGCTGCTCTGGCAGGCGCGGCGCAGCGAGGCGGAAGCGGCGCAGAAGACCTCGTTCGTCGCCAACGTCTCGCACGAATTCAAGACCCCGCTCACCACGATCCGGCTGTATGCGGAGTTGCTGGAACAGGGGCGGGTGCGCGACGCGGCGCAGGGCGGCGACTATCTTCGCACCATCGGGCGGGAAACGCAGCGGCTGGCGCGGCTCGTCAACAACGCGCTCGATTTCAGCCGGCTCGAGCAGGGCCGGAAAAAATATGCGCGCGAGCCGTTCGACCTCGCGGCCGAACTCGCGCGCCTGCTCGACACGCACGGGCCGCGGCTGGCGGAGGCCGGCATGACGCTGCGGCGCGAACTGCCGGCGGGGGCACTCCCGGTGACCGCCGACCGCGACGCGCTCGAGCAAATCGTGCTCAACCTGCTCGACAACGCGGCCAAGTACGCGGCGGACGGCCGCGAGGTGGCGGTGGCGTTGACGCCACGACCGGGCGGAGGCGCGGAGGTGCGGGTGGCGGATCGCGGGCCGGGGGTGCCGCCGGAGCACCGCGAGCGGATTTTTGAAAAATTCCACCGCGTGGACGATGCGCTGACCGCCGAAAAAACGGGCGCGGGCCTCGGCCTGAGCATTGCGCGACAGCTCGCACGTGGGCTGGGCGGCGGGTTGCGGTACGCGCCGCGATCAGGCGGCGGCGCGGAGTTTATTTTGGAACTGCCATGATCGCCAGAATCCTCATCGCCGAAGACGATGCCAACATCCGCCACGGGCTCGTGGCGACGCTCGAAAGCGAAGGCTATGCGGTCACGGCGGCGGTCGATGGCGCCCAGGCGCTGCGGTTGTTCCCGCAGGAGAAATTCGATCTCGTGCTGCTCGATGTGATGATGCCGAAGGCGAGCGGTTACGACGTGTGCCGCGAGTTGCGGGCGCGCGGCACCTGCGTGCCGGTGCTTTTCCTCACGGCGAAGGGCGAGGAGGTCGACAAGGTTGTCGGTTTGAAGCTCGGGGCGGACGACTATGTCACGAAGCCGTTCGGCGTGCACGAGCTGCTGGCGCGGATCGAGGCGCTGTTGCGCCGGGCACGCACGGTTGTGGCGGATGGCGCGGGCCCGGAGGCGGCGCTGGCCCCGGTCATCCCGTTCGGGGCGGCGAGAATCGACCGACGGAAGTTTACCGCGATCGTCGCCGGGCGCACCAGCGATTTGACGGCGCGCGAACTGCGGCTCGCGGAGGTATTCGCCGCGCATCCCGGCGAGGTTCTCACGCGCGACGCGTTGCTCAACGCCGTCTGGGGCGTCGACTATTTCGGCACGACGCGGACGCTCGACCAGCACATCGCGCAGCTCCGGAAAAAAGTCGAAGTGGCGCCCGATTCACCGCGCGCCATCGTGACGGTCCATGGGGTGGGGTATCGTTACGACGGGGCGTGACGATGCGCGGGAGCAGGGCACCGCGACTCCAAATCGGATTCGCCGTCCTGCGGGGATGAGATCGCTCGGTTGAGTATCGCGCAATCTCCGCGCGAAAGAATCATGGGTGGAGTAACCTATTGGGTTACCCGCCAGGGTGGCGATTTTGGCGCCGGCGGGTACCAGTGCGGCGATGACCGGCAAAGGCGCGTGGACGGGAAAAGACCGCTACGCGCGCCGGCGAAAGCCGAGCCAGGCGAGCAGCAGCCCGATGACGATCAGGATGGCGTACCAGCCGACAACCTCGTTGCGCGTGATGCCGAGCGATTGCTCGTCGCCTGGCTCGATAAGCTGAAACGCCGCGATCATGCCGACCACCGCGGACATGATCGCCGTCGCGCCCGTGCCGATCAGCCCGAGGCGAATCGCCTTCGCGAGGAACGGCGAACGGGAAGCCATGCGCCGCGATTGCCGGCTAGACGTTGCAGAGCTTCACGGCCTCGCGGAGCGACGTGAGCGGGTCGCGCGCAGGAATGAATTCCTGGGCGACGAAGCCCTTGAACCCCGTGGCCTTGATCGCCCGCATGATCGCCGGATAGTAGAGTTCCTGCGTCTCGTCGATTTCATGGCGGCCGGGATTGCCGCCAGTGTGGTAGTGGCCGATGTAACGATGGCTCTCCTGAATCGTGCGGATGACATCGCCCTCCATGATCTGCATGTGGTAGATGTCGTAGAGGAGCTTGAAGCGCTCGGAGCCGACGCGCCTCACCAGTTCGACGCCCCACGGCGTGCGATCGCACATATAGTCCTTGTGGTTCACCTTCGAGTTGAGGAGCTCCATGCAAACCGTGACGCCGCGCTTCTCGGCGGCGCCAACGATTTTTTTCAAACCCACGGCGCAGTTTTCGAGGCCCTGTTCGTCGGGCATCCCCTTGCGGTTGCCGGAAAACACGATGACGTTGGGCAGGCCGGCGTCGGCGCACTCATCGATGCGCTGGATCATGGAGGGGACGAACTGGGCGTGATTTTCGAGGCGGTTGAAGCCGTCGGGAATTTTTGTCGTGCCGTTGGCCATCGCGCAGGTGAGGCCGTGTTTTTGCACGACCGGCCAGTCTTTGGGATCGAGCAGCTCGACGGACTGCAGGCCGATCTCCCGGGCGGCTTGCGCGAAATCCTCCAGTGCAATCTTGGGATAGCACCATTTGCACACCGAGTGGTTGAGGGCAACGACGCTGGTGGCCGGGGCAGCCGCGGCGGCCGGGGATTTGGCGGCGTCGCCGGCGGCCCGGGAACGGCTGACGGCCGCCAGCGCGGCGGCGCCGGCCATGGAACGTAACGCGGTACGGCGGGAGATTGGGGAGGACATGGTGATTGCGCCCACATTCGGACAGCGGCGGCAGCATGGCAAGAACGCAAGCGGTCGGACGGTCGTCCGCGAACGTGAGCGGTCTCCTCGCCAGAGGTGGCGCCGCGAGAGCCCGGGAGGATCAGCGCGCGAGCGGCACGGCGGGAGCAGCCGTGCGGCTGGTCCGGGGCGCAATGCCAAAAAACTCCACGATGTGGCCGACGTCAGCGTAGCCCCGGGCGCGAAGTTTTTCCTGCACCCGCTCAATCGTGCGCCGGAGTTCCTCCGACGTTGCGGGATCGAGTTCGACGACACTGTCGGTGGCTTTGCAAACGACGTGATAACGGGCCGGCTGTCCGAGACTGATTTCGTAAAGAGCGGTGCCGTTGTGGAAAAATGCGCGGCGCACGAGCCCGATGTCCTCGAAAGCCGCCATGCAACGGTAGACCGTGACCAAGTCACAGTTGTCGGCCCCCACGTCATCGTGCAACTGCTCAATGCTGGTGGGCTGCGCGCGAGCAATGAGCGCCGCGAGAATCGCGAGGCGCGGCTGCGTGATGCGCAGGCTGGCCGACTTCAATTTCGCGGTCGCAAGTTCCAGCGCCGAAGGCGCCTTCGCCGCGGTCTTGCCGTTGCCCGTCAGGGGATGATTTGTTTGAGTCGAAGCGATCATTCTCTCTTAATCTTTACAAACATGTGACATCGCGCGGGGAATTTCCAGATAATACTTAATCGTTTGCACGACAATGACCGGGGTGGCGCGTGGAGGATTGCACGCGGCCGATTGGTGTGCCAACTTCACGGCCGCTCTCAATGCAACACCCGGATTTCAGCGAAATTGTCACCCTCATTTGCAAGGAAGATCCACGCTTCGACCGCAAGGCCTACGATTTCGTCCGACTTGGCTTGGACCACACGGTCAAGGAGTTGCGTAAGAAGGATCCGACCCGGAGCGAGCGCCCGCGGCACGTCACGGGGTCGGAGTTGCTGGAGGGTTTGCGGGTCTACGCCCTGGAGCAGTTCGGGCCCCTGGCGAAGACCGTCCTGAACGCGTGGGGGGTGCGCCGGTGCCGCGATTTTGGCGATATCGTCTTCAATCTGATCGAGTACAATGTGTTTTCGAAGACCGACAGCGACCGCAAAGAGGACTTCGCGGATGTCTTTGATTTCGACGAGGCCTTCGTAAAACCCTTCCAACCCGCCAAACGCCCGCATGGCGCGTCGGCCGCGGAAGCATTCGGCACCGCATAATTCTGCGCCATG
Source organism: Verrucomicrobiota bacterium (assembly GCA_016209255.1). GTDB lineage: Bacteria > Verrucomicrobiota > Verrucomicrobiia > Opitutales > Opitutaceae > ER46. The sequence continues at coordinate 5,499 of JACQWL010000315.1, forward strand.
GACGTCGGCCGGGTGTGTTTCGAGTCGACCATTTGCGTGCCGCGTTGGCTACTTCCGCATTCCCATGTCCAAATCGTCTTTTGCCGCCGCTGATCTTCGTCTGTTAAACGCGTTCTGGGGGGAACGCGTCGAGCGCACGGTCCTGCCGAACGGACTGACCTTGATCCTCAAACGCGACACGTCGGCGGCGCTCGCGTCCGCGCAGGTCTGGGTGAAGACCGGCAGCATCCACGAGCAGGCCGGTCTCGGCGCGGGCCTTTCGCACTACCTGGAGCACATGCTCTTCAAAGGCACGGAGCGCCGCGCGGGCCGCGACATCAGCGCGACGGTCCAGGCGCACGGCGGCTACATCAACGCGTACACCACGTTCGATCGCACGGTCTACTACATCGATCTGCCAAGCGAGCACACGGGCGTGGCGATCGATTTGCTTGCGGATGCGGTGCTGCGCTCGATTCTGCCGGCGGACGAGGCGGTGAAGGAAAAGGACGTGATCCTGCGCGAGATCGCGATGACGAAGGATGACCCCGACAGCCGGCTTTGGGACACGCTCTTTTCCACCGCATTTCGCGAGCACCCGTACCGGCAGCCCGTCATCGGGCATCGCGATGTGTTCTCCGCCGTCACGCACCAGGATCTTCAGACCTACTATCGGGCGCGCTACGTGCCGAACAACCTGGTCGTCATCGTGGTCGGCGACATCGATCTGGCCGCGACCCGCGCGGCGGTCGAGCAGCACTTCGGCAGCGCGCCGCGGGTGCGGCTGGCTCCGGTGCTCGTTCCGGACGAGCCGGCCCAACTCGCCCCGCGCGCCGAGCATCGCTATGAAGACGTCGAGATTACGCGCGCCGTTCTCGCCTGGCCGATCCCTGGCCTTGCCCATGAGGACACGCCGGTGCTCGACCTTCTCGCCACGATTCTCGGCCATGGCGACAGTTCCGTGCTCTGGCGCGAGATCCGCGAGCGCGCCGGTCTGGTGCACACCATCGATGCCTCCAGCTGGAATCCCGGCACGAGCGGCCTGTTCTGCATTTCGATCACGTGCGACGCCGCGAAACGGGGGCCGGCAACCGCGGCCATTGACCGCACGTTGTCGCGTTGCGCGGCGCACGGATTCACGGTGGCCCAGATGAAGAAGGCGCTCCGCCAGATCGTCGTGGCCGAAATCAACTCGCGCAAGACGATGAGCGGCCAGGCGTCGCGCCTGGGCGTCGCCGAGGTGATCGTTGGCGATCTCGACCACAGCCGCACCTATTTCGAGCAACTCAGCCGCGTCACGCCGGCCGATCTGCGGCGGGTCCTGAAACGGTATTTCGACCCGTCGCGGCTCACGTCGGTGTCGCTGAACCCGGCGGCGGCGGCGCCGCCGGGTCGGGCCGCCGATGCGACCGCAGCCGGGCGGCCCGATTTTTCCGAAATCAAGCTGCCGAACGGCGCGCGGCTTCTGCTGCAGCCGGACAAACGGCTGCCCAATCTGCACCTGTGCCTGCTCATGCAAGGGGGGCCGTTGTTCGAGGAGCCGGGCAAACGCGGGGCCACGGCTTTGCTCGCCACGATGCTCACGAAGGACACCCGATCGCGCAGTGCCGAGGAGGTCGCTCAGTTCATCGAGGAGGCCGGCGGTTCGTTCCACCCCGTATCCGGCAACAACAGCATCGGCCTTGCGGCCGAAGTGCTGCCGCCCGATGCGGATCGCGCGCTTGCCGTGCTCGCGGACGCCATGCTTGCGCCAGCCTTCAAAGCGGCGACCTTCGCACTCGAGCGCGATGCGCAGATCGCCTCGCTCCAGCAAGACGACGACGATGTGGTGACGCTCGCCCGGAAGCGCCTGCGGGCGAAATTCTTCGGCCCGCATCCCCTCGCGCTCGACGCCCATGGCGATCAAGCGGGCGTAAACGCCCTGACTCCCGCCGATCTCTCGGCGTTGCACCGCCGACTTTGTGTCGGACCGAATGTCGTGCTCGCCGTCGCCGGCGATTTCGATCCGCGCAAGCTGGCAGCCGGGCTCAAGGCTTTTCTCGCCAGGATTCCGCGTGGTTCCGCGCCGCCGGCGCGCGTCGCGGATCTCCCCGCCGGGCTTCCGGCGAACGCGGGTGACTTCGCCGAACAGCAGCCCCGCGAGCAGGCCGTGGTGCTGCAGGCCTTTCCCGGACCGCGGGTCAACGCCGACGACTTCTACGTGAGCGAAGTCGCGGACGAACTGTTCAGCGGCATGGCCTCACGGCTTTTCGAACGCGTGCGGGAGGAGAAGGGTCTCGCCTACTTCATTCGTTCGGGGCGCGTCGTCGGGCTCGACGCGGGGATGTTCTATTTCCTGGCCGGAACGCAGCCGGGCCGCGAGAGCGAAGTCCTTTTCGAGATCGATGCCGAGATTGCCCGCGTGCAGTCCGGCGGCGTCGAGTCCGCCGAACTCACCCGCAGCCAGGTGCGACTCAAGGCCGCCCGGCGCCAGAGTTTGCAGACGAACTCCGCGCGGGCGATGCAAGCGAGCCTCAATGCGCTGCAAGGCCAGCCGGTCAACGACTGGAAGAATTACGACGGACGCATCGAGGCGGTGACGATCGCAGACCTCGCGGCGTTCGCCAGCCGCCGGTTTACGCGCGCGCAGCGCACGCAGCTGATCGTCCGGCCGTAGGCATGAACGGAACGGGCTCATCGCTTGCCGAACTCTTTCCGGACGGCGACTATCGTTTTCACCTGACGTTGCGCCGCGCGGAGCCGCGGGACTTTTTCGCACCGCGCGACGGCTCCGGCCGGGTGCTGGCCGAGAGAAGGCGCTGGCTCGAATCCGATCCGGGGCGATACGCCCTGCTCGAACCGGAAGGGGAACCGCTGCTGCTTGAGTTTCTGGAGATGGCAGCCGATTGGCACGCGATCGATGCAGCCGGGGGGGCCGCGAGATCGCTCACGGTCCGCGCAGCCGGCGCGTTGTTTGAGCCCGATCTCCTGTTTCTTTCGCCGGATGAGACTGGGGAATTTCGGCTGCGCGGTGGGGCGCTTTGTTTCCCGACCGGGTGGGCATTAGAGGAGAAGATCGGGCATTCGCTCGACTTTATTCATGGTGCTGTGCCCGGCCTGAACGTGGCATTGGCGTCCCCGATCCGCCAGTTCCTGGAGAGAATGAAGCCGGGCGTGGCATTTCTGCGGGAGAATTGGGGGCTCGCCGGCACCGACGAATTCAACCTGCACCCCTCGCGTGGGATCCCTCCGCCCGCGCCGCCCGTTGACTTGTTGAAAACTTGGTTACGAGTGGAACATCAAGCACTGCTGTCGCTGAAAAGCGGCCGCGGAGTCGTCTTTGGGATTCGCGTTGCGCTCCACCGGCTCGATGGCCTGGCGGGGAGTGCGGCGGGTGCCGGCCTGCGGCGCGCCTTGGCGTCGATGCCCCCCGAACTGGTGACTTACAAACGAATCGAAGGGGTGAGGGAAGCCGTGATAAATAGGCTGGGATGATACTGGATTTCCTCTGCGAAATCTCCCAATCTTGATGCGAAGAAGGCCAAGCGTGAGGCCGAGATGCTCAAGAAATACGACGCCAACAAGAACGGCAAGCTCGACGACGACGAGAGGGCCAAGATGGAGAAGGATCAAAAGGAGGCCAAGGAGAAGAAGATGAAGGAAGGGAGATAAATCCCTTGCATCGAAACTGATTTGGGCCCCGGCCAGCGTGCCGGGGCGCCTTCCTTGACCGCGTTCACCACGAACGCAAGGTTGCGAATGGGCTTCATGTTGTTGGAACCACCGCTTTCGTCAGCCCGAGCAAGAACTCCCGATTGCCATCCGCCCCCGTGATCGGCGAATCGACGGTGCCGACCAGCCGGGCACCGGGCAATTCGGCGAGCGCAAAATCGCGGACGGCCGCCAGCGTTTTCTCCTGCACGGCCGGGTCGCGGATGACACCTCGACCTTTGTCGACTTCGGTTTTTCCGGCCTCGAATTGCGGTTTCACGAGGGCGACGAGCGCGCCGCCGCTCCGCAGGAACGGCCACACGGCGGGGAGAACTTTCGTTAGCGAAATAAAGGAGACATCCACGACAATTGCGTCGAAGTCGGCCCGCGGCAGGTCGCGGGCGGTCAGGAAGCGCGCGTTGATTCTCTCGAGGTTCGTGACCCGGGAATCGGCCCTGAGCCTGGCGTGCAATTGCGCGCGACCGACATCGACGCACGCGACGTCGGCTGCGCCCGCCTGCAACGCGCAGTCCGTAAATCCCCCGGTCGAGGCGCCGACATCGAGGACATGGGCGCCGCGCAGGTCCAGGGCGAAGTGTTCGAGCGCCGCCGCCAGTTTCTCGCCGCCCCGGCTGACAAAGCGCGGCCGTGGTTCCAGCGTGAGTTCGAGATCGGCCGGGAAGGCCTTCCCCGGTTTGTCGAGCCGCCCGGTCCCGTGGAGTATCCGGCCGCTCATGATCAATGCCTTCGCCTGCGCGCGGGTTTCGGCGAGGCCACGGGCGACGAGGAGTTCGTCGAGCCGGAGTTTTTTTGCCGCGCTCATGAGGAAGGCAGCTTCTGCCTGGCCGGCGACCAGCACGTGGTGCGGCCGCCGATCGTGTCGTGCGCGAGCGGCCGGCCGGTCTTCGGGCAACGACCACCGCGCCGCCAGCGATGGTGAAAGAGCCACGTCCTCGGGATGTTGGCGTTGAGATCGGGTGGCGGCGTGCGCCCGCGCCCGGCGATCTTGTCGAGGGCGTCGCGGCAAACGCGGCGGCATGCGCGCCACAGCGCGCCGACTTCGCGTGGCTGCAACGATCCGGCCGGGCGGGCGGGATGGATGCCCGCGCGCCACAGGATTTCGTCCGCCATCCAGTTTCCGACTCCGGGAAAGCGTTCCTGCTTCAGCAGCACGGCCTTGATCGGCGCGCGCCGGCGGCGCTGAAGAAATGCAGCCACGGCGGCGACCGTGAAGGCTTTCGAGGAAATGGCCGGAGCAATCTCCGTCCACCAATGCGGCGGCTCGCGGCCGAGGTGAAAGTCGACGCGGCCGAACATGCGCGGGTCGTTGAACACCAGCGCGTGGCGGTCGGTCACGAGCACGAGATGGTCGTGCTTGCGGGGTGTGTGGGTCGGGGGCGCGACACTGAGTTCGCCACTCATGCCGAGGTGGATGCCGAGCCATGCGCCCCCGGTGAAACGGAGGAGCATCTGTTTTGCCGCGGTCGCTGACGACAGCAGGGTGGCGCCGCTCAGGGCGCGGCGAAACACCGGCAGTTCAAGGTGGCGGAGGATCTTCTTCCGGTCGTGGGTCAGCACCCGCACGATGCGCTGGCCGGCGGCGGCCCGGTGCCAGCGTTGACAGAAGAATTCGACCTCGGCGAGTTCAGGCATGATGACGTGGTTGTACCGTCTCCCCTTGTGTGGTCGTGCCGGACGCCGTTTGGGCGGAACTCGACGCCCGCGGCACAGCCGTCGCGGCGGCGTGCCCGGCGATGAAAGGTCTCATGGTTTGGTGGTTGTGGGGGGCGCAAGGGTGGCGACGAATTCCGCCAAGTTCGCAAAGACGGGCACGCCGGGCAGCCCGAGTGCCGCCCAACCTTCCGCCGAATTTTTTCCGGTGCAAACGGCCGCCACGTGGATCTTCGCGCCCAGGCCCGCCTCAATGTCCGCCTCGCGGTCGCCCACCATCCAGCAGTGGTCGCGGTCCAAGCTGTGGCGCGAAATGCTTTCGAGAATGAATCGCGGGGAAGGTTTCCGATATTGCAGCGGCTGCTCCGAAGATTCGGGCGCAATGCAGATGTCGTCGAAGACCGGCCGCGGGAGGCCAAGCAGTTCCTCCAACCGGGCATTGCAGCGCTCGGCGTCATCCAGCGTGTACAGGCCACGGCCGATCCCCGACTGGTTCGTGAAGAGGAACAGTTTGTAGCCCAGCGACCGCGCGCTGCGCAGGGCGTCCGCCGCACCCGGGAGGATTTCCACACCCGCCGGATCGGCGAGGTAATTTTTGTCGAGCATCAGGGTGCCGTCGCGATCGAGAAAAAGGGCCTTGGACATGGCGCAGGGTGGGTGGCGCGCCGGTGCGCAATCTCCGGCCGGTGGCCGGCGGAGCGCGACGGGCGGCTCGCCGGCGGTCACTTGCGCGACACGTAATCGAGCAGCTCCTTCGGGCTGACGGTGGCCGTGCCGAGTTTGCCGACGACGACGCCGGCGGCCGCGTTGGCGAAGTGGGCCGCGGTCTCGAGGCGCGCTCCCGCGGCGAGCGCCAGGGCCAGCGCGGCGAGGGCGGTGTCGCCCGCTCCGGACACGTCGTAGACTTCGCGGGCGGCCGTCGGAATCGTCTTGAGCGCTCTTCCGCCCGAGCTGAGCAGCATGCCGTCTTCGCCGAGGGTGATGACGACGTGCTTCGTGGCGTAGAGTTCATGCAGCCGGGCGCAGACGGCGGCGGCGGGGTAGGGCGCGTGCGGCACGACTTCGAGGCCGGCGAGTTCGAGCGATTCCCGCTTGTTCGGCGTGATGAGGTCGAGACCGTGGAAGGCGAGCTTGCGCTTTGGCTTGGGATCGAGCGCGACGAATTTCCCGGCGGCGCGGGCCAGCGCGGTCACCCGGGCGACCAGTTCGTCGCTGAGAATCCCTTTTGCATAGTCGGAGAAGACGACCGCATCGCAGGCGCGAACGGCCGGGCGCAGGAGTTTTTCCGCGACGTCGGCCGGAACGGCATAGGCCTGCGGGGGCGACTCGCGGTCGATCCGGCAGAGCTGCTGGCGCTGCACCAGGACGCGCGTTTTCATGATGGTCTGGCTGGTGCCGGGTGTCGCGATCGTGGCGATATTTTTTTCCCGCAGCGCCTTGACCAGCCGGCGGCCGGCGTCGTCCTGGCCGAAGTAGCCGGCGATGGTGCAGCGCGCCCCGAGGGAGGCGATGTTGAGGGCGACATTGCCGGCGCCGCCGGCGGTCCAGGTCTCACGTGCGATGTCGATCACCGGCACGGGCGCCTCGGGCGAGATGCGGGTGGCATCGCCCCAGATGTAGCGATCGAGCATGACATCGCCCACGACGAGGATGCGTAATCCGGAGATCCTCCGGAGGAGAGCGGTGGTGCCTTTCATCGGCTGCGCAGGGCGGTAAAATGTTGAACGGGGCGGGCGGGAAAACCGCAGCCAGGGCAAGAGACCGCAGTCTGTCTAGCGGAATTCCCAGTTGTAGTGGTATCGCGAAAGCATCCGCGGCGCAGCGGCGGTGACCTGCACCACATCCTCGATCCGGCAGCCGCCGACGCCCGGGTAGTAAAGACCCGGCTCGACGGTGACGACGGAGTTTTTGCGCAGGATGTGATCCACGGTGCCGTTCATCCGCGGCGGCTCGTGGACCGCGAGACCAAGCCCGTGTCCGGTGCCATGGAAGAACCCGACGGAGCCCCTGGGCGTGTGCTTGGTCACGTGGCCCCGCGCGGTGAAGACGTCGACGACCTTGCCGTGGACGTCGCGGCCGTTCGCTCCGGCGCGGATGGCCTTGAGGGCGGCGAGCTGCGCCGCCCGGACGGCGTCGACGATTGCGCGCTGGGCGTCGCTCGCCCGGCCGCGCAGGAAAGTGCGCGTCATGTCGCCGTGGTAGCCGCTCGCGCCGACGCGCGGAAAGATGTCGACGATGACGAGTTCATGGGGCCGGAGCGGCCCCGAGCCGCGCTCGTGGGGATCGCAGGCCTGATCGCCGCCGGCCACGATGGTATTCGCGGAAACGGCGCCGGCCTCGAGGCACGCGACCTCGATGGCGAATTTCAGGATCTCACTCGTCAGCACCCGCCCGCGCGAAACGAGATTCCGGCCGCCAATACGGCTCGCTCGCAGGATGCGCTCGGCGGCGGCGAAACCAAGCGCGCTGCAGCGGTTGCCCTCGCGGATGGCCGCGGCTTCGGCCGGCGTCTTGGTTTCGCGCCCCGGAAAGAGGGCGCCGTCGGCAACCGTGAGATCGAGCCCCAGCTCGAAAAGCTTCTCGTACACCGCCGCCGGAAAATCCTCCGGCACGGTGAAGCGCGACTGATGGTATTCCTTGGCCAGGAGATGAATCACCTCGGCCGCGCCGGGTTTGCGCTGCGGCCAGAGTTCCTTGGCGCGCTTCAAGTAAGGTTCGAGTGGGAGGACAACGTCGAAGTCCGACATCTTCCGCACCCGCCCGAACTCCAGGGCGCTCACCACGGCGTATTTCCTTCCCCGCCGGCCGAAGGCGATGAATGCGTCGGGCACATTGACGCGCCCGAAATAAAGCGCATCCGCACTGCGTTCGGTATCGGCGTACAGGAGCGGGGGCGGAACGTTTTTGCCAGGCACGAAAGAGAGAGGTTGAGTTGAGACTGAAGCCCCATTAGCCACCGGAGGGTTGAAAAATGCAAATCTGGTTTTCCGTTTGCCGCCGTGCCTTCGAGGGTTGCGCGCATTGTCGTGCCTTCTCGGCTTGCGACGACCGGTTTTCGTTTCGCCGCCGTGCTTTCGGTCACTTCGAGCATTGTCGTGCTTTCTCCGCGTGCGACGACTGCTTTCGCAGGTGTCCGCGGCCGCGGCGCTCGGGGTGGCGCTGACCCTGACGGCGTGCGGCGTCGACCACCCGGCGGCACCGGCCACGGTGGCGGCGTCAAAGACGATCATGGATTATTTCCCCATCAAGATCGGTGACAAGGTCGTCCGCCTGCAACTGGCGGTTCGTCCGGAAGAGATGGAGCGCGGGCTGATGGATCGCCGCGACCTCGGGCGGGACGACGGCATGATTTTCATCTACGAAAAATCGCAGCGGATGCAGTTCTGGATGCGCAACACGCCGACTCCGCTCGACATCGGATTTTTCGACCAAGGGGGAAAACTCGAGGAAATTTACCCGCTGTACCCGTTCGACGAGCGGACGGTGAGTTCGCGGAGCGAAGAGCTCCGTTTTGCGGTTGAGATGAACCAGGGCTGGTACCGCGACAACGGCGTCAAGCCGGGCGCGCAGCTCGACCTGAAGGCGCTGGCGGCGGCGCTAAAGGCGCGGGGCTTCGAGCCCAAGCGGTACGGGCTGGAGTAGCACCGCATTTGCCGGCGCATAACGCACAATGGCTTTGCTTAGCAGAGCCCCAGCAAATCGTTCACCACCTCGACCAGTTCGTGTCGGTCTTCGCCTTGCGCGCCGGTGTATCGGTCGCATTGCAGAATTTCGGCCGCGGTCATTTGCGGAAAATCCGAGCGAGAACTTCGCTCTCCGCAACCTGTGCGGCTTGGTTTACGAGTTTCTTGACATCATCGGTGTCGTTGAAGGTGACCTGCTTGCCGGTCGCGCGTTGAATGGCATCCGTGTGGAGGTAATTTTCGAATTCCCGCTTCCGGGTGGCGTGCGCCCGAACGCCTTGGTTTCGCAGGTCGGAGAGATCCTTGCGGTGTTCTTTCGATGTGTTACGGCGTGAGCACCGCCCCGGTCGGAGTCGATGAATACGCCCCACGGCAACCCAAGTTCCTGGGCAGTTTTGAGGGTGATCCAGTGTTTCAGGCTGCCGCATCCGCCGATGAAGACGGGCACGATCCGCTTGTCATCGAGGCTGTGCGATAGTTGTCCGTTCTCTTTGAGCTTCTGGGAGACATGGCGCAACGCGATGACGTCGCCGTAACCTTCGACCGCCACGATCGCGCGGGCGAAGCTGAGTTCCCTCTCGGGGAGCACGCCTAAAGCGAACGCGACTTTGGCCAGCACTTCATCGGTGCCATGCGTTATGCTAACCGAGCGATCCGGCAGGCGTTCAACAAAGCGAATCGCGTCGGTCGGAAGCAAGCCACCCAGCGCCGGAACGTGCGTTGAGAGCAACACCTGGCAATCGCCGGTAGAGGCCAAGTCGAGCAGCGCTTTGATCAACATCACCTGGTTATTCGGATGCTGCGACGTTTCCGGCTCCTCGATCGCATAGATGACCGACTGGCCGGCTACGCACGTCCGCTCGGCCTCCGCGCGGAAAAAATTCAGCAGGATGAGGCGGCGCACGCCGCTGCCGCGCTTGTTCACCGGGATCCCATCTTCGCAATCCAAGCCGAAATTAAACGTCCACTTGGGTTTTTCGCGAAATTTTGGCGTAAGTTCGCGCGACAGCGTCGAATCCATCTCGTTCAGCTTGGCCAGTGTGCGGCGCGCGACGTCCAGCACGCGGGAGCTAATCCGGTTTTCCAAATCGGCAATCTCCGCTTGGAATTCCTTCCGTGCCTGTTTCACAGCGGCTTGCATTGGGTCCTTCGCCTCGGCATCACCATCGTTGCTTTCCCGGTCCGACTTGAACAGCGCGAACACCGGTAGGAGACCCTCGACGCGACCCCAAATGTTTTTGCCCGCCTCCTCGAATTTCGCGATTTCGATTTCGCGTGGTTGGAGCACGATATCGGGGGCGCTACGCCAAAGCGCCGTGCGAAGCAGCGAACTGACGCGCTGGTCTGCGACGTTGGCGAGGACATTGCGGCGCTCAGCCAGTATGCGCAAATCCGCGATCTTTAGTTCGAGCAGATTTTCCAACCCGGCGGCGCTCGGGTGCATCGCACGCACGAACACCTTCTCCTCAACCTTTGCGGCGCCGATTTTGAACCGTTTAATGATTTCGAGTTCGCCGTTTGCATTGAGCAAATGTTCCTGCTGAAGCGAGGTGCGATACGTCTCGTCGACCACGACCTCTGCGGGCAAGTTGTCGAACACACATGTGATTTGGACTACGGCGTTGCGGGAACCGCTCGGGATGTCGTCCTTCTCCAGCTTTACCG
>JACQWL010000291.1 GCA_016209255.1 Verrucomicrobiota bacterium
AGGGGGTAAGTCTCCACTCGTGAAGTTTTGAAAACCCGCAGTTTGCGTGGCAGCGACTTACGTCACGCCAAACTCGAAAATCCACGGGAAACGGCTTCTATCCATGAAATTTCGGTTAGATATCCCACAATATCCGGACCCGAATTCATGGGTCGAGTAACCTATTGGGTTACTCTGTAGCCTGGCGGTCTTGACGCCGGCCGGCGACAAAGTGGAGTTACTCCCGCACGCGCGAATCCACGACCAGTGTGACCGGGCCGTCGTTGACCAGGGCGACGGCCATCAGGGCGCCAAATTTGCCGCAGGCGACGGGGCGGGTGAGGGCCGACTCCATTTGGGCAAGGAATCGCTCGTAGAGGGGAATCGCGACGTCGGGCTTCGCCGCATCGTTGAAGGACGGGCGCGCGCCCTTGCGCGTGCTCGCGATGAGCGTGAACTGGCTGACCACCAGGACGCCGCCGGCAACCTCGCGCACGGACAGATTCAACTTTCCGCCGGCATCTTCGAAAATGCGCAGGGCGGCGATTTTCTGGGCCAGCCACTCGCCGTCCTCGGCGGTGTCGCCGGCGGCGATCCCGAGCAGGACGAGCAGCCCGCGATCGATGGCGCCGGCGATCCGGCCGTCAATCGTGACGCGGGCGGACGAGACGCGTTGAATGACGGTACGCATGAATCAGAATCTCCAAATTCCAGGCTCCAACATCCCATGAAACTTCAACTGCCAAACCTCAATCGCAGGCGTTGGATGGTTGGAAAATTGAGATTGGAAAATTCCCTGGAGCTTGAAGGTTGGCGCTTGGAACTTTTCGCCCGTTCATAGCATCGGAATATGCGGCTCGGAATCGGCTTCGTAATTGATGCCCGGTAGTCCGAAACCGAAGAGCTTCAGAAACTCGCTGCGGTAGCCGGCGATGTCGGTTTTCTCCGCGAGGTTTTCCGTCGTGACGGCCGGCCAGATTTCGCGGACGGCCGCCTGGATCTCCGGGCGCATCTCCCAGTCGTCGACACGTGCGCGGCCGGCGGCGTCGAATTTCGGCGCGTGGCCGTTATACATCTGGGTGGCAAACAGGCGCTGGATTTGTTCGATGCAGCCCTCGTGCGTCCCGGCCGCCTTCATCAGCTTGTAGAGGATGGAAATGTAGAGCGGCACGACCGGGATCGCGGAGCTGGCCTGCGTCACCAGCGCCTTGTTGACGGAAATAAACGCCCGGCCGCCGCCGTTGAGCTTCAGCAGGGAGTCGATGTTCTTGCCGGCGCGCTCGAGATCGTTTTTCGCGAGACCGATGGTGCCGTTCTTGTAGATGGCCCAGGTCACCTCCGGGCCGATGTAGGAATACGCCACGGACTGGGCACCGGGAGCGAGCAGCTTCGCCTCGGCGAGCGCGTTCATCCACATCTCCCAGTCCTCGCCGCCCATCACGGCAATCGTGTCGGCGACCTCCTGTTCGCTGGCGGGCTCGATCGTGACGTCGCTGACGACGCCTTTGTCGGTATCTACGGTCTTGTTTGTATAGGACGCGCCGATCGGTTTGAGGACGGATTTGTGAATGGCGCCGGTCTTGGGGTGGATGCGGCGAGGTGAGGCGAGCGAGTAGACGACGAGATCAACCTGGCCGAGATCCGCGCGGATGAGGCCAAGGGCCCGCTGCTTGATGTCGGCGGAAAAGGCGTCACCGTTGAGGTTCTTGGCAAAGAGGCCGGCCGCGTGCGCCAGCCTGGTGAACCCGATCGTGTTGTACCAGCCCGGGGTGGCGGAGCGTCCCTCCTCGGACGGGCGCTCGAAAAAAATGCCCAGCGTGGCGGCTCCGGAACCGAAGGCGGCGGTGATTCGCGACGCCAGCCCGTAGCCCGTGGATGCGCCGATCACCAGGACCTTTTTCGGACCGGCCTTGATCGGACCGCCAGCCTTGACGTGGTCGATCCACTGCTGCACGTGAGCGGCGCAACCTTCCGGGTGAGCGGTGACGCAGACAAATCCGCGAACCTTGGGTATGATAATCATGCACGGTCGAGGCTGAAGGACTCAGGAGCTTCGTCGAGTGTGTTTTGCAGCCCGGGCTACTTGCCGAGCAGGACGAAGGGGCCCTCGGCTTTCGGCACGCCGCCCTTGCGTTCGAGCGTAACGGCAAAAGCATCGATCGTCTTCACCGGTTGTTTCGACTTGAAGGGTATCCGCGCCGCGCCCGTCCGCGCATCGACCGTGAACACGCCGCCGTCGACCGGCGAGGGGTACTGCGGGTCGACCACCCAGAGCTGGTAGTCCCTGTCCGTCGCGAGCGCGGGAAGCTTTTCGACCTGGAGGATGCCTTCCTGTCTCGCGGGATCCCAGACTGCGACCGCAAGGGCCTGCGGGGAATTGTTCAACATCGAGGCGAGCGTGGTGATCTTGAAGTTGGCGAGATCACCCTGCGCCTTCAGTTGCTGCGTGAGGTCGGATAACTGACGTTGGGCCAGGAGGCGTTCGGCTTCGAGCTGATTGCGGGCGCTCTGGAGCGCAAGTTCGGCCAGCGCCTGTTGGTTGGTCAGCAGGGCGATCTCGCTGCGGCTGATGTAGTAGAGCTGCGCCACCCAGCCGGCGGCCAGCGCGAGGCCGGCCGCGGCCGCCCAGGGGATGAAATGCCGAAGGGCGAATGACCCTGCGCCCGGCTCCGGGCTGGCCGGACGACGAATGACATTGCCGGGCGTGGCGGCAGCGCCGTGAGCGTCGACCAAAGCCAGCACCCGGGCCTTCAGCGAGGCCGGAGGCGGAGGGGCCTGGGTGAGGTGCGCCAGTGCGGCGGAGGATTCGCGCAATTCACGCACGAGTTTCTGCAGCGCAGGATCCTTCGCGTGCGCGGCTTCAAACTGCGCGAGCTCGGCGCCCTCGAGCAGGTCGAGCGCGTAGAGCGAGGCCAGTTCTTCGTGGTGTTCGTCGATCATAGTTGGTGGGTGAGTGACTCGCGAAGTTTGAGCAGGCCGCGGCGGATCCGGGCCTTCACCGTGCCGAGGGGCTCCTGGAGTGTCCCGGCGATTTGTTCCTGCGTCAGCCCGCCAAAGAACGCGAGTTCGAGCACCCGCCGTTGTTCGGGGGGGAGTGTGGCCACCGCGGTGCGAACCATCCGCGCTTCGTCGCCGAGCAGGGCGGAAGCGTCGCCGGCGGGAGCCGCCCCGTCGGCGGGATAACCGAGATCGGAAAGGAAGGAGTCGCCGAGCAGTTCGGCCCGCCGGCGGCGCATGCGCACATGGTCGATCGCCCGATTGCGGACAAGCGTGACGACCCAGGAGAACGCGGTGCCGCGGCTGGCTTCAAACGTGCTGGCTTTTTCCCAGACTGTGACAAAGGCATCGTGCACGATGTCCTGCGCCTCGCCGGGATCGCGCACGATGCGGAGGGCGGTGCCAAAAAGCGGGCCGGAGAACCGATCGTAGAGTTCAGCGAAGGCCTGCTTGTCGCCCTGCGCCACCTGTTGTACCAGGCGCGCGTCAATAACCGCGCGCTCTCCGGGAGGCTGGGAGGATGCTGGTGCCGTCATGTGCGGACGCGGTTGCTCCAGCCTGCTGGGTGCCGCCACGGTGCACCCCAACCCGACAAACAGGCAGGACGACATGATTGGCATTTTCCATTCATACGTGCGGCGGCCGAATGGGGATGCAGGGTTCGCCGTGAAGCAACAGGCAACCGTCAGCGAAGATCAAGTTTCGAGTCACAAGGGGCTGCGGTTCGCGCGCTACAGCACGGCCATGCCGATCAGGCCCAGCACGATCAGCACGGCGAGCGCGGCGAGGATGCGTTTTTCGAGCGCGGTGACGGGCAGGGGCATGATCGAAGACGAGTCAACTTACAGGCCCAGCGGCCGGATGCGCGCGAAAAAATCCGCGAGCACCTGCTCGCCGGCGATTTCCGCCCAGGGACGGTTGCTGGAAAGGCGGACGAAGAGCTGGTCGCCGCTATGCCGGAAACCATAGCGCCACGCGATCCGGAGCAGCTCGGTGGGCGAATAGGGATCGCGGTAGGAGATCGGCCGGCCATCGTAGAGATGCCAGAACCAGACGTACTGCGGGTAGTCGCCGGTTTGGAAGAGGCGGTACTCGGCGTCGGGGAGCGGGCGGCCGTCGGCGACCAATTGGGCGCGCGGCTGTGCGATGGGCAACATGGTCCAGCCGGCACCCGGCCAGCAGGCGTCGGGCGTGTGCGAGGCGACAAGACTGACAGGCGCCTGTCCGGCCCGCCAATAGGCCACGTAGATGGTGATCTCGGCCAGGCGAGACCCCGACCCTTTGGCATAGCTGCGCTGCGCGAGGTGATCCGTCTGGAGCGTGCCGGCGAATTCGTAGAGGTCGGTCGTTTTCACCTGCCATCCGCCGGCGGCGGCAGGCAGAAGCGCGAGTACGTCCGGCACGGGTAAATCGCGGCGGATGGACGGACGCGTGTTGAGGACAAACACGATGATGAGCGCGCCGGCGAGCGCACTGGAGGCGGTGAGGGCGCGGAACATCCCGGTACCGCGGCCGGCCGCCGCGGTCGGCTCCGGCGCGGCGGACTCCGCCTTGCGGCCGTGCTCCAGCGCCACGGCGAGCCCGCCGAGGATCGCCGCGGTGACACCGAGCACGGCAAAGCCGGTGACGTCGTGCCAGGCGCCGGAAATGTCGACGCCGGAATTCGCCAACAGGGTGAGAGCGAGCGAGCGCAGGAAATTCATCGAGAGCGCGAGCGGTGCGGCGAGCGCGATGATGACGGCGCGGGCCCACGGCCGGCGCACGAGGGTGGCGGAAAAAAACAATCCGGCGAACACGCACGAGATCAGGCTGCGCACGCCACTGCAGGCCTCCTCGACCCCCACGGCCGTGTTGGCGAGTTCAATGATGTTGCCGTGCCGGATCGCCGGGATGCCGAACAGATGCAACATGCGCAGGACGTTTTCGCTGACCCAAAGCTGCAGGCCGAGCGTGAGCCGCATATAGGTGCCGGGCGGAATCGGCGCGCTCAGCAGCCAGAGGCCGATTGCGACCACCGCGCTCCAGTTGAATCCGATGAGGCGGATCGAGTCGCCCGCGAACGCCACCAGGGCCCCGCCAAGAAAAAGCGCGAGCGCAAGCGCGAGGGTCAGGCTGACGAGGGCGTGCGACCAATCGACCGCGGCGGCATAGAGGCCGGCGGCCACCAGGGCGAGGATGCCGCCCGCGAGCAGTGCGCCAAAACACGCGTTCGTGGCGGCATGCGGGCGAAGGTACCGCGGGCTGCCATGGCTGCGACTCTCGTGCAACAGAAGCAGAAACACGATTGGCATGAAGAAACCGTGGGAGAGATCCGGATTGCGCCGCCATTCGGGCCAGAGACGGGCGCTCAGCGCCACGGCGCCGGCCGCGAGCAGGAGGAGATTGAATTTTCCGAGCCACGGAAGGCCGGCGAACGCCCGGGAAAACGGCAGTGCGGAATTCATACGGACCTTGGGGCGCCGGGCTCGGCGATCGCTGGCACGGGAGAATAACGCTCAATCAGCGCGTAGGTGACCTCGAGGGGCAGCGGCAGAATCGGCAGGAACAGGGTAATCCGGCGCTCGCCGGTTTCACCGCGAAAAAATGCCGCCACGCCGTCGAGGGCGACGAACGGATTCCGGGACGCCGTCTTCAGGCGCTCGGTGATTTCGCTCAGCCGGGCGCGGTCGCCCACGGCGCCGGCGGTGCACAGCAGTGAAAACCATGCGCCCGCGGTTTCCGTGCCAAACGGAATCGGCTCCCGCCCCACTTTCGCGTAGAGCCGGTCAAAAATGGCGGCGTCGGGGTGCCGGATGAGATGGGCGCAGATTATTTTCAGCGTTGCGAGATTCAGCCGCGGCACCAGTAGTTCGTCGAGCTGCCGCTGCAACGGGCCTTTCGCGTTTCGTTCCGCAAACGCATCGAGCCGCAGGGTCACCTCCGCTTCAGGGTCGAGCGCACGGGGATGACGGGCCAGCAGATCGAGCGCGGCAAATGTATCCTTGAGGTCAATCAACGCGTTCACCCGATAGAAAAGGCTGAACGGTGGCGAACGCCCGGGCCACGGCCGTTCGAGGGCGGCGCGAGCCTCGCGCGGGCGGCCGGCGCGGAGGAGAAGCTCTGTCTCGATCACGGGATGCCACGGGACCGCGGCGGGCGCGTGATTGGCAAGCAGAGCGCGCAATGGCCCGTCGTAGCCGGTTCGGCGCGTGGCGAAGAGCAGCGCGCGAATCCACACGCCGGCATGAACCGTGTCCGTGAGGATCTCGGCTTGGGCGAGCGGGGCGATCTTTTCGAAATCGCCGCGCGCGAGCAGGGCGCGAAACCAGTCCTGCGCGATGCCGGCGCGCTTGCCAGGGTGATCGCGGAGCAGTTTCTTGAAAATCTCGTCGGAGCGCGCCGGGTGGGCGGCCTGGAAGTGTTTTGCCAGCGCAAGGCCGGCGTCAACGTTGGTGGGATCGAAATCGTAGGAGTTGGCCAGGTAGAGCAGTCCCTCGGCGGTTTTGCCCGCCGCGAAGGCGCGATTCGACCGATCGAGAAAAAACCAGCCGCGCGCCTGCCCGACTTTGTGCCAGAGCGGCGGCAGGCCAACGTGCAGGATGCTCACCGGATAGCCGACGGTGCGCAGGAAGATGAAAATGGTCAGGACGACGACGGCATAAACGCTCAGCAGCGCCCCTCCGTAATAGCCGGCGGCGATACCCCAAAAGGGGCGCACGTCGGCGGTGTTGGCGGCGCAGCGCAGGCCATCGGGCGTTTCGACCAGGAGCGGGCACACCCGGCGAAACCGCACCTGCCGGGACCAGGACACGCACGCTTCGCAACCGGTCTCAAAGGCCCGCCCCGAGTCGCTCGGGTTCTGGCACGGGCAGCGGGCACGCCCGCGGCGCCACTGGAACCAGGCTTTGCGGGTGTTCCAGTAGAAAAGGCCCCAGGCGAGGCGAAATAGGTCGGCGAACCAGCCAAGCACGCGTTGGACGCTAGCGGCGGCGGGCCACCCCGCAAACTGAATTCTGGCGTCCGGCCCGGGCCACGACCGGTGACGATTCACTTGGCTCAAGGTGGAACGCGATCCGCCGGAGGTGGACAAGCCCCGGTGCGTCCTCCGGCGCATCCGGGCGCGTTTTTCCCGCGGACACGGCCCAACCGCGCCCGGCCGCCTTCGCCAATCCGCCAAAGGCGGACAAGGGCTTGCTCGTCCTCCGGCGAGCTTCGGCGCGCCACGAGTCCCTCGCCGCGTCGTAGCCCGTAGGGCGAAGACGGGAGGTCGCCGTCCACCTTTCAGTTCTCGTCGGTGCGAATGATAAGTGCGTTCGACTGAATCGTTACGGCTGAACCGCTCACGTCACACCGTCACCGCGAACAACTCGGGGTGCATCGTGCCCTCCGCGACTTTGTTCACGGTGCCGGTCATCAGGATCGAAAAATTGTCGCCAATCTCGATGGCGATCTGGCCGCCGGGCATGTGGACGGTGACGCTGCGATCGACCAGCCCGAGCTTGTGGGCGACGGCGGCGGCGGCGCTTGAACTGCTGCCGGAGGCGAGCGTGTAGCCGGCGCCCCGCTCCCAGATTTCAATCTGAATGTTGTTCCGATCCCGGACCTTCATGAACTGAACGTTGGTCTTGCGCGGGAAACTGGGGTGCGTCTCGAGATGCGGCCCATAGCGGTGGGCGATTTCCGGCGAGATATCCGGAAGCGGGATCACGCAGTGGGGATTGCCGATGGTCGCGGCACAGAACGTGAACTCGCGGTCCAGCACCGTGATTTTCTCATTGATGACGTCGCGCGCCGCCCCGGTCACCGGGATTTTTTCGCTGCTGAAATTCACGCTGCCCATCGCGACGGTGATGAGCCGGCCCTGCTCCTTGATGACGGATTGCACGTGGCCCCCGGGTGTCTCGACGGTGAACGCCGGGTTTCTGACCAGGCCCTGGTCCCAGAGAAAGCGCGAAAAAATGCGGAGCCCGTTGCCCGATTTCTCCGCCTCGGAGCCGTCGGGGTTGAAGATCCGCAGGCCAAACTCGCTCTGCTTCGAGGGCAGCGGTCCCCAGAGGATGCCGTCGGAGCCGACCCCGAAATTGCGGTGGCAGACGGCGCGGATCTGCCCGGTGGTCGGAGCCGGCTGCCAGGCCGGGAAATCAGCGGGATGGAGGACGATGTAGTCGTTGCCGAGGGCGTGGTATTTGTGGAAGCGCATGGGAGGCGAGCGGAGGAAATTGCCCGCGGGGAGGGCGGAAGACACGGAAAACTGTAACTATTCAGGAGGCGTCGGACGGGATGCCGACCGAGTTGTTTCGATTGAAAATTGAGAATTGAAAATCGGGAAGCGCTAACTGCGGTTAGCGTCGCCGCCGCTTTTGTCATTCTTCCGGGCCGTTCCGTCCGGCCTCTCACGTGCCCGCGGCGACCGGCAACGGCTTCTCGGCGTAGCCGAAAAGGCGGCGCCGCTTGATCGTGGCCGCGACCGGGGCGGGCACCATCGGCTCCCACGAGGCGTTGCCCGCCTTGATCCGGCGGAGCACGTCGCGGGAGAAGATGCCCAGCACGTCGCGATCGAAACCGACGATGCAGTCAATGTAGTGATTCTCGAGCAGATGGGCGTAGAGGTTGCGCAGGTGATCGGCGACGTGGACGTTCTTGGCGGTGATGAGCACGCCCGCGGGGAGCACGTAATCGATCGTGTGTCCCGCGGCGGCGCTGCCGGCGCCGGTCAGGCGGCGCTCACAGACCTCCGGGCGCATCGGATAGGCGTAGAGCTTGACCGCGCTTTTGAACATCCGGCCGAATGACTCGAGGATGCCGCCCTCGAGATGTTCGTAGTATTTCTCGTCGAAGATTTCGAGGAGGTTGCTGATGCCCATCGCGACGCCGATCATTTCCTTCGTGTAGCGGCGGAAATACGAGGTGAGCCGGTAGTACTCCGAGTAGTTCGAGATCATCGCCGTGAACCCGAGTTCGCCGAGCAGATCGACGCGCGCGAGGAAGTCCTGCGCGTCGAGTGCGCCGGCTTCGATGAGGTTGTTCATGGTGATCTCCATGACGGCCACCACTTCCTTGCCCCTCACCGCCGGCTCCTGGACGAACTGCGCGGTGGCGCAATTCAGCATGTCGACGCTCACGTGGGTGACGGGTCGAAAACTGCCGCGCTCGACGAGAATCGCCTTCTTGTAGAGGAATTCGGACGGTTGCAGGACATTGCCCTGCGGGCCGAACATCACGGCGTTGGTCAGGCCGTATTGGACGAGGTAGAGCGACATGAGCCGGTTGTCGACGCCGGCGAAGGTCGGCCCGGCGAACGTCAACATGTCGACCTCGAGCCGCTGCACCCCGAGGTTGTCGACCAGCGACTCGATGAAGCGCTTGGGGTCGTCGCGGTAGTAAAAGGCGGCGTAGATCAGATTCGTCCCCGCGATCCCGAGCGCCCCCTGCTGCAGGACGTTTTCCTTGTCCCACATCCGCACATGCAGGACAACCTCGCTCGGCATGCCGCCCGGTTCGCTCTGGAAGCGGACGCCCAGCCAGCCGTGGGCGTCGTTGGTGCCCTTGTAGCCCTTCGTGGCGACGGTGTCGGCAAAAACAAAAAAGGTGGTCCGTTCGCCGCGTTGCACCGCGAGCCGGTCGAGCAGGAGCTGATACTCGTGATCGAGCATGAGGCCGAGTCGCTCGCGCGACACGTAGCGCGGTGTCTTGCCGTAGATCGCGTCGCTGAACGTCATGTCGTAGGCGGAAATCGTCTTGGCGACCGTGCCGGACGCACCGCCGGCCTGGAAGAAAACGCGCGCGACCTCCTGGCCGGCGCCGATTTCGGCGAACGTCCCGTATTTGCGGTCATCGAGGTTGATCGTGAGCGCCTTGCGGTTGGTCGTGAGGAGTTCCTTGATCTCGTCCATCGGTGCGCAATATGGGAGGCCGCGACCCCGGTGCAACCTGTTCGTGCGCGGCGGCGGCGCCGGGCGGCCCGACCGGTCGTCTCAGGCTGGGGGATGGAGCCCACCAGAAAGTATCAACCATAAGCAACGTGACCCCGTTCACTTGGCCTGCCTCAACTACAAAAGGCAGGGTTTGACCCTTTTTGCTTGGCCCGGCGCGTGCGCCAGAGCACCTCTCGGTGCTGTTCCTTCCCACCGAAGCCGGACGGAATCAGATTGGCCCCACTGCCGTCACGAAACGTTATTAGGCGTGAGCGTTACGTTCGGTTGAGCGGCTGATACCCGGGCCGAGGCTGTAAGCTCACGATGAGCTCGCACGTCTGCCATCTCATGTCCTGCGCGTCACGTTTGTTCAATCAGTGCTTCTTGCTCCTTAAGGCGAGGTTCGCTGGAGTGGGTTCGCCGATGAAACGAAGTGCTCTCTTTCTCCCAGTTCGGAAACCTGTCCTCACCCACGGAGGCCGCCCGGTGCGCGAGCCCCGAGGCTATGCCCATGGCGTGCTGCTGATCGCCCTGCTCGGGTCCGCGGCGGGCGTGTCCCCGGTCTTCCCTGCGATGGAGAACAAGCCCGTGGTTCCCACGGATCGCCCGGTCGTCGCAAGCGGCGAAGACAAGACAACATCAGGGATAGACGCAGGCACCCCACGCTTCGGACGCCCGGTCAGTTACGAGGCGTTCGGTGCGGTCGGCGACGGCGTGGCCGACGACCTGCCTGCCATCGTCGCGGCGCACGCCTTCGCCAACGCTCACGGCCTGCCGGTCAAGACCAAGCCCGAGACCACTTATCACCTCGGCCGCCGGGCGCTCACCGCCATCGTCGCCACCGACACCGACTGGAGCACGTCACGGTTTGTCATCGACGACACGGACGTCGAGAACCACCGCGCGTCGCTCTTCGCCGTGCGCTCGCTGCTTGAGCCCGTGACGCTGTCGATCGAGCGGCTGAGCCGGGACCAGCGGCACCTCGACGTCCAGCCGCCCCGGGACTGCTGGGTGCGGGTGGAGAACAATCGCAAGCGAGTCTATATCCGACGGGGGCTCAACCAGAACAACGGCGCACCCCAGCGCGATTGCTTCATCCTGCGCCGCGACGGAACCATTGAGGGATCCATCGACTGGGATTACGACACGATCACGCGGGTCGAAGCCCGCCCGATCGACGAGCGACCGCTGGTCCTCAAAGGCGGGGTCTTCACCACCACCGCCAACCGAATGAAGCAGGACAAGGGCTACAACTACTGGGCGCGGAATATCGCCATCAGCCGCTCGAACACCATCGTAGCGGGGCTGACCCACCACGTCGTCGGCGAGACAGCCGTCGGCCATCCCTACAGCGGGTTCCTCGCGGTCAACGGCTGCGCCAACGTCACGCTGCGCGACTGCTTCGTCACCGGCCACAAGACCTACACGACCATCGGCGCCGCCGGAAA
>JACQWL010000297.1 GCA_016209255.1 Verrucomicrobiota bacterium
ACATATCGACAATATAGACCGCTCCATCGGGACCCGCCCGCAGCGCGGTGAAACGCGACCAGTTGTCGGATGACGCGAAAAATTCCGAGGTCTGCTCCTCCGGGGCCCGGTGGCTGGTGAACGTCACGCCCGCGGGCTGCACAATCTCGCGATGCACCAGGTTGTGAACCGGCTCGCAGATGAAAACGTTGCCTGCGTAGGCGGCGCCCAGCAGATCGTCCCGGTAGATCATCGTGCCGCAGGCGCAGGTGAAGCGATTGGCGCCGAAGGGATCGTTGAAGCGCGCGATCGTCTCGCTCAGGGGGTAGACTTGTGACGCCCCGGGGGTCTTGGAAACCGTGACGGTCGAGTTGGGCGGAGCGAGGTGCGGGTTGCGGCGGAGGTAGTGATCCTCCAGCGCGTAATGCCAGATTGGATTCGAGTTGTTGCAGCCAAACCAGTTGCCCCAGTCGTCGCGATTGCGGCCCCACTGGGAGCGCCCGGATTGTACCTCGGCCCGGCCCTCATCGGGCTTGAGCCGGAAATCCCGCTGGCCCAGGTCCAGAGACTGGCCGGACCTGGCCAGGGTGATCTTGCCCCCGCTGTCGCCATTGGCGAGATAGAGCCACCCATCCAGGCCCCACTGCAGGCCGTTCGCGCGGTGCTGCTGGTTCCCCGCCCCCAGCCCGGTAAGAATCCTCTCCACGCGGTCGGCTTTGCCGTCGCCGTCGGTGTCTTCAAGATAGAGGATGTCGGGTGTCGCGGCCACCAGTACACCCTGGCGCCACGGTACGACGGAGTTCGGATAATTCAGACCGTCCGCAAAAAGCGTCGACTTATCGTAGTGGCCATCCGCTTTGCTCGATTCGAGAAATCGGATGCGGCCGCCGGGCTTGCCGCGGCCTTCCATGCCCAGGGGATAGTCGGCCATCTCGACCACCCACATCCGCCCATCCGGCCCCCACGATACATCGATCGGATCCAGCACCAGCGGTTCGGCGGCGACCAGTTCGACCTGCAGATCCGCCGGCACCTTGATCGCTGCCAGCGACTCCGCGGGTGAGCGGCCCGCCGGCAGGACGACGTTCGGCGGCGGAGCGAGTTGTTCATACCCGCCCAGCGGGGCGGCCGAACCGAGGGCCAGTGCGCACACGGTCAGGATCGAGTCCGTGATTCTCTTGGTTTTGGGGTGCATTTTTTCTGGGATGATTTGCCGTTTCATGCGAAATCTACTGCGCTCGCTTTCGCGACAAACGCCAGAACGTTTCGTGCCGCGCGGAATTCACCTCGGTCGTCAGCGAGCTGCATCATGGGCGACAACATCATGGTGCATTCCTTACCCGTCGGAACGATGGCGACGCAAACTATTCCAAACCCATGATTTTTCCATTGGGTCCGCGCCGGCCGTCGGGCATGGAGGAGCCGTGGATCCGACTATTCTGCCCGATGACCAAGCCGGGGCCGCGTCCGCCGCGCCGGCCGCGGCTGCCGGCGCCGCCACAACGGCGACGGCGCCAGTTCCCGCGCTTCCCAATCTTCACGCGATCATGGCCTGGATGGCGAGCGAGCATTTGCCGCGGCTCTCGTTTCTCGATGCCCGTTGGTCCTCGCTCGACGAGTGGAAAACGGCGGCGCGCCCGGTCCTCCGCCAGCGCCTAAGCTACGATCCAAAACCGCTGCCGCTCGCTGCCGACGTGGTGCAGCGCGAGGAGCGCGACGGCTTTACGCTTGAAGTGGTCAACATCCACGCCACGCCCGCCTACCACATCCCCGCGCATGTACTGATCCCCCGGCATCGCCGCGGACCATTGCCGGCGGTGGTCGCGCTGCATTGCCACAGCCTTTGCTTCACGTGGGGCCACGAGAAAGTGCTCTCGAGTCCCGGCGAGCCGCCGGGGCTGACGGAACTTCGCCGGGACACTTATGGCCGGCCGTGGGCGGAGGCGCTGGTGCGGCGCGGTTACATCGTGATCGCCATTGACGCGTTTTATTTCGGCGCCAGGCGGCTCCGCGTCGAAGACTTGGATCCCGCGACAGTTTTTCCGGAGGTGCGCGAGGCATTCAATGCGGCGCGCGCGCACCCGGTCGACTCACCCGCGTGGGTCGAGGCGGCCAATCGCGTGTGCGCTTTTTATGAACACCTGACCGCAAAAACGATCACGGCCACGGGCGCCACCTGGCCGGGCCTCAATGTCTGGGACGACATGCGCACGGTCGATTACCTGGCGAGCCGCTCCGACGTCGATCCGGCGCGCATTGGCTGCGCGGGATTGTCGGGCGGCGGGTTGCGCAGCGCCCTGCTGGCCGCGGCCGATCCGCGGATCAAGGCGGCCTCGGTCACGGGCTGGATGACGGAATTCGCGCACCAGCTGCGAAATCACATGCACCACACCTGGATGGTATTCGTCCCCGGACTTTATCCCGACCTCGATTTGCCCGACGCCACCGCGCTGCACGCGCCCGGCGCGCTGCTCGTGCAGCAATGCCGGCAGGACACCCTTTATCCGCTGGCCGGCATGCAGGCCGCCGTCGACAAACTGACCCGCATCTACGCCAAGGCCGGGCTGCCGGAGCGCTTTCGCGGCACCTTCTATGACGCGCCGCACTGCTACCGGCCGGCAATGCAGGATGAAACTTTCGACTGGTTCGACCGGTGGCTCTGAGCGCCTGCCGATTGGCCAAGGCTGAAAACAACGACGCCGCTCACGCTCACTGCGCAGTCCATCCGCCATCGACCGCGAACAAGGCGCCGGTGACCTAACTGGAGGCCGGGCTGGCGAGAAAGATCGCCGCGCCCTGGATCTCCTCGAGGCGGGCCCAGCGCTTGAGCGCGGTGGCGCCGACCACGAATTTCCGGCCGTCCTCGGTGTCGGCGATCGGCAGGTTCATCTCCGTCAGGTCGAAGAGTTTGATGCCGGGCAGGGGCTCGTTCGTGCTCATGGGCGAATGTTGCGGTGCATCCAGTCGAGGTCGTGCCGGTTGTTGGCTTCCTCTTCCGCCAATTGCACCGCCACCGGCTTGCCCGCCATCTGCGGCGGTGGCTGCGTCGGCGGATTCGATTTGACGCGCTCGAGGGCGGCGGCGAGATGCGAAGCCCGGCGCGCCGGAAACGTCGCCCAGAAACCGTCGGTGAGACACGGGACGTTGAGCGGATCGCGCGTGGCCATCTCGAGGTTGAAGACGATGCCGGGGTTTGCCCGACGCAACGTGGAGATAACCCGCGGCAGATCGAGCAGACCGGTTCCCAACGGAACTTCGCTGAGCAGAAAGCCCTTCGCATCCGGCTGCACGGCCATGTCCTTGAGATGCACGCTAAGTGCAAACGGGGCGAGCGTCTCAATCACCGCATGGGGCTCATCGAGCAGCGCGAGGTTGTTCCCGGTGTCCACCAGTACGCCGATCCACTCGCTGCGGAACTCGCCCATCAGGCGGGCGAGTTCTTCCATCGTGTGATCCTTGTGGTTCTCGACGGCGAGCTTGAGCCGGTGCCGCCGCAGGATCGGCTCGGCCAGCGTGAGCGAACGCCGGGCCTCGGCGTGAAAGCGCGTAAACTCCTCGAGCGTTTTGAAAACCTCATAGCGCCGGCCACCCATGAACACCGCGCGCGCCACGCCCGCCCCCGCTTCGCGAGACAGGCGGACGTCGGTCTCAAACGCCGGCAGGTCGCCCTTGGATTTGGGCAGCCGCAGCTCGCCTTCGTAATATCCACCGTCGCGATCCACCAGTTCGCGAATCCGCCGTGCCACCGCCGCGTCCTGGCTGCGCAACGAGGTCTGCACTCCCTCGGCGCCCAGTTCGCGGGCGTAGCGGTAAAAGCTTTCCGTATCGGAAAACTTGACACCACTCTGCTTCGCCGCGACGGCCTTCCAGTGCTGGTGGCAGGAGAACGTACAGAGGCCGAGTCGCGCCCGAGGGGCGCCGGCGGCGGCCAGCAAGGAGCGCGCCTTCAGGAGCGCCGGCAACGCCGCCGCAAAGGTCCGCCGGTTCATGCGAGCAGCCTCCTCAGCTCCACGTCCCACGGCGCGCGATACGGCCGCTGCAGCAGCGCGCCCGCCTCGGGGTCGCCGCGGATGTCATTCGCCGCCGCGTCCCAGAAGACCTTGCGACCGGTGCGCGCGGAGATGTTGGCGAGGTGACAGGCCGTGCTCACCCAATG
>JACQWL010000298.1 GCA_016209255.1 Verrucomicrobiota bacterium
CGATGTCCTGGGCGGACTGATCGATCACGCGATAGTCGAAACCCTGGAGTTTGATGCGAATTCGTTGGCCTTTCATGGCGGAAAAAGAACGAGGGTTTAGGTGCGGGCGGGCCCCTTGGCGTTGGTTTCGACGATCTTAGCGAGCAGCGAATTCGGCACCTGCTCGAAATGCGACGGGGTGATCGAGGCCGACGCGCGGCCCTTGGAGAGGGAGCGGATGTCGGTGACGTAGCCGAACAGCGTCTCGAGCGGAACGCGCGCGTCGATGATGCACGCCCCGGCCTTGTTCTCCATGCCGTTGATCGAGCCGCGGCGGCGGTTGATGTCGCCGATCAGGTCGCCCTGGTATTCTTCCGGCGTGGTCACTTCGACGCCCATGATGGGCTCGAGCAGAAGCGGAGTGGCCTTCTTCATCGCGTCCTTGAACGCAAAGATGCCGGCCATCTTGAACGCGAGTTCGGACGAATCCACCTCGTGGAAGGAGCCGTCCACGATGCGCACGATGACGTCGACGACGGGAAAGCCCGCCACGACGCCGTTGTTGCAGCCTTCCATGATGCCTTCGGTGGACGGTTTGATGAACTCCTTCGGAATCGAGCCGCCGACGATCTCGTTGACGACTTCGATGCCTTTGCCCTTCACGTTCGGTTCGAGTACGATGCACACATGGCCGTACTGGCCCTTGCCACCGGACTGGCGGATGAACTTGCCCACGCCCTCGGCATGGTGCTTGACGGTTTCGCGGTAGGCAATCTGCGGCTTGCCCGCGGTCGCCTCGACCTTGAACTCGCGCTTCATCCGATCGCGGATGATGTCCAGATGCAGCTCGCCCATGCCGGCGAGAATCGTCTGGCCCGTGTCCGCGTCGGTCTTGACGCGGAGCGTCGGATCCTCGGCGACGAGCCGCTGGAGCGCGGTGCCCATCTTCTCCTGGTCAGCCTTCGAGTTCGGTTCGATCGACATCGAGATGACCGGCTCCGGAAAGGACGGCGGCTCGAGCCGGATGTCGTAGTCCTCGTCGCACAAGGTGTCGCCGGTGATGACATCCTTCACCCCGACGAGGGCGCAAATGTCGCCCGCGTACGCCACGGCGATTTCCTCGCGGTCGATCGCGCGCATCAGCACGAGGCGCGAACAGCGCTCGGTCCGGCGCGTCCGGGGATTATAGAGCGACATGCCCTGCTTCACCATGCCGGTGTAAACCCGGAAGAACACGAGCTTGCCGACGAAGGGATCGCTCCAAAGCTTGAAGGCGAGGCCGGCGAGCTTGGCCTTGTCGTCCACCACCGCTTCAACCTGATTGCCGTCGCGATCCTGGCCTTGCATCGCGGGGACGTCGATCGGGCTCGGCAGGTAATTCACCACGCAGTCGAGCAGCCGCTGCACGCCCTTTTTCTTGAAGGCCGACCCCGGGACAACACCGGTGAACTGGAGCGAGATCGTCGCCTTGCGCACGCCCAGCATCAGCTCGTCGACCGCAATCTCTTCGCCATTGAGGTATTTTTCCGCGATGACGTCGTCGAAATCGGAGACGGCCTCGATCAGCTTGTCGCGGTATTCCTTCGCCTGCGCCTGGAGGGCGGCCGGAATTTCGGTCGTGACCGGGTTCATCCCGAGCGGGTCCGTCGTATCGTCGAAGATGTAGGCGAGGTTCTGCACGAGGTCGACAAGGCCCGTGAAGTGCTCCTCCTTGCCGATCGGGAGGAAAAGCGCGTGCGCGTTCGCCTTGAGTTTCTCCCGCATTTCGGAAATCGCGCGAAAGAAGTCGGCGCCGACCCGGTCCATCTTGTTGATGAACGCAATGCGCGGCACTTTGTATTTGTTGGCCTGCCGCCAGACCGTCTCGGACTGGGGCTGCACGCCCGCGACCGCACAGAACACGGCGACGGCGCCATCGAGCACGCGGAGGGAACGCTCGACTTCGGCCGTGAAGTCGACGTGTCCGGGCGTGTCGATGATGTTGACCCGTTGCTTGATCCCCTTCCATGGGCCGCACGAGGCGTTCCACGCGCAGGAAATGGCGGCGGCGGTGATGGTGATGCCGCGCTCGCGCTCCTGCTCCATCCAGTCGGTGACCGTGGTGCCCTCGTGGACCTCGCCCATCTTGTGGACCGCGCCCGAGTAAAAGAGAATGCGCTCGGTGGTCGTCGTCTTGCCCGCATCGATGTGCGCGGCAATCCCGATGTTGCGCGTCCATTCGAGCGGGAACGGACGGGGCTTCGAGTTGGCCGTGGAAAGCCTGGCCTTGTCGGTGACGACAGAAATATTCACGGGTGCAGCAACAGCGGACATGAGCATCGGGCTGGACTGGTTACCAGCGAAGGTGGGCAAAGGCGCGGTTGGCCTGGGCCATCTTGTGCGTGTCTTCCTTCTTCTTCACCACCGACCCCGTGTTGTTGTAAGCGTCGATGATCTCGGCCGCGAGGGCGTCCTTCATCGGCACCCCCTTGCGGCTGCCGGCGGCCGCCACAATCCAGCGCAGGGCGAGGGACTCCTGGCGTTCAAACGAAATCTCGATCGGCACCTGATAGGTCGCCCCGCCGACGCGGCGGCTCTTCACCTCGAGGCGGGGGCGCGCGTTTTCGAGCGCACCCAGCAAAAGATCGACCGGATCGCCCTTTTCGAGCTTCTCCGAAACCTTCTCGAACGCACCGTAGACGATGCGCTGGGCAAGGTTTTTCTTGCCGCACTTCATGATGACGTTGACGAGATGCGCGACCAGCGGGCTGCTGTAGCGGATGTCCGGCTGGACGTGACGTTTCTCGGCTCGGTGGCGACGTGACATGGAAAAAGACGGGTTGAAAAAGAACGGTTGCTTACTTGGCAGCCTTCGGACGTTTGACGCCGTACTTGGAGCGGCTGCGCCGGCGTTTCTCGACCCCCGTGGCGTCGAGCGTGCCGCGGACGATGTGATAGCGGACGCCCGGCAAGTCCTTCACCCGGCCGCCCCGGACGAGCACGATGGAGTGCTCCTGCAGGTTGTGGCCCTCGTCGGGAATGTAGGAGATGACTTCGTTGCCATTGGTGAGGCGGACCTTGGCCACTTTGCGGATGGCGGAATTCGGCTTCTTCGGCGTGCGGGTCATGACCTGCACGCACACGCCGCGACGGAACGGATTTCCGTCCAGCGCCGGGGATTTCGACTTGGTGCGCACCTTGCGGCGGCCTTTGCGCACGAGTTGATTGATGGTTGGCATACGAGGAGAGTGGGACTGGGAGAGTGAAAATTGGCGAAAAGAGGTGAACGCTACTTTACGCAGAAAGCGCGGCAAGAACTTTCTGGCGATAAGTGGCAGGTCTCGCGAAAACCGCATTCCGGGCGGCGTCGCGATGGAAAAAAAGCGTTCATCGGTGAGAGCCGACAACGCGTCAGATTGAGAGAAAAGAGGGTCGAGAGTTGGGGGTCGCGCGGATTACTCAAGAAGAAATGCCGGTGGCGGCAAAAAAAACGCCCGGTCAAAAGACCGGGCGTAAAAGCAGACGGAGCCAGGCTCTACATCAGCTTTTTGGCGGGAGGGACGCGAAAAAAGTCAAATCCACCATGGAAGACAAGGCGAAACTTGCGCCAGCAACTTGCGCGAGCGCATCTGATATTTTTCACCTGTAGCGGCGGTCTATGACCGGCGTCGGAGGTGCCGCAATACTCTCGGCGGTCATAGACCGCCGCTACAGAAAACTTAGCTGCGCCCAGCTTGCGCCACCCGGACCCCTGCCGGCCTCAGTCCCCTCAAAAAGCACGAAGCCGCGGACGGATGTCCGCGGCTTCGGAATTAATCTTCGGCTGGCCGGCCCCGGCCGGCGAATCAGCCCGCGCTCGCTTCCACCGGCTTTGGCTCCTCCACCGGGAGGTCGGCGCCGAACGGCAGCGAGATCCTGAGCTGCTTGTATTTCGGCAGGCCCGTGCCGGCCGGAATCAAGTGCCCCATGATCACGTTTTCCTTGAAGCCCCGGAGGAGGTCGACCTTGCCCAGCGTGGAGGCGTCGGTGAGGACGCGCGTCGTCTCCTGGAAGGAGGCGGCCGAGATGAAACTCTCGGTTTCGAGGGAGGCCTTGGTGATGCCCAAAAGAATCGGCTCCGCTTCGGCCGGCTTGCCCCCCGCCGCCTCGATGCGCCGGTTTTCCGCCAGGAACATCGCCCGATCGACCTGCTCACCCCAGAAGTTCTCCGTGTCGCCCGGATCGGTGATCCGGACCTTGCGGAGCATCTGGCGGATGATGATCTCGATGTGCTTGTCGTTGATCGTCACGCCCTGCAGGCGGTAGACCTCCTGTACTTGCGAGATGAGGAAGTCGTAGAGCGCGGAGGGCCCGAGGATCTCGAGAATCTCGTGCGGGTCGGCCGAGCCTTCCGTGAGGTGCTGGCCCTTGTGCACGACATCGCCCGGCTGCACGATGATGTGCTTGCCGGTGGCGATGAGATGCTCCTCTTCCTGCTGGGTTTCGTCGTTTTTCACGACGAGCTTGCGCTTGCCGCGCACGGTGCCCTCGAACGAAACAATGCCGTCGATCCGGGACATTTCAGCGGCGTCCTTCGGGCGGCGGGCTTCGAAAAGCTCCGCCACGCGGGGCAGACCGCCGGTGATATCCTTGGTTTTCGACGCCTGGCGCGGGGTCTTGGCCAGCAAGGCACCCGGGGCGATGGTGTCGCCCTCGTTGACCGCAATCTGCGCGCCCACCGGAATCGAGTAGGCTGCGAGCGGCTTGTTCTTGTTGTCGCGGATTTCAATCTGCGGATTGAGATCTTCCTTGTGTTCGATCACGACCGTCGCGATCCGGCCCGAGGATTCGTCGAGTTCACGTTTTACGGTGACGCCGGGGATCATGTCCTTGAAATACAACGAGCCGCCCTTTTCGGACAGCACCGGCACATTGTAGGGATCCCACTGGGCGAGGACAGCGCCCTTTTCGATCTTCTCGCCGTCGCCGAAGTGGAGGAACGACCCGACCACGATGTTATAGACTTCGATCTCCTTTTCGTCGGCATCGAGCACCTGGATGGTGCCGGTCTTGTTGAGCACGATCGAGCCGCCGTCAGCGGTTTCGACGAGGCGGAGGCTGCGATACTTCACGGTGCCGCTCGCGCGGACGCGAATCTCGGGGGTTTTGAATCCGCCGCTCGCCACGCCACCAATATGGAAGGTGCGCATCGTCAGCTGCGTGCCCGGCTCGCCGATTGACTGGGCGGCAATGATGCCGACCGAGTCGCCGATCTTCGCGACCTTGTTGGTCGCCGGATTGATGCCGTAGGACTTGCCGTCGATGCCACCCTTGGAAACCGACGTCAGCGGCGACATGACCTTGACCCGCTCGAGGCCGAGTTCGTCGATCTTGGCCGCTATCTCCTCGGTGATCAGTTCGCCGGCCGCGACGAGAACCTCGGACGGATTGATCGGGTTGTACACGTCGTCGCTCGAGAAACGTCCGATGATGCGCTCCTTCAGGCCGACGATTTCGTCGTCTCCCTCGAAGATCGCCTTCTTCCAGACACCGTCGCGCGACCCACAGTCGTCTTCCGCGATGATGACGTCCATCGCCACGTCGCAAAGCTTGCGGGTGAGATAACCCGCGTCCGCGGTCTTGAGCGCGGTGTCGGCGAGACCCTTGCGGGCACCGTGGGTCGAGATGAAATACTCGAGGACGGTCAGGCCCTCGCGGAACGACGACAGGATCGGGCGCTCGATGATTTCGCCGGACGGCTTGGCCATGAGCCCGCGCGTGCCGCAAAGCTGCCGGACCTGCTGCTTGTTGCCGCGGGCGCCCGAATCCATCATGATATAGACGGGATTCACCTCGGTCTTGCCGTCGTTGTTATCCAGCTTGGCGAAGACCTCCTTGGCGATCTTGTCGGTCGCCCCCGTCCAGATGTCGACGACCTTGTTATAGCGCTCGCCGTCGGTGATGATGCCCTTGTTGAACTGCGCCTCGACCTCGGCAATCTTCTTCCGCGACTCGTGGACGATGTCCTTCTTGGTGTCGGGGATGATCATGTCGTCGATCCCGATCGAGATGCCCGCCTGGAAAGCGGTCTGAAAGCCGAGTTCCTTGAGCTTGTCGAGCGTCTCGACCGTGACCAGGTTGCCGGCGATCTTGTAGGTGTTGAGGATGAGGTCGCCCAGCTTGCTTTTCGGCACCGGGAAATTGACGAAACCGAGGCCGGCCGGCCAGATTTGGTTGAAGATCACGCGGCCCACGGTGGTGCGAAGGATCTTGCGCTTGGTGTCGCCATACACCGTCTCGCGGCCGAAGTCGGGATTCGGCACATCGACCCAATCGTGCATCTTGAGCGCGCCGTCCGCCTTCACGTAGAGGACTTCCGGCAGGCCGCTGAGCAGCGACACCCGGACCCCCTTCGCGGGCTTGGTGCGCGGCTCGATCGTGAGATAGTACGCGCCGAGCACGATGTCCTGCGACGGCGTGAGGATCGGTTTGCCCGAGGACGGCGAAAAGATGTTCGACGTCGCCATCATGAGCAGCTTGCACTCCATGATCGCCTCGAGGGAGAGCGGCACGTGCACCGCCATCTGGTC
>JACQWL010000321.1 GCA_016209255.1 Verrucomicrobiota bacterium
CTCGGCCCAAATCCCCTCAGTCGCCACCATGAAAATTCCCCCTGGTAAGTCATATTCATATCGCCGGCTCTCCGGCATTCGTCGGCTGCATTCGCTGACCATCTTGGCAGTTAGCCTGATTTTTAGCGGTGCGATTCCGCCTCTTGTGGCCGTCTGAAGCGTCCCAAGCGACGGGCAGTCGTGGATCGGTTGCCGGTCGCGTTCAGAACATTGTAACCGGTCAATATCTCAACAAATCCCCCGCCCCAACTCAGAAAACAACCGAACCCCATGAAATTAAATTCATCTCTGTTCCCGTACTCGCCGCTGAAAAGGCAGCGGCCGGCGATTGCCCCGCCATTGCTCCTCGCCCTGGTCTGCTGCTCGCCCGCGGTCTCTTGGGCGCAATCCGCCACGACCCCGCCGCCTGCCCCTGCAACCGCTTCCCGGAACACCGGGGAGACTGTGCAGATGTCGGTCTTCGAGGTGAACGACCAAGCGGGAGCGGGATATCGATCCACCCAGACGCTGTCCGGCTCGTCGACCATCGCCGAACTCCGCGATCTCCCGAGCTCCATCTCGGTCATGAACCGCGAGTTGATGGACGACCTCATGGTCACGAGCATCGCGGAACTCTCGACCTATTTTATTTCCGGCGAGGCGGACCCCGCCAACGAGTCCCCGATCGGCGGGGGCTCGACGATTCGGATGCGCGGAATTGCAAGCGGCAGCCTGCGGGACGGCGTCTACCTGCCGGTGTTGCTGGACAGCCACAATATCGATCGCGTCGAAGTCCTGCGCGGTCCGAACGGCTTTCTTTACACCGGAG
This sequence comes from Verrucomicrobiota bacterium, assembly GCA_016209255.1. Classification (GTDB taxonomy): domain Bacteria; phylum Verrucomicrobiota; class Verrucomicrobiia; order Opitutales; family Opitutaceae; genus ER46. Next base: position 809 of record JACQWL010000321.1, read on the forward strand.
CCGGCGCGGGAGGAAATCCGAACCAAGTGACAAAGCAGGGGCTGAGGAAAGATTTCCAAAAGGCGGTCCTGATGTTCGGTTCGTATAATCTCCACCGGGGCGAATTCGACATCAACCGCCGCGTGACCGACAAGCTCGCGGTCCGGGCCTCCATGTCTTATCAGAAGGCGGACGGCTTCCAGAATTACGCGAGCCGAACATTCAAGGGGATATTCCTGACCGCCAATTACCGTCCGTTCCGAGGCACCAACATCAATGCGAACATCGATTACGGCGAAGACTTCGCGATCATGGCCCCGAACATGCTTTCCGAACAGTTTTCCACCACCGAGAGAACCGGCGCCACGACGGCATTGGCCGCGACGACGGGCGGCATCACGTTCGTGCCAGCGGCCAACCGGATTTACGACACGGTCGGCCAGCTTCGGTCTACCGGGACCAACATCACCTTGAGCGACGGGAAGCTCCTCCCGTACACGACCAACTTCAAGGGCCCGAATTCGTTCAATCAAACCCACTTTTCCTCGATCAACCTGATGCTGGATCAAAGCGCGGGGGAGAACCTCAATTTCAAGTTTCGCGCGATGCGCATGGAAGCCCGCAAGGAAGCCCGCGCGCCGCTGGGTTCCTCCGCCGCGTCCGTGTACAAGGACGTCAATCCCACGCTGCCCGGTGGCGCTCCCAATCCGAACTTCAACCAGTATTACACCGAATACGTTCACCGCGTACGTTCCTTCACCGAGCCGCAAGATTACATTCAAGGTTCGGTGGTGTATGACCTGAAGCTGCCGTTCACTACGCAGCGAATCATCGGCGCCGGGCATTTCCACGAGCTGACGCCGAACGACCGCTATTTTTCCGAGTTTGTAGACCCGGCCAGCGGACGTTTCAAGGGGACGCTCCAGAGCGCCAAGACCCTGGCGACCTATGTGGCCAACAATGCCGTATTGAACCAGAATCGCTTTTATCGCCGGTTCTATTTGCGCGACGGAGACGGCGCCAGAATCACCGGTTGGGATGTCGTGCCCGAACAGTCAACGATCATGCGCGACACCGTATCGGACGGCAATACAGGCCGCCTCTTCGACCGCCCCTACTGGAACAGCGGCGGCAGCATTGGATCCGCCGGCCGCTACTTCAAGGATCGGCTGCACACGTTCGTGGGCTGGCGCACGGATTCCTTCAACCAAACGCCCGGCCGCCTTTTCTTCAACCAGGTGACGACGGAGGAATACCGCCTGGCCGAACAACCCAACGTGCGCAACCGGGTCAGGGGTTATTCCATGAATTATGGCGCGGTGTACCATGTTTTCGACTTCCTCAGCCTTTACGGCAACTACGGCGAAAGCCTTTCACTCAACGTGACTGCCGGCCAGGCCGGGCTGATCCCCGGTATCGTCATCCCGTCTCCGAAGGGCTTCGGCGAGGACTACGGACTCCGCTGGCTGTTCCTTGACGGCAGGATCGAGTCCAACTGGACCTATTATCAAAACCATCGCATGGCCGGGGCGGCCATTCCGGCGAACGTCACGCAGAACGAACTGGCGGTCCTGTTCAATGACATCAACCCTTCGGCCACCGACACGCAGAACGTCACGGCAAAGGGCATCGAGTTCGACACCGTGCTGAACGTGACCCGGAACTGGCGGCTGCTCTGGAATTATTCCAGCAACGACCTGTCCAATACGGACAGGTATCCTGCGCTGATCAGTGTCTGGCAGCGCGCGAAATCGCAGAATTTCGCCACGCCGCTGACCGACGCCTTCCTGGCCACCGTCCCGGAGGGCACCCCGAGCGCCGGCTTCACCAAGGTGCGCTCGAATCTCGTGACGCAGTATCGCTTCGACAAAGGGCCGCTCGACCGCTTTATGATTGGCGCCTCGGCGCAGTATCGTAAGGAGACGTACCGAGCCAATTTCGACCTGAACCGGGACGGTGTCGCGGAACAGCTTTGGACGCCGGGCTACACCGTGGCAAATCTCATGATGGGGTACCGCGCGCGAATCCTGAACCGCTGGGTCGATTTCAATCTCAATATCAACAATCTGTTTGATAAAAATTACTTTCGGGCCACCAGCCTGTCCACCGGTGCGGTCGGCGCGCCGCGTGACTTCCGTTTCGCGATGCGTTTCGACCTGTAAGGCTGGTGCGCGGTTGAGAACTGAACGGTGGCCATGCCTTCGTTTCCTGTCATCATCGCTGGGCTGCTGTTCGCCGCGGCCCAATCTGCCGCCGCTGCCGAGCCTCTCTTGAGGCCGACGGACGTGGTGGCGCTGGTCGGGGGAGAAGAGATGGCGGCGGCGCGCGGACATCTCGAGTTTCTTTTCGTTCGCGCGCTGCCGGAGCACCGGCTGAAGTTCCGCAGCCTGAGCAAGGAGGGCGACACGGTTTTCCAGCAACCACGGGATTTCAATTATCCTCCCCTGGAGCGGCAGCTCAGGGACATCGGCGCAACCGTGGTCATCGCCCAATTTGGGCAGATGGAAAGCCTCGGCGGGCCGGACCGGCTCGGCGAATTCACGGTGGCCTACGACCGTCTGATGAACCGGCTGGGCGACGGCGGAAAACGCCGGATGATCCTGATCACGGCGAAAGGGCGTCCGTTGCTGACGCCGCCGAAGATCGCGGGCGCGGAGTTGCCGGAGCTTTTCGAACTGCTTCGCGCCCGCGACCGGTGGCCGCACGAGCAGGCCAGGCGGGTGCTTTTCGGTGGCGACACGGCGAGGGTGACCGCGGGGCTGCTGCGCTGGTGCGAACATCTCGATCCGGGCGCCCCCGATATCGACTTTGCGCTCGCGCAGGCACTCGGCGTCCTTGAGGCCCATGAAACTGCGGCGCCCGCCGTTCTCGAACGGGTCCTGGCGGCGAAAACTCCCGCGGCGCGAGCCAATGCAGCCGGCGCCGTCGCGCGCTGGAGCGACCGCCTCCTCGCGAGTTTCGACCCTGTGGGCCGGCTAAAGAAACTGGCCCACGATGCCGATCCACGCGTCCGGCTTGCGGCGGTCGTCGCGGCCGGAAACATACTCAGAACCGAGTCGATGGACGTCGTCCTGACCGCGGCCGAGCAGCCGCGCGACACCTTCATCGAACTCGCGCTTCGAGCAGCCGCAGCCGTGCTCAAGCCCAGATGGGAGCCCGCCCTCGCGCAGGGCGCGGTGGGATGGAAGCCCGCGTGGCACACCTTGGTGAAGGAACTCGACCGGCCGAAGCCAGCGCCGCCCACCGGGGCGGTGATCAAAACCAGAGGCACGCCGATCGTTCCCGTGTTCGGCCGACTGCGAGCATCACCATATGTCACGGGAAGCGTCGCCGCAGAAGTGCTCGCACGAGGGAATCCGAAACGTGGCGCCGAGATCTTCCGTCGCCCCGAACTCGCTTGCCTCACCTGCCATCGAGTCGGCGAGGAGGGCGGCGAGATTGGGCCGCGGCTCGACTCGATCGGCCGCGCCCGGCCCCTCGAAACGTTGATCGGCAAAGTCATCGAGCCCCAGCGCCAAATCGCGGAAGGATTCGATGCGATCAAGGTGACCACCAGAAATGGCGACGTGGTCGTGGGGATTGTCGTCGCCGGAAACAATTCCGAACTGACCCTGCGCGACACGGGAGGCAACGAGCACGTCGTGCCCGCCGCCAACATCGCGAACCGGGAAATGATCGGTTCACTCATGCCGGCCGGGCTCACCGACCCGCTGAGCCCGGAAGACCTGCGGGATCTTTTCGCTTACCTCACCCAGTTGGGCAAGGTAAAGTAGCGCCCTTCTCCGCCCGAGTCATCAATGAGCATAATTTCTCCCGCTCCACTAATAAAGAAATGGTCCGCATCGGGATTCGTCTGGGTCGCAACTGTGGCGGCGTTTTACGTTCCACCGATGCACTCCGCCGAATGGCAGCCGATCGCGGTCCCTGGTTCGTGGGAAGAGAAAGGTGCCGCGGCGGTGAAAAACTACGACGGAGCCGCCTGGTACCGCACCTGGGTGAAGGTGGACGACACCTTCTTCACCAAGCATGAGCGGAATCTCTATGAAGAATCCGTTAGCATCAATATTCGGGACCTCGCGGACGCGCACGAAATTTACGTCAACGGCGTAAGCGTTGGCACGGGCGGGCAGTTTCCGCCCGACTTTAAGAGTGGGCGCGGCGACGTTCATCGCCACAAGGTGCCGGTGGGAACATTGCATCAGAGCGAGTGGAACGAAATTGCCCTGCGCGTCTACAATCAGTCGGGTCCGGGCGGGTTTCTGGGCGAGGCGCCGTTCATCATGAACTACACCAAGGAGTGCGTCATGGCGGGGCCGTGGGAATTCAGTCTCGGCGACGACTACCGGCCGGGCGGGGCGCTGGTCGAGAAACCGACGACGACCGCTTTCGATAATTTTCGGGCGTCGAATCGCATCCTGGGCCGCTCCGCGCAGATGGTTACCGGAGCGAAGCTTCCCCCGCAGGATTCGTACGCCAAGATGAAATCCGCTCCGGAATTCAAGGTCGATTTGCTGCTCAGTGAACCGCGGGTCGCGCAGCCGACGCACCTGAGCTTCGACGACCGCGGCCGGCTCTGGGTGTCGCAATACCGGCAGTACCCATACCCCACCGGGGTCAACATGGTGAGCCGGGACAATTACTACCGCTCCTACTACGACCGCGTTCCCCCGCCTCCGCCCAACCATGATCGCGGAGCGGATGTGATTTCGATCCACGAGGACACCGATGGCGATGGCATCTTCGATCGGCACAAGATGTTCCAGGACGGTTTGAACATGGCGAACGCCGCCGTGCGGGGCCGCGGCGGTGTCTGGGTGATGCAGACCCCTTACCTGTTGTTCTATCCCGACAAGGACGCCGACGACGTGCCAGACGGGCCGCCCGTGGTCCATTTGCAGGGTTTCGGCCTGGAAGACTCGCACGCCGTGGCCAACGGACTCGTCTGGGGGCCGGATGGCTGGCTTTACGGCGGAGTCGGAAGTTCCACGACGAGCCGCGTCACGCGGCCGGGCATGGACCCGCCGGACACGGAGAGTGCGTATTTTCCCGGCAGCATGGTCTGGCGTTATCATCCCGTCACGAGGGAGTTTGATGTTTTCGCCGAAGGCACCGGCAATTTGTTTGGGCTCGAAATCGACGCCCAAGGCCGGCTCTACTCCGGCCACAACGGCGGCAACACCCGCGGCTGGCATTATGTACAGGGCGGCTTTTATCTCATGCAGGGGGTGGTCCCAGGCCGGTTCGGTCCGCCGCGCAATCCTTACGCGTTCGGCGATCTGCCGATGATGAACACGCTGACGCCGGTGCGGCGGTTTTCGATCTTCGGCGCATTCGCCGAGGGCACGGCCATGCCGGCAAACCGGCAGGGGCATCTGTTCACGGTCGCCCCGCTCCACAACGAAATGATCGAGTCCGAGCGCCTCCCGAGGGGTTCGACCTTCGAAACCAAGGACGTGGGCCGCCCGTTGTGGAGCGAGGACCCGGCCTTCCGCCCGGTGTTCGCGGTCAACGCCCCGGACGGATCGCTCTATGTCGCCGACTTCTACGAGTTCTATATTGCGCACGGGCAGCATTATCAAAGCCAGATCGATCCGAGCACGGGGCGCATCTACCGGCTGCGCGGGGTCGCCCGGTCCTTGAACCACGATACGAATCTCGTGAAGAAAACGACCGATCAACTGGTCGCGCTGTTGTCCCATCCGAACAAATGGCACCGGGCCACCGCCGCGTTCGTGTTGGGCGAGAGGAAGGACCAAACAGCGGTGGCAAAACTGCAACGGTTGCTCGTCGAAAACCAGGATTTGGGCGCCCTGGCCGCGCTGTGGGCCTTGCAGCAGATGGACATGCTCGACGATGCGACCATCCGCTCC
>JACQWL010000294.1 GCA_016209255.1 Verrucomicrobiota bacterium
CCGCCACTCCGTCCGATCCGAGGTGTAGCCGGGGACAATCCCGCCGGTACCGGTCAGATTTCCGGCGGCATCTCTCGTCGCCACGGTGGTGTTCGTGCCATACGTGAAGTTTGTGTGGTTGGAGTGCTCAAAGTGTTTGTTCATCGAGACATTGGAATAAAAGCGGGTTTGCTCGCTCAGCTTGTAATCAAGCTTCACATTGCCGCCCCAGCGCGTCCGGATGTTGCGGAAATCCTGCGGCGACACACCGCTGATAAAGGCCGGATCCGTGTCGACCTGCTGCGGCGTCTGGGTGATCGTGTCCTGAATCGAGCCGGTCTCGCGCATCCCATAGTTGAAGGACAAGCCGATGTTCTTTTTTTCGCCGAGGACCTCCGAATAACTGAACGAGTATCCGCGGCGCCCCGGCTTTTCATCCCGATCCTCGAATGGGCGCCAGATGATGCCAGCCGAATAGGAGATCCGGCGGCCCGGCGCGCGGTCAAACGCATTCTTGGTCACCATGTTCACGGCGCCGCCAATCGAGTCGGCATCCATGTCCGGCGTCGGCGACTTCGTGACCTCCAGCCGCTCAATCGAGTCGGCCACCACGGTCTGGAACTGGAAGTCCCGCGTGGCGCCGGCCGAACCGGCATTGGCCATCCGGTTGCCGTCGACCTGCACCGTATTGAGCTGCGGACCCATTCCCCGGATGATGACAAAACGAATGTCGCTGCCGACAGAATCACCCACCACGCCAGGAACGCGCATGATCAGTTCACCCGGATTGCCGTTGGCGAGGGTTCCAAAGGCATCGGAGGAAATCACGTTTTTCACATTGAGCGATTGCCGCTGCAAGGTGATCGCCAGCGCGCTGCCTTCGCGTTCGCTGGCGACGACGTATTTGCTCATCTTGTAGATTTCAGCGCTCAGCCCGATGTCACGCCGTACGGACGCGCCGGCTTGGACCGAAATCGGCACGCTTTGCGCATCCAGGCCGGTGTACGAAACTGCCAGCGTGTAACTGCCCGCCGGCACGCTCAGTTCGAACGAACCATCGCGCTCGGTCCGCGCTGAAAAATTCGTGCCTTCCAACCGCACCATGGCACCTTCGAGGTTGGTGTTGGTTGCCACATTGCTGACGCGGCCCATGACAACCCCCGTCCCTGCCGCTTGGGCCCAAGCGGCAGCCGACAGAACCAGGGCAAGACCTCCTGCCAATACTGGAGCTGCAATCATTCCTCCGAAATTTTTATATATTAAGCTCATGATTTTTAATGGTTTTGGCGATCTATTGCGAAAAAAGCGTGCCGGTTCCCCAGTCGGCGGAGGACGCCCGCGTTTCGTCCTTCATTTGACACCGTCTGTTCTGTTGGGGCGCTCTGGGTTTCCATCGGCGGGGGGAATGGCGGGCGATGCCCCTCTTCCTCGAAGTCTCACGCGCGGGGGCCGGCGCGCCTCTCCCTTGAAAGGCTGGCCCCACCTGTCTCGCAAGGACCCCGCCCCGGCAAGAAACTTAGCCTGACATTTTTGTTGGAATGCGCCGCTCGGCAGGGTCAGGCGGCTACATTGCAACTTTTCCGGTCAAGCTCGGCAGTTTCAGTCCGCGCCGGACTCGCACAAAACCGATCGGCCGCGCCGTTCGGCCGGTAACCCGGCAACGTCGCCGTGGCGGAAATGCATCGGCGATGTCAAGTGCCGGGCGTTGCCTGTTACCGCCCTGGCGTTTTGGCGGTTTCGAGGTGACACGTATCGTCCCAACCCTTTACCCAAGGTCCCATGACAGCACCCCGTTTGCATGCGGGGCATCCCCATGGGTCAGGCCGTTCGACGCTCGCGTATCCGCCTGGCGACCACGGCCTGGAATTCCGAACAGCGAAAGCCCTGACCCGATCGGCCCTCCCGGCATTCCGAACATCGAACGGCCTGACTCCGTTGTGATCCATGGCGACCGCGGCGTGAATCCGGGCAAGAAAATCAATAAAATGAACTTTAGCACGCCCTCGCCCGACATAACTGGTAACGACTCATCGCCTCCCGTTTCGCGGGGGGCGTTCCAATGGACGACGCCATCGCAAAACTCGAGCACCTCTACCGCGACATGGCGCCGGCGCTGCTGGCCTACTTCCGCCGGCAGCCCACGCTCGCCGGCGCGGCGGAGGATTTGTTGCAGGATACGTTCGTGCGCGCCATCCGCGGTTTTGACCGGCTGCAAGCCTCGGTTTCGCCGCGCGCCTATCTGTTCGGTATCGCCCGCCACGTCAGTCTCGACGCCCTGCGCACCCGCCGCCCGATGGAGGAACTCATGGCGGAACCCGCCGCCCCGCCTGCGGCACCCGAGGACGCACGGCTCGAACCCATGCGCGCGGCGATCGCGAAGCTGCCCGAACCGCAGCGCGAAACGCTCCTGCTCAAGCTCAACCACGAACTCTCCTACGAGGAAATCGCCGAGCTGCTCGGCATCCCCGTCGGCACCGTCCGCTCCCGTCTCCACCACGCGCTGAACCATCTGCGTGCCACCCTGAACCCGCCTCTCTCCCCGCCGCCCGGCGACAGTCCACGTCCATGAAAACCGAAATCCTCGAAACGCTGCTGCTCGACCACGCCCTCGGTGCGCTCTCCCCGGAGGTCGCCGCGCTCCTCGAAGCTCACCTCGCGCATGACCCCGCGGCCGCCCGCCGCGCGGCGGAACTCACCGAGACGCTCCGGCTCGCCCGCGCCGCCGTCGCCGCACCGCTGGAGCCGCCGCGTAAAAGTCTCGACGTGGAACGTCTCCGCCAGGCGCAGCGCCACCAGCGGTCCAGCACCCGGCGCACGGAGATTCTGCGCCTCGCCGCCTGCCTCTTGCTCGGCCTGGGCCTCGGCTGGTTGATCCGCATCACCCCGGCCACCGAGGAGCACGCCGCGCGGCCGATCGCGGTCGCTCCGCTGCCGGCCCTCACACCTGAGCCGCCGCTGCATTTTTGGTCGATCGCGCGCATCGCGCCGGGCGCCAGCGAGGCGGAGAACTCGCGCCGGCTGCGCTGGACTTCGCCCGCGGGTGTGCCGCGAACAACTTCCATCCAATGAAATGAGTCCCATGAAAACCGAACGACGCCTATTTCCCGCTCCGCGACTCCTGCTCATCGCGTTCGCCTTCGGCATGGCGCTGCTCGGCGGTTGTCTGAAAGAGAGTCTCGTGTGGTCGCCCGACGGCCGCCGCGCCGCGGTGATCACCGACGACGGGCTCTACTTGTGCGACGCGGAGGGGCGGGTCTCCCCGCTGCTTGCACCCGGCGTTTATCGCGCCGCGTGGCTCGGCGGTTCGCAACAGCTCGTGCTCGCGCGCTCGCGCAAGGTTGCGGATTTTCCCGCTCTGGCTGCGGCACTCGGCCCCGGGCGCACCCGCACCCTCGTCGCCAAAGCCGACGCCACCTGGAAGAGATTGCAGGCCGGCAGCCCGACGAAGGAGGTGGGCGAAGACCTCGCCGAAGACGGTTTCGCGGCGCTGCTTTACTTGCGCGAACACCACCGCGACGCCCTGCGCAAGATTCTCGGCCCGGATTGGAAGGACGCCGAGTTCGCTCCGGCGGAGCTGCATGCGCTGGCCGTCGCGCGCATCGCCGGCGACAAACTCGAGCCCGGCCCGACGCTGCACGAGAGCCTCGCCGCCATCCAGGGGATTCGCGCCGCACCCGGCGGCACGGCGGTCGCCTTCACCACGAAACTCGAGCTCAGCCCCGTCGTCGATCACGGCCTCCATCTCTTCGTCGCACCCGCGGATGCCTCCGCGCCCGCCGCACTCGTGGCGAGCCAGACCGCGGCGGAAGCGGACTGGACGGTCGACGGCCGGTCGATCGTCTATCTCAAGGCCCAGACGGCCGCCGGCAAAGACGACAACCTCCGCCTCGGCGTGCTGGCTCAGCGCGAGGTACTCGCCCGCGACGGCCGGATCCGGCTCGCGGACAGCGCGCGCGAGTTTGCGGGTCTGGTGTTCCAGCAGCGCAACCGCGTGCGCTGCCTGCGCGACGGCCGGGTGCTCTTCGGCGCCGCCGAATTCAACCTGCCCATCGCGGGCGACAGCCACGACGTCCGCGAACACCTCTTCGCGCTCGATCCCGCGCCGAAGCCCACCATCGCGCGCCTGACGTCGCCGGTCCAGGCGGAGCGGCTGCCCAAGTCGCTCTTCTATTTCGCCGTGAGTCCCGATGAGGATCAGGTGCTCTTCGGCGCCGACAACGGCGAAGTCTGGCTGCTGACCTTGGCGACCGGCAACGTGGAGCCGATTGCGCCAAAGATTGATGGGGACAAGAACTTTACCGCGCCCGTCTGGCGCCGGAGCGGCGAGTTTTCCTACTTGAAAAAAGCGGCGTCCGCCGCGGGCAACGACAGCGCCCGCCCCGTCGAACTTGTCCTGCGACGCGGCGAATCCGAAAGCGCCTTCAGTGGCACCTGGCCCGACGAAATGCTCCGCCGGCTGATCGATTAGCCACCGCCCCAAAACGGCACCGCTGCGACAAAGGCGCGGGATCTCTGACGCGAAGCCGGCCCGGCGTCACCCGTCGGGCCTTTTTAGCGCCCGCGCATTCGCGCAGCGAGGTGGCCTTGACGGACAAGGTGGCAAGCTTCGTTCGCACCGGATTGTGGGTGCACCTCAGCGCGATCAGTGCATATACGCAGTGAGGCATTCCGTGAATGACAGGGCAAAGAAAGGATATCGATCATGAACAACACGCTGTGGACTCGTCGTCATCTGCTCAAAGCGACCGCAATTGCGGCGATCGCCGCTCCATCGCTGCGACTCCTCGCGGGCGAAAGGACGCCAGGGCGTGGCCGGCGGACGGGGGCAACGTCGCTCCCGGTTCCTGACTGGATCGCGGCGGGAAAATTGCGCTGGGTGTGGGCGCTGTGGGAGCCGATCGACTTGTATACCCGTGGCGGGCACGGGGCGGGGATCGGGGACGGCCGCGTGACCGGGCACTGGGCGCGCAAATGGTACGAGCGCATGCACAGCGATGAGATTCTGGACAAGCTCGCGGCGGCCGGCGTCAACCTGGTCACGACCCACTTCTACAAGGGTTTTGGTCTCCGGGCCGAGTCAGCGGAGATGGACCGCGCCGCCGATTTCACGAGGCGGGCGCACGCCCGCGGGATCCGGGTGCTGGGCTACCACCAGTTCAGCACGGTGATCTACGAGACCATGCTGGACGAGGTGCCAAAGCTGGCCGACTGGATCCAGCGCACGCCGGGCGGAGAACTTAAGACCTATGGCGGCGCCAAGTGGCGCTGGATGGCGTGCCCGATTCACGACGATTTCATCGCCTATCTGAAAACCTATGGTCGCAAAGGACGGTTGGATTGCTTATGATCAAAGAGTTACGACGATGACGGATTCATAGTTGATAGTTTTTTCTTCGCGAAGCGCGGCGAGCGATTTTCGGGGCCGGCGG
>JACQWL010000305.1 GCA_016209255.1 Verrucomicrobiota bacterium
CTGTCATTCTGAGGAACGCAGCGATGAAGCAATCCAGCTGGATTGCCGCGGTCGGCAAGCCTCCCTGCTGCTAATGAACTCCTTGGTTTGTCATTCTGAGCGCCAGCGAAGAATCCAGCGGGGCGACCGCGACCGTACATCCTGCTGGATTCTTCGCTTCGCTCAGAATGACACGCAAGGGAGTCTGTTATACACGGTGTCATAATTCTTTCGATTGTGGAGGGCCGAGCTCCGTCGAGGCCGCTTCGTTGCGATGGTATTTCGGCGGCGGCGGAGCCCGGCCCTCCTGCGAATGCGCAAATTCTTACGACGCCGAGTATGATTCGCTAACCCTGCCAAACCGGTAGTCACCCCATGAACCTTCATCGCCTCATCGCACAAACCGCGCTGCGCAAGAGCCACCCGGATCTCTGGTCGCGGCGCGATTTCTTAAAAACCGCCTCGGCCGCCACGCTCTCCGCCCTCGCCGCGAGCGCACCCCGGTCATTGTTCGCCAGCGATGCGGTGGAGAAAATCACGCCGACCGCCGACCGCGTCATCGTGTTGTGGATGGCCGGAGGCATGGCGCACACGGAGACCTTCGACCCGAAGCGCTACACGCCCTATGCGGCGGGCCTCGATCCGAACGAAGTCCTCAGCACGTTTCCGTCGATTCCGACCGCGCTGGATGGCGTGCGCTTCTCCGCGGGCCTCGAGCATCTCGCGCAGGTCATGGATCGCGCCACGCTCATCCGCACGATGCAAGCGGCGGACCTCGGCTTCATCCTGCACTCGCGGCATCAATTCAACTGGCACACGGGTTATGTGCCGCCGCAGACTGTCGCCGCGCCCCACCTCGGCGCGTGGATCGCGCGGACGCTCGGGCCGCTCAACCCGGCTGTGCCGGCGTTCATCAACATCGGCCAGAGGTTCGATCTCGGCGAGGGCGAGGAGCTGAAGGCGTTCACCACCGCTGGATTCCTCGGCAGCGAATACGGCCCGTTCAACGTCGCATTTCCGGAACAGGCGGCCGACGCCGTGCGCCCGCCCGCCGGCATGAGCCCCGACCGTTTCGCCAACCGCGGCGCGTTTTACCGCCGGCTCCTCGAGGCGAGTCCCATTGGCCGCGACGGGAGCAGCTACCAAAAGGAATCGCTCCTGCGCGCGATGGACAACGCCCATCGGCTGCTGAGTTCGCCCGCGGCGAAAGCGTTCGATCTCGCCCTCGAGCCGCTCGACCGCGTGCGCGAATACTACCCCGCCTACCAGCCGGGCATGCGCTTCGACGCGCCGCGCGATCGCTTCGGCGCAAAGTATGAGGAGGGCATGGTCGGCCGCTTCGGTCTCGGCTGTCTGCTCGCGCGGCGGCTTTGCGAGGTCGGTGCGCGCTTCATCGAGGTGACGACCGAGTACATTCCTTTCCTCAACTGGGACACGCACGAGAACGGCCACGTCCGGATGGTCGGGATGAAGCAGATGATCGATGCGCCCATCGCCCAGCTTGTACGCGACCTCGACGAGCGCGGGTTGCTCGACCGCACGCTCATCGTGCTCGCGAGCGAGTTCAGCCGCGACATGATGGTCGAGGGCAAGCCGGAGAAAGGCGTGAAGGACCAGGTCGAGGTGCCGAACGTGATCGACGATCCGAAACACTACGGGATGCACCGGCACTTCACCGCGGCGGGCAGCGTGCTGCTCTTCGGCGGCGGGATGAAACGCGGCCACGTCCACGGCGTGACGGCGGACGAACGCCCGTGCAAAGCGATCAAGGATCCCGTGACGATCACGGACCTGCACGCCACGATTTATCGCGCCGTCGGCATCGCCCCGAATCATGGCTACGACGTGGAGAAGCGCCCTTTCTACGTCACGAGCGACGGAAAAGGAAAGCCGCTGCGGGAGCTGTTCGCCTGACCGGCGGTCGCCCGCTTTTTCCGAAAGGCGGTCGCGTCGCCCCGCGACAAAGTAACCCAATAGGTTACTCTGTTGGTGGCGGCGGCGGCGCGAGGCGGGCGCGCATAACGGTTGGGTAACCTATTGGGTTACCGCGGGCGGGGAGCGGACGGCGGCTCAATTGACGCGCAGGACCACGAGATCATCGGCGTGCAAGCCGCAGAACACGCGATCGCCCGCGTGGAAAATCTCTCCGAGCGCGCTCTCGTTGGCGACGACCGCGCTCAGCCGGGTGCCCGCGACCGTCGCCAGGATCAGGTGATCCGTCGCCCCCTTGAACACCTCCTCCTCGATGCGCGCCTCGAACATGTTGGTCTCGCCCTCGGCGAACGTCGATTGCGCCCGCGATTTCGATTTCGAGACGTGCACTTTCTCCGGCCGGATGGAAACGAGCGCCGTCTCGACCCCGGCCGGCCACGCGGCCGCGCGCAACACGAGTTCGAGCCCGCCCGCCAGTCGCACGCGGGCTCCGGATCCGTCCGCCGCGATCAGCCGCGTGTCGAGCAGATTGGCCTGGCCGATGAAATCCGCGGCGAACGCGGTGGCCGGCCGGTGGTAAATCTCGTGCGGGCTCCCGAACTGCTCGATCCGTCCGCGGTTCACGATGGCGATGCGATCGCTCATCGTCAGCGCCTCCTCCTGGTCGTGCGTCACGTAGACAAAGGTGATGCCGACTTGCCGCTGCAGCCGCTTCAACTCGAGCTGCATCGCCTGGCGCAGCTTGGCGTCGAGCGCCGACAGCGGCTCGTCGAGGAGCAGCACCTGCGGCCGGCAGACGAGCGCGCGCGCCAGCGCGACGCGCTGTTTTTGTCCGCCCGACAACTCCTGGGGGCGCCGCGCATCGAAGCCGGCCAATGAGACCAGTTCGAGCGCCTGCCGCACCCGATCCGTCACCTCGGCTGCCGGCACCCGCTGCATGCGCAGTCCGAACGCCACGTTCTCCCACACGCTGAGATGCGGAAACAGCGCATAGCTTTGGAAAACCTGGTTCACGGGCCGCCGGTAGGGCGGCAAGTGCGTGACCTCCACGCCACCCAGCCAGATTGTGCCCGAGGTGGGTTGTTCGAAGCCCGCAATCAGGCGCAGGAGCGTCGTCTTCCCGCAGCCCGACGGGCCGAGCAAAGTGAGAAACTCGCCCGCGGCGATTTCGAGGCTGACCTCGCTGACCGCCTCGAAGGCGCCGAAGCGTTTCGTGACGCCGCACAACTCCACCTTGGCGCTCATCCGGCGGCTTCCTCGCGTTCGCGGAAACGCAACAGGATCCAGTAGGTGACGGCGAACAGCGCCATGAACACGACGCCGAGCGCCGCGCCGAACGGCCAGTCCCGCGCCTGCGTGAACTGATTCTGAATGACGTTTCCGATCAGCGGCACCCGCGCGCCGCCCATCAGGTCGGTGATTGCAAACATCGCGATGGACGGCACGAACACCAGCAGCGTGCCCGCGGCGATTCCCGGGAGCGTCAGCGGAATGATGACGGACGAAAACACCCGCAGCGGACCCGCTCCCAGATCGTGCGCCGCCTCGATTAGCGCGCCGTCCAGTTTCTCCACGCTGCCGTAGATGGGCAGAATCATGAATGGCAGGTAGGCGTAAACGAGCCCGATCATCACGGCGACCGGCGTGTAGAGCAGATCGAGCGGGCCGGCGCCGAATGGCAGCGAGCGCAGCACGGCGTTGAGCAGCCCTTCCTGCTTGAGAATCGTGATCCACGCGTAGGTGCGGATGAGGAAGCTCGTCCAGAACGGCACCATCACCAGCAACAGCAGCCGGTCGCGCAGCTCCTCCCGCGCGCGGCCGATGTAGCAGGCCACGGGAAACCCGGCCACGATGCAGATGGCGGCGGTCAGGGTCGCGTAGCCGATCGACCGGCCGAAGATCCGCACGTAGATCGGATCGAACGCCCGTTGATAATTGTCCCACGTAAACGTGTACACCACGCGGCCGAGCTCATCCCGCTCGCAAAAGCTGTAAACCAACAGCACCGCCGTCGGCACGACGATGAACAACATCAGCCAGGCGAGCATCGGCGCGAGCAGCGCCCAGGCGCGCCAGCCCGCGGTGCGGCGGTCGGTCACCGGCGGCCCAGCCTCCTTTCCGGCCGTCATTGCGCACTCTTCAGATCGGTCACGAGCCGGTCGATGTCGGCGGCCACCTTGCCGATGTCGCGAAAGGTTTCGAGCTTGCCGCCGGCCGGATAGCTGGCGGGGTTGGCGAGTTCGGCCGCGGTCAGCAGCTTGCGCGCCGCGGCGTTGGGGTTCGTGTAGGGAAACGCCGCGGACACGAGCTTCGAGACCTCGGGACGCAGGATGAAATTGATAAACTGGTGGGCCTCCGCCTTGTTCTTCGCGCCGGCCGGAATGGCGAGCACGTCGATATACTGGTGGGCCCCCTCGGCGGGGATCACGTACTGGAATTTCTTGTTCTGGTTCCAGAGAATCGCCGCCTCGCCGCTCCAGACGATGCCGAGATCGACGTCGCCGTTGAGCAGCGGCGTTTTCGGGCTGTCGGAGTCGAAGACCTTGACGAGCTTCACCCAGCTGGCGACCAGCGGCCGCGCGTTGGCGAGGCTCCCGGCGTCGATCGCGTTGATCGGGAGGCCAAGCGAGTAAAGCGCCCAGGTGACGATCTCGCGACTGTCGTTGAGGACGACGATGCGGTCCTTGAACCGCGGCTGGAACACGTCGCGGTAGCCCTTGACCGGCGTCTTCACCTTCTCGGTGTTCACGACGATGCCGACGGTGCCGCTCATGTAGGGCACCGTGAACCGCCCCTCCGGATCGTGCGGGCGGCGGACAAACTCCGGCATCAGGTTCTTCAGGTGGGTGAGCTTCGCGGTGTCGAGGGGCGCCAGCAGTTTCTGGCGGATCATCGCCTCGGCGGCATAGTCGGAGGGCTGCACGAGATCGTAGCGACCGCCGCCGGCGACGAGCTTCGAGATCATCTCCTCGTTCGAGGAGTAGGTTTCGAAGTTCACCTTGATGCCGGTCTGCTTGGTGAAGCCGTCGATGACCGTTTGCGGCACGTATTCCGACCAGCCGAACAGGTTCAGTTCGCCCGCGGCGCGAAGCGCCACCGGGGCGGCAAGCGCGAGCACCGCGCCGAGCACATACGGGGATAGTTTGGGTGATTTCATGGGAGGAAAGGCAGCGTCAGCGGGCGAGACGTTTCAAGTACGCGGAGAACGCGACGAACGCCACCGTGACGACGACGAAGATCGCGGACAGCGCATTGAGCATGGGATTGAGCCCGACCTTGGCCATGCCAAAGACGCGGATCGGCAGCGTGGCCGACGCCGCGCTGGCGGTGAAGAACGTCACGATCAATTCGTCCCACGACAGCGTGAAGGCCATCAACGCGCCGGCGACAATCGCCGGCCGCAGGCACGGCACGATGACGAGCCAGAATGCCTGCAACGGCGTCGCGCCCAGATCGAGCGCGGCCTCCTCGAGCGCCGGATCGAGCCCGCGCAAGCGGGCGCGCACCGCCACGAGCACAAAGGGAAAGCTGAACGTCACGTGCCCGATGACGACCGTGGTGAAGCCAAGCGGCACGCCCGCGGTCGCAAACAGAACCAAAAGGCTGATCCCCATCAGGATTTCGGGCATCACCATCGGGATCGCCGTCAGGGTCTCGATGCCGCCGGCCATCCGGAACCGGTAGCGGTGAAGCAGCCACCCGCCCGCCGTGCCGAGCACGACCGACAGCACCGTCGTCACGCCCGCGATCACCAGGCTGTTGCGCGCCGCCTGCAGCAAGGGAGCGTTCTCCCACACGCTGCGATACCAGCCGAAAGTGAACCCCTCCCACAGGACATTCAACCGCGACGCATTGAAGGAGTACGCCACCAGCACGAGCACCGGCAGGTAGAGAAAAGCGAGCACGAGGGCGGTCCACGACCCCAGCAGGAAGCGGGACACCCGCAGTCCCGAGGACAGGCGGAGGCGCGTTGAGGGCGACGCAGGCATGGCGAGGAAGGGGAAGATTAACCGGGACATTTCGCACCGCGGCCCGAGGCCGCAACCCAAAGGATCCCTCGTGCTCTTGCTCGTAATCGTGCTCGTAATCGTAATCGCGCCGGTCGAGCACGAGCAAGGGCACGATTACGAGCACGAATGAACCGGGCGCCAGTTGCGGATTCAGAATCGTCGCGGGGCTCCTCGCGATGACAAGGGGAGAATCAAAACGTGAAGGTGTTCGTGAACACAAACTGCCGCGGATCGGTCAGGCGGTTGTTGCGGTAGTTGAGGCCCTGGTAGGAGACGCGGTCGAAGACGTTTTGCACATTGATCTGGCCCGCCCAGGTGACCCGGCCGAATTTGCGGCGATAGCTGGCGAACGGACTGAAGACATACACGTCGTCGGTGAACTTGTCGGGGATGACCTCGACCCCCGCGACCGAGATGCCGTTGATGGCCTTGCCCTGCTGGAAGCGCGCGGCGCCGCCGAGCAGATTCAGCGAGGTGTTGGCGAGATTCTGGTCGTAGCGCGCGTTGGTGGTGAGAAGCTGGTGGACGATGTAATATTTCTCGTAGTACGGGTTGGCGACGAGGCGCGGACCCGCGGGCACGGAGGCGTCGAGGAGGGAGGGGTTGACGTCGATGAAGATGCCCCGGCCGCCGAAAGTGCCCTGCAAATTGTCGTTCAGCGTCTTGGGGCGGACGTTCTTGTCGACCTGCTGGTTGACGGCGAAGAGCCCGCGCAGGCGGAGCGCAAACTCGTGGCGCATCTCGGCGGTGACCGTGTGCCAGCGCAGGGCGGCGTAGTTCATCGGGCCGCCCCAGTCCTGGTAGCGCGACACGACGCTTTCCGGCGCGCTCAGCCGCGGCAGGCGGAACGACGGCGGCGCCGCGGGTGGCCCCGTCGTTGAAGATGTTTTCGGCGCCGACGGCGAAGTCGACCGCGTCGAGGAAATTCAACGCGCCGAGATCGGCAAGGAGATCGGCGGTCATCACCGAGATCGCATTGGGCAGGTTTTCGAGTTTCTCGTTGGTGCGGGTGCCGGACATCGCGGTCGAGGCGGCATAGCCGCGGTCGTTCTCGGCCGTGGCCTCGAAGACCGAGAGCTGGACGGGCGCTTCGTCGGCCGCTTTGACCGGCGGCGCGGTCGGGGCGGTTTGCGCGGAAACGGCAAGGGCGGTCGCGAGCAGCACGGCGAAAGGGTGGTTCATATTAGACGTCGGGCGAGAGGCTGGCATGAGAAAGGAGGTCAGGCGCACGGGTGGTCAGGCGCGCGCAGCGCACGGGCCGATTTCGCGGTCAAGTGCGGCCCGCAGTCAAGCGGACGATTGACCGCGGTCAATGCTTGGTCGGGACTCGGGCATCCTGCTCTCTGCAACTCGGAGCTGAGCGCCGGGCGGTCGCCGACAATCACGGAGTCGCTCGTCGCCCGTTTCAAGGCCATGACGATTTGCACCACCAAACCCTCCTTTCCCGTTGGTGAGTGCCGTGAATAAACCGCCGGGCGGTTCAACGCCCGGGTTATGTCGCCGGGCGATTCTTCAATTCCCCGACCAGTCGCGGCGCAGCGCCTCCGCGCCGACGCCCATCGCGGCGAGGACCGTGCGCGCTTTCGATTGCATTTCCGGGCGCCCGCCCAACTGACCCCATCGGCGGCCGGCCATCGGCGGCCGTCATGATCGCTGCCCCCCTTGCTTAGATACCCGTGTACCAGGCCCAGCCCATCGCGGCGACGCCGTTCTTGCCGCCGTCGTCGAAGACGTCCTTCACCACGATGCGCTGGAGATATTTCCGGCTCTTGTAGCCAATCTGGTTTTCCACCCTCAGGCGAAGCGGGGCTCCGTGCCGGATCATAAGGTCCCGGCCATTCATCCCGTAGGCGAGCAGCGTCTGCGGATGCAAGGCATCGAGCATATCGAGGCTATGGACCACCTTGCTGTCGTAGGTGTAAAAGCACACGCAAACTGCCGAGCGGTGCATGCCGGCCGCGAGCAACACGCGGCTGAGGGGCACGCCCGTCCACTCTGCGATCGCGGTCCAGCCCTCCTCGCAGGTATGCCGGGTGATTTGGGTGCGGGAGGGAAACCGCTTGAGGTCAGCGAGCGAATAAAGGCCCGGGCGATCGACCACGCCTTCGACCGCGAGCCGCCAATCGGCAAAGCCGCCCTGCTGCAATTCGCGGTAGGGCGCGCTGTACCCTCGCTTGCCCGGTTCGTGTGGCGTGACCGCGCCGATCGCGGGAAAGGAGGAGATGTCTTTATGGCTGTATTCCCGCACCAGCGATTGCCCGGGCAAGAGGGTGCGGTGCGCAAGGTACGTCAGGTTGTCCCCCATCCGCAGGAGGCTGCCATAGGTGGCGGGCAGCGGGGTCTTGCCGCAGCCGGGAAGAATCAGGCCGCCGAGGGCCGCGCCGCCGCCGAGCAGAAAGCGCCGCCGGGAGATGGGATCGAATTTGTTCATGTACTTTTTCTCCCGAGGGTCATGGCGCGCATCTGGCATCTGAATCCGGATTTGACGACCATGACGACGTGCACCGCCAAAAAGAGCACCAGCGCGACCGCCAGCAAGAAATGCACCGTCCGCGCCGACTGATAGCCGCCCCACAGATTCAGCAGCCAGGGGTGCGCCGCGGTAATGGCAGGGGACATGGCGAAACCGGTCAGCACCGCGCCGGGAAACGCAATGAAAACGACCCCGAAGTAAGCGCACTTTTGCAGCCGGCCATAATCCGGTCCGCCCGTCGCACTCCTGACCCGGAGGCGCACATGACCCAGCACCTCCGCCCAGAGCGCCCTTGGGTGCAACTCCGTCCCACGCGGAATCAGGTGGCGCCGAAAATGTCCCGAGACGATCCCAGCCAGGAGATACACGACCCCCGCGGCGACCAAGCCCCAGCCGGCCAGGAAATGCAGGCTCCGGCCCCAGCTGTTCTGATTGAACGTCCTGAAGGTCCGGGCCTCCGAAACGGGTGCGTCCGCCCCGCTGAAGAACGCCTCCTTCCCTTCCCATCCCCCATGACGGTAGTTCTTGCTGATGGGCAGTTCGATCCAGGCGGGAGTGAGACCATTGCCGACCTCCCCCCAATAGAGCCGCGGATGCACCATGAGGATCTCGGCACCGGTGAAGACCAGCAGTAGAAAGCTGACGGTCGCTATCCAGTGGGTGCTTTTAACCCAGCCGGCATGCGGCGCTGCGGTTGGAGCGAAGGTTTCTGGCGACACGGGGCGAATCGGATTTCCGGTGGGGACGGGAAGCGGGAAGGCAACACACTCATCGCGGCTTTGGGTGGCGGCACAAGAAAAATAGACCGGCCTCCGGTGATTCACCCGTCGAGCAGACGTTTCATGGGGGTGGTGGGATGGGTGGGTTGAATCGCGCAACGAGGGATTTGTGGACAGTCGCAGAAGTGCCGGTGGCAAGTCTGCAGACCCAAGTCAGCACGCCCGGCATTGGCGCCCGCCTACGGGGTCAGTGTGGAGTTTTGCCAATGGTGTTCCGATAGCGGACGAACTTTGTGATTGCGCCGGTCGGGCGTGGCGTTTCCTCTGACCCTTCAATCCATTTAGAACCATGCAAGAACAAGTCATTCTGGAGTGCACTGAGGCCAAGAAAGAGGGCAAACCGGTGTCGCGTTACATCACCTTCCGTAACAAGAAGACTGTCACCGAGCGCATCGAGAAGAAGAAATACAACCCCTTCCTCAAGCGCCACACGGTCCACAAGGAAATCAAGTAACGGGTTGTGACGGCGGTGCTGCTAGCCCGCATTTTTCACACTCTGGTTGGTTTTCATGCTTGGCCGACGATGGACGTGGCGGTGTTTCTGCATTTCCTGCGAGTACCTGCGGGCTAAAAGCAAAACCCTCCTGAGGCGGGCAAGCCGCAGCGGTTTACCCGCCTCCGGCGGCGCCGAAGGCGACCAGGGTTTACCCGCCTCCGGCGGCGCCGGAGGCGACCAGGGTTTTGCCAATAGCCCGGACAGTCCAGGCGGCTGAGACTGCGGCCAAGATCTTCGAACACGCTGAGGCTGCGCAAGCGAGAAGAGTGTGAAAAGTCCGGCCTACCCGGTTTTTCTCTCGGACCCGGCGTGCGGGAAGGGCATCGCCGAGCCGGCAGCTTGCGGATGGTGATGGGCCTGCTGCTGGCGCCGTGCCGCGCGCCAGCTTTCGCGGTGCTTGCGAATCCAGTCGAGGAGGGCGCGCTCGAATCCAATATCGTAGCCGAGCCTCTCGGACTCGATCCACTTGTGCTTCAGGATTTCCTCCCGCTCGGCCAGAAACTCCTGGTAGAGGCTGGACTGTTTCACGAACTCGCGGGACGTCGATGGCTCTTGAGCAGGAGAAGTCATGCAGCGCGGGTTAAAATGAGGGCTCCACGCGAATCCTGTCAATGCCTGCAAATCCCCTAACTGTCACAAACGCGGGGTCGCCGGTTGCCTGAGCCGGGCCAGCAGGGTATCCGCGATCTCCCGGAATACCCCGGCGGCCAGGCTGGCCGGGGCACTCACGACGATGGGTTCGCCGGCGTCGCCGCCGGCGCGGATTTCCGGAATCAGCGGCACCTGCCCAAGCAGCGTCGTGCCCAGTTTTTCCGCCGTAATCATCCCGCCGCCCGAGCCGAAAAGCGTGTGCCGGTTGCCCGCCGGGTCAACGAAGTAGCTCATGTTCGGCCACGCCGAGCAGGGGCACGTTCACCTTCTGAAACATCAGCCCGCCCTTGCGCGCCACATTCGTCGCGGCGACCTGCGGCGTCGTCACGATTACCGCCCCGTCGAGCGGCAGGATCTGCACGAGCGACAACTGGGCGTCGCCGGTGCCGGGCGGCAGGTCGATCAGCAGCACGTCGAGCTCGCCCCACTTCACGTTCTGAACGAACTGCTGCACGGTCTTCATGATCATCGGCCCGCGCCAGATGACCGGGGTGTTGTCGTCGACGAGAAAACCCATGCTCATCACCTTCACGCCGTGGCGCTCCATCGGCACGAGCATGGCTTCCGCGCCGTCGCCTTCGACCTCGGGTCGGCCCTGGAGGCCCATCATCAGCGGAACGCTCGGGCCATAAATGTCGCAATCCATCAGGCCGACGCGCCCGGTGCGGCCGGCGAGGCTGAGCACCTGGGCGAGGGCGCAGGCGAGATTGACGGCAAAGGTGCTCTTGCCCACGCCGCCTTTGCCCGACGCGATCGCGACGGCGTAACCAATCGTCTTCGGTGTGTCGGCGTGGCCGGCGAGATTCGCTCCCGCGGTCGCAGGCGGCGCCTTGGCGGGGGTGACGGCGATTTCGACGATGATGTCCTTCACCCCGGGCAGCGCACGCAGGCAGTGCTCGACGTCGGATTTCAACTGCCGGGGCGTCTTCGGATCGCTGCTCGCCAGCGCCAGCGACACCTTGACCGTGCCGTCGAGGAATCCCGCCGATCGTACCAGCCCGAACGACACGATGTCGCGGCTGAACCCGGGATACTTCACTTTCTTGAGGTGTTCTTTGATTTCGTCGGGCGTCACGGTGGAGAAATGCGATTGGCGTAAATTAAAGTTGTTATGCCGGGGCGCGGAGCAAATAGAAATGGTCCGGCCGCCGCGATTCATTCGCCCGTCTTTTTCTCATGCACAACTTTCTGCGCCTCCTCTTCTTTGTCGCCCTGGCCGTCACGCCGGCGACTGCCCAGCGCAATATCGGCGAGGTGCGCGTCGAAGTGGACAAGAACACGATTCCCGTCCGCGTTTCTGCGAGCACACCCGAACTTAACACGCTGGCCCTGCTCGCGTTCAATGCGCACGGCCGCTACAAACTCGTGGCGGGCGGCCACGCCTACGACATCCGCTTCACCCAGGCGGCCGCGACCCAGGTGCGGGTTGACATCACCAAGGGACTCGCCGCGACGTCCGTGGCCGCGGAAACGCTGACCGGCAACACCGCGCGCAACGCCCTGCTCCGCGCGGCGGACGTGGCCGTGGCCAAGACCAGCGGCCTGGGGCTGCGCGGTTTTTTCACGGCGCGGCTCGCGTTCATCGGAGAACGCACGGGCAAGAAGGAGGTTTACGTGGCCGATCTTTTTTTCGGCGAGGCGAAACAGGTCACGCGCGACCGGGCGCTCGCCCTGGGGCCGCGCTGGGCGCCCGACGGTTCGCGCGTGCTCTACACCAGTTTCTACAAATCCGGGTTTCCGGACATTTTTCAGATCGACCTCGGTTCGTATCAACGCACGACGTTTGTCAGCTTTCGGGGCACCAACAGCGGGGCACGCTTCAGTCCCAGCGGCCGGCAGGTCGCCATGATTCTGACCGGCGAAGGAACGCCGGAGCTTTACATCAGCGATGCGCAGGGCCGGCAGGTGTCGCGCAAGACGCGCTCCGACGTCGTGAAATCGTCCCCCTGCTGGTCGCCCGATGGATCGCAACTGGTGTTTGCGATGGAACCGGGGCCGCAGCTTTACGTGATGTCGGCGGCGGGTGGAGCGCCGCGCCGGCTGACCACCGGCTACACCTATGCCGCGGAGCCGGACTGGTCGCACACCAGTCCGGGCAA
Organism: Verrucomicrobiota bacterium; assembly: GCA_016209255.1. GTDB lineage: Bacteria > Verrucomicrobiota > Verrucomicrobiia > Opitutales > Opitutaceae > ER46. Next base: position 12,420 of record JACQWL010000305.1, read on the forward strand.
GATCGCGTGCACGATTCGCGAGGGCCGCCGCTACCAGATCGCGGTGTATGATTTTTCGCAGGGCCGGGCCGCGATGGTGTCGAATGCGCCGTTCGATGGCATCGAGCCGAGCTGGCTCGCGGACGGCCGGCACCTCGTTTACACCGCGCGGGACAAGAACACGAGCGTGCTGAGCATCCTCGACACGGAGACCGGCCGGAGCACGCGGATCAGCCCGGTCGATTTTGGCGCGATGCAGGGGAGCGTCTGGACGCCGTGATTTCCGCGCGGCGCGGAAATCAATTTGTATTCAAGGTGAGAGGAACACCGGGTTCTTGTAGGAGCCTGCTTGCAGGCGATTTCAGCGTGGGTCGACGGGGAGCGCCCGGAATCGCCTGCAAGCAGGTTCCTACCGGCAGGCGATTCGATCTCGTCTTGAGGGCGAATCAAAATTACTTCGTCGCTGCGGTGTAATTCTCTTCCGCGGCGTCCCAGTCCACCACGTTCCACCACGCGGCGACATAGTCAGGCCGGCGATTCTGGTAGTTGAGGTAGTAGGCGTGCTCCCACACGTCGAGGCCGATGATAGGTTTGCCCTCCAAACCGGCGACCGCTTTGCCCATCAACGGGCTGTCCTGGTTGGCGGTGGAGCCGATCGCGAGTTTCTTGTCCGCCCCGACGACGAGCCACGCCCAGCCGGAGCCGAAGCGGGTCGCGGCGGCTTTCGCGAACTCGGCCTTGAAATTGTCGAAGGAGCCCCACGTGGCGTTGATCGCGGCCGCGAGCCCACCCTTCGGTGCACCGCCCTTGCCCGGGCCCATGATGCTCCAGAAAAACGAATGGTTGCTGTGGCCACCGGCATTGTTGCGCAAAGCACCCCGGATACTCTCCGGCACCCTGCCCAGGTCGGCGATGAGCGCATTCACGTCGAGGGCGGCCAGTGCAGGCTGATCTTTCAGCGCGTTGTTGGCGTTTGTGATGTAGGCTTGGTGGTGCTTGCCGTGATGGATTTCCATCGTCTTGGCGTCGATGTGCGGCTCGAGTGCATTCGGAGCGTAGGGCAGTTTCGGAAGTTCGTAAGCCATGGGAGTGAGGTGGAGTTTCTGGTTGGAGGGAACGCGTTAGCGGATGGCAACTGATGCACCGGGTCGCGGTTACGTCAACTTCCGGGTGTGGGTTGTCTGGGAACTGAGCGCATCTCCGGGTGGCCGGTGCTGCGGTACGGCGCTGACGGCGCAGCGCCCTCCAACGAAGGCAGACTTGGAGGGCGGCGCGCCGTCGCCGCCGACCGTGCTATGTGCCGTCCGTATTCGGCGCGCCACCTAACCCTCGTCCCGCCGCTTCAGCCGGAAAAACGCCTGGAGCAGCTCGCGACACTCGGTTTCGAGCACGCCACCGGCGGTGAGTTCGACATGGTGGTTTACGCGGGGAAGGTCGTTGAGATTGGTCGCGCCGCCCAGGCATCCCATCTTTGGGTCAGCCACGGCGTAGCAGACCCGCCGCACCCGCGACATGAGCATCGCCCCCGAACACATCGGGCACGGCTCCTTGGTCACGTAGACTGTCGCGCCTTCGAGCCGCCAGTCGCCGAGTTTTGCGGCCGCCTGGGTGATGGCGAGGATCTCGGCATGGGCAGTGGGGTCGTTCGCGCTTTCGACCGTGTTGTGGGCTGCTCCGACAATTTCGCCCCCCGCCTCAATCACCGCGCCGATCGGCACCTCGTCCTGCCGCCACGCATCGATGGCCTGGTTGTAGGCCAGGCTCATGAAAAACACGTCATTGCGCACCAATTGGGACGGAAACCGTTTGTCGAAGGGGCAGGGCGGCGGGGTGTCAGGCGAGTCGGGCATCGGGAAACCTTGACTTGGCAGGCTCGTTTCTGCCTTACAAGGTGCTTTTGACGACCAAACCCATGATGATTCGCACCGCGCACCGAACCCCCGTTACCCATGGCTGAGAGCAACCAGATCGAAGTGGAAGGCCGTGTGGTTGCCGTGCTGCCTGGCACGATGTTCAAGGTGCAACTCGCGAATCAGCACGTCGTGCTCGCGCATATTTCCGGCAAGCTCCGCAAGAACTTCATCAAGATCGCCGCGGGCGACATGGTGAAGATGGAAATGAGCCCCTACGATCTCGAGAAGGCCCGCATTACTTTCCGGATGAAGGAGACGAATTCCAACTACGTCCCGCCGCCGCGCCGCCGGCAATACTAAGCGCGCCGGGCACTCGCGTGCGCCACACAGTTTTCCATGTGTGCCCACCACCCAGCACTCCGCTACCGGCGTGGTGGCGCGAAATGATCGGAGAATAGAGCGTCCGCCATGCGGATCGATCACAGCCAGGCGCCGGCCGGCTTCGCCCAGGACATCGAGGCGTTCCTCGCTTTTATCAGCCTGGAGCGCGGCCTGTCGAAGAACACCGTCGCGGGCTACCGGCGCGATCTCGACCAGGCCGCGAGGTTTCTCGTGCGCGGCGGTGCTGCCGGCTGGCGCGCGGTGACGCCCGCGCAGGCGGGCGCGTGGATTCATTCGCTCACGAGCGCCCGCTACACCGTCGCCAGCCTGGCGCGGAAACTGACCGCACTGCGCATGCTCGCCCGGTTTCTGGTCCGCGAGAAACTGCGGGCGGACGACTTCACCGCGCTGCTCAGCGGTCCAAAGCTGGTGCGCAAGATTCCCGGCGCGCTCTCCGCCGACGAGGTGGCACGCCTGTTGACCGCACCAACGGGTGGCGATCCGCGCGCCCTCCGCGATCGCGCGTTGCTTGAACTCTTTTATTCGAGCGGCCTCCGCGCTTCGGAACTCGCCGGGCTTATGCTGCAACAGATCGATCTCGAGCACGGTTTTCTGCGCGTCTTCGGCAAGGGCTCGAAAGAGCGCGTCGTGCCCGTGGGTGGCCGCGCCGGCGCTGCGCTGGCGGCGTACCTCACCGCCGGCCGGCCCCACCTCGTGAAACCGCGCACGGGCAGCCAGCTTTTTCTCAATCACCGCGGCACGGCGCTGTCGCGGGTGATGCTGTGGATGCTCGTGAAAAAATACGCGCGGCGCGCCGGCATTGCGAAGAACGTCAAGCCGCACGCCCTCCGCCATTCGTTCGCCACGCATCTTCTTACGGGTGGCGCCGACCTGCGCGCCATCCAGGAAATGCTCGGCCACGCCAGCATCTCGACCACGCAAATCTACACGGCAGTCGAACCGCAGCGTCTCGCCGATCACCACGCAAAGTTTCACCCGCGGAATCGGGAAGGCCGGTGAGCGGAGCCGCGGGACGTCTTGTCATCTAATGGATGACAAGTAACTTGGGCGGCAGCCCTCCATTGGGGAAGACATCGGGGTGCGCCCGGACCGCCGTTTGCGCCGGCATTGTTCTTCTCAAACGAGCCTTCATCCCCCACATTCGGCGTCAGTATGCCGCTCCAACACTCCACCCGTCGTCGCTTCCTCCAACATTCCGCCGTCCTGCTCGCCGCCCCATTGATTCTTCCGGGCCGGGTTTGGGCGCAGCAAAGCGCGCCGGGCAAACGCCTGACCATCGGCTGCGTGGGCATGGGCAAGCAGATGGGCAGCCATCTCAACAATTTTCTCCACCGCGACGACGTTCAAGTCGTCGCCGTGTGCGATGTGGATACCACGCGCCGGGAACATGCGAAGCAGCGCGTCGAGCAAGCCTACACGGAGCAGACCGGCTCGAATTACAGGGGATGCGGCGCGTATAACGACTATCGCGAGCTGCTCGCCCGCAAGGATATTGACGTCGTGGCCATCGCCACGCCGGATCACTGGCATGCGCTGGTCGCCATCGCGGCGGTCAAGGCAGGCAAGGATGTCTATTGTGAAAAACCGCTCACCTACAATATCCATGAGGCGGTCGAGTTGGTGAAGGCGGTCCGGCAATCGAATCGGGTTTTTCAAACTGGGTCCCAACAGCGCTCGTCCAAGGAGTTTCGAACCGCCGCCGAGCTGGTCCGAAATGGAATCATCGGCCGGGTCAGCGCCATCCATGTGTCCTTCGGCAACCCGGCCGCTTCGTACAAGGAACCCGAGGAGCCGCTCGAGCCGGGATTGGACTGGAAGCTCTGGTGCGGCCCGGGTCCGTTGGTGCACTACAGCCCCGTTCTCAGCCCGCGCGGGTTGCACACCCATTTCCCCGCCTGGCGCAACACGTGGGAGTTTGGCGGCGGTGCCATCACCGACTGGGGCGCGCATCACATCGACATCGCGCAATGGGCCATGAACGCGGACGAGGGCGGTCCGGTGGAAGTGCGGGCGCCGCAGAATTGGGAGACGGCGAAACGCGGGGCGCAACTCATCTACGCCGACGGCACGGTCCTGACCCACGTCAAGGGCAAGGGGGTCTCGTTTTATGGCACCGAGGGCGAAGTGCACGTGAACCGGGGCAAGTTCGAATTCGCGCTCGCGGGCAGGACGATCCGCAAGTTCTGGGACAAGGAGGTGGACAAGACCACGTCGCTCGAACGGGAGGTCGTGTTGACGAACCGGGAGTATCTGGCCGGCGCCAAGGTGAAGCTCTACGAAAGCAAGGACCACATGCGGGACTTTCTCGACGCCGTGCACGCCCGGCGCCGGCCGATCTGCGACGTCGCCATCGGCGCAAGC
>JACQWL010000023.1 GCA_016209255.1 Verrucomicrobiota bacterium
ACGAGAGTGGTGGACCCGGCGCACCACATCGGGCCGGCGCCGTTGTTGGCGTTGGCGTAGGTGTAGACGTCTTCCTCGATCTCGACGACCGGCGCGAGCCCGGCCGCGCGGGCGATGAGCGACGCGCAGAGGAAGAAGGCGGCAAATGACAATTTCATGGTTAACCTTTCTCCTCGAAGTCCAGATTTCTCGGCTGCGTGCTCTTCGCCGGCTTGACGACGCGTGCGCCCTTGCCCGCCTCCTGCGTGGGATCGTCCCTGGCTGTCCTGGCCTGATCGACGCCCGAGTCCGTGACGGCCACGCCCTTGCCGACAAACTCAAACTTCAGATCGTCGAACCAGAGCTGGCCCGTGCCGCGCAAGAGACAGCCGAAACTGATATTGATCGCGTCCAACGGCACATCGAGTACGAGTTCAACCCTCACCCAATCCACGGTGCCGGTGATGGGCCGGTTGGCCATGTTGTCGAAAGCGAGAATCTGACCGGGACCATCCACCCGCATCCATAGCTGGGCGGAGGTCGCGCCGAGGGTCTTGACGTGGCCCATTAGTCGAACCCGTTTGCCGCAATAGATGCCGGCGGCAAACGTCTGCATCAAATTGCCCCACCCGTCGGGCTGGGCGGCGACGCTCTTGATCGTGGCGCTGGCCTGGCCGCTCCGGGTGACCTTGCGGTCGAGGAATGCCGCGTAATCCTTGCTGGGCGAAGGCACAACCCAGCCCGCGGGCACCACCTCGCTGGCAACAGCCGTGGTGGCGGCGAGCCCGGCCAGCAGCCCAAAGGATGTGATCGCCGCTGTGAGTTTCATTACTGCACCTGTCCTTAAAGTATTTCTGCGCTCAGCGGAAATACGAAATCGCCGCTACTCGCCGCCATCGCGGCGGGCCGGGCGGTTGCCCTGCCGGCGGCCGTCCAAACTCACAAGATACGCCACGACGTCCCGCAGTTCACGCGGCTGGAGGATGCCGGCCATCGGCGGCATGATCGAGACGGGCGGCGTCTGGCTCGCGATCTCGGCGCGGGCCGCGGTCTTGAACGCGCCGTCGAAAAGACGCACGCTGGTCGGCGTCGTTGTCGACCGCGAAGAGATCGCCGAAATCGTCGAAGGCCGGCTCCTGGGGATTGCGGACGCCGCGGGCATAGACTTCGAAATCAGAGCCGTCGGGCTCGATGCGCAGGATGGCGCCTTCGTTGGGATAAAAGAAATTCCGGCCCTCCTTGGAGGTTACGTTCACGCCCTTGTCGCCGATGCTCCAGTAAATGCGCCCGTCGGGTCCGACACTGAGCCCGTGCATGTCGTGTCCGGCGTAGGCCAGGTGGATGCCGAAGCCATGCACGACGATTTCGCGCCCATCGGCCACGCCGTCGTCGTTCGTGTCCTTGAACCGCCACAAATCCGGCGCGATCGTGGCGTAGACCCAGCCGTCGTGATAGAGGACGCCGGCGGCGATGCCGGTGACGTCGGTGTTAAATCCCTCCGCGAAAACCGTCATCTTGTCCGCGGTGCCGTCGCCATCGGTATCGCGCAGTTGATAGATGCGCTCGGTGTGCACCGTGAGATCCTGCCAGTCGATGGAGCCATCCTTGTTGTGGTCCTTCAGCATGCCGCGGGGCTGGCGCAGCTTGCCGGGGGCGAGCGCCTCGCGGTAGAAGGCGGATTTTTCCGCGACGCTGCTGAGCGCGACATCGTTGGGGATCCACATCGGATGTTCGCGGATGTCGAGGTCGCCCACTTTGCGGCGCGTGGTGGACGTCACGTAGACGCGCCCCAAGGGATCGACGGCGCAGGCAACGGGATCGGGGACGTTCAACGCGCCCGACCATTTCCGGAGGATCAGCTCCTGCGATGCGGCGGGCCCGGCGGTTCCTTGGGCGGACAGGATCCGGCCCAACGCGAGGGCAACGTCGGCGCTGGCGAGGAGCCGGGCGGAAAGGGCGGAGGGTCGCATCATGAAAACGGGAATTCGAGGGAGCGCGGCGGCGTGGAGGAAGCGAGAGAATTTTGCGTTGAACCGTCGGGCGGCGGCTATCCCATCCAGGAATCGCAGAACTGGCAGAGCGCGTTTTTGCCCGGCAACGGCGACAACGTGCAGGGCCGCCAGTTGCTCACGGCGCGGCGGCTGCTCGAAAGGGGCGTGCGCTTCGTCCAGGTCTGGCACGGCAACGGCCAGCCGTGGGACAGCCACGACGACATCGAGATCAACCACGAACTGGCGTTCGTCGATTGAGCCGTGCGCGTCACGGCACTTCGTAAACCTCGACGAGTGCGACGCCGGATGCGCCGTTCAGACCACTGACCTGGATCGTATAGGGGCCCGGGCTGAAGCTCGCGAGGATCGCGCTGTCGCCGCTGCCGTCGGCCAGGGCAAAGGCGCCGACGCGTTGGCCGGCGGCGCGAATATCGATCGAATTGGCGGCAGAATTCCAGCCGGTGTTGGCGAGGTATGACTCGCCACCCGCAAAAAGCGTCACGACCGGCGCGGCCAGCAGCGGACCGGGCACACCGAAAGCGGCGAGGCCGGGGCCGACGGCGCGGATGAGCAACGTCTTCGGCGCGCCGGGACCGACGACGAGGCCGGGAATCAGAATGTTCGCATCGGCGCCGACCTGCGCGCGCACGGAGGTGTTGATGAGGCGCGCGGTGGCGGAGGACGCCGCCGGTTCGGCGTCGTAAACTTCGACGAGGGCAACACCCGCCGCGTTGTCGGCGTCCGCTGTCTGCACGGTGTAGGGACCGGGCGGGAGCGTGACGAAAAGCGCGGAGTCGGCGCTGCCTTCGGGGAGCGCGAAAGCGCCGACGCGCGCCGCGGCGGAGCGAACGTCGGCGGCGGTGGCGGCGCTGTTCCAGCGGGTGTTGCTCAGCAGCGGCCGCGCAGCGCCGTCGAAGAGCGTGAGCACCGGGTTGGCCAGCGCGCCACCGAGGCCGAACGGCGCGAGCGCCGGACCGACGGCGCGCACGAGGACAGTTTTCTGCGCGCCGGGCGCGATGACGAAACCGAAAATGAGCACGTTGCCGCCCGTGCCGGCCGGCGCGCGCGCGGAGAGGTTGAGCAGGCGGCTCGCGGGCTGCGACACGGCGAGCGCGGCGATCCACTGTTCCAGCAACGCTTCGCTGGCGAAATCGCGCTCGCTGGTGGCAAGGGGTGGCATATGGCCGGGGCCACGCGTGGCGATGCGCGCGAGAATTTGTGAAAGCGTGGTGGAGCCGGGCACAAGCACGCGGTGCGCAGGATCGGTGAGCGGGAAGCTGAGCGGGCCGTTGACGATGCCGGCGAGCGAGAGAGGTGTGCCGGCGCGGGCATCGAAGGCACCCACGTTCGCGAGCAGCTCGAACGCACCGGCGCCGGTGATGCCGGGCCGGTGGCATTGGGCGCAGTTGACGTCCAGGTAGGAGCGGACGCGCAGTTCGAGCGGCAGGTTCGTGTCCGCGGCGTTGACCAGCACGGGCAGCGCGGCCGGAGCGGGCACGCTGCTCACGTCGAGGTAGCCCGCCTGCGCGAGCGCGGCGATCTGGTTGATGGCGCCGGCGCGCCCGGGACGGTTGAGCTGGCGCGTGTTGAAGCTGAGCACCGGACCGCCAACGGAGTTGTGACACGTCTGGCAGTCGAGGCGGGAAGGAAAAGTCCATGTCTGCGGTCGCGTCACGCCGTTGTCGGTGACTTGAAACACCTGCGTGGCGCCGCCCACGGGCACGAGCGTCGCGTCGGTTTGAGCGTCGTTCCAGCGGTACGTGTATCCGGTCACCCGGCCCTCGGCGTCGTTTGGCGATCTTACCAGGAAGCGAGTTTCCACGCGACGCACGCTGGTCGGATCGCCGCGGCGCAGTTCGAGGTCGAAATGTTTCACCCACACCGCTCCGATGGGAAGGCCCCACCTGCCGTCGCGTCGGAAACCGAAGGTCGATGTCGCGGATTTAAGCCCGAACCAGCGCGTTTTCTTTGCGTAATCGCTCCACAAGCTGGCGTTCAGTTCGTAGGCCACGAGACCCCGCGTGGGTGTGAGCTGCGCGAGGTCGGTGAAGGCGCCCGTTTGTGAAAGCGTTTCGGGAAGGATCGTGCCGACGGCACCGCCGCCGCTGCCGGGCACGCTGCCAGGAACGCCCATCCCGGGGATCGGCACGACTAGCGTGGTCGGGGTCTCACGCGTGAGTGGCTGCGCGGCGAGCGGAGTGCCGACAACCAGCGCGAGGGCGAACGGGAACAAAAGGATCGGGGGCCTGAGGAGTCGTTCTTGCATGGGGTAAACAGCACTCGGACCGGAGTTGCAGGTGTGGGAAGCCTGACCGGAAAAGGCCGCGAGGCTGGCCAAAGCGTGAGCACCGCCGGCAAGAATGCAAACACGACCCATCAAATCGTGGACCTGTGTCGCAGCCGCATTTGAGCGCAGCCCGTCGGTCCGGTCGTTATACACGGCATCATGATTTTTTCCGATCGTCAAAGGCCGAGCTCCGTCGAGGCCACTTCGCTGACCGCGGTATTTCGGCCTCGGCAGAGCGCGGCCCTCCTGTGAAGGCGAAGAATCCAACGACGCCGGGTATTGCCACCTCACTTCAAGGCGGCTACCCTGCCAGCCGATTGGGCTGGTTCCACCGGATGCGGGCGAGCAGCAGATCGCCCTTGATGCCGTTCTTCGGCTGCCACTCGCCCACGGTCACCCACGATTCGCCGGGGCTGGCGTTCACCGGGTGAAAATTCCCCATGATCGCCACGCGGTCGGCGTCCTTGACGCCGTCCCCCACGAGCGGCAACACGACGCGCTCGGTCGCGCGCCGCAAACGCAGCGTCGCCGGATTAACCTGCGCCATGAACAGCGGCGAACGCCAGCGGGGCACGTTCACGTTCGAGGGATCCTTGCGGGTGTAGACGAGGAAGAGCGCATCCGAATGCGCCAGCCAGTGCTGCTGCGTGGTCGACATCGTCAGCGGCTCGCCGTCCTCCCACGCCCACGCCTGCTTGGGCGCCCAAGCGAGGCCCTCGTCCCCCGCCGTGACGTAACCGCGATCGTCCTCGGCGCGCAGGGTGAGATAAAAGCGGCCGTTGAAGCGCGTGAGCGACGGCTCGAGCAAGCCGCGGCCCTTGTCGTGCGGAATTTCGTCGCCGACCTTTTTCACCGCCAGCGTCTCGCCGTCGAAGCTGCAGATCACGCCCGACACGGAACGCGCCCTGCCCTTCACGCCAAACGTGAACGCGAGCAGGATGTCGCCGTTCGGCAGCGTGACGCGCTGGCCGCAGTTGTTCGTGTAGATGTAGCTGCCGCGGGGATCGCCCCACTCCAGTTTGCGGCGCGGCCCCCACCGCCCGTCGCGCCACACGGCGTAGACCGGCCAGCGCGGCGGTTGATCGGCGTGAAAACGCGGGCCGTTGTAAAAGACGTTGTGACCCAGCGCGAGCACCGTGCGGGTGGCCGGATGATATTCGGGCACGACATCGCAAACGCCCTCGTCGCCCCCGCCGGGCAGCTTGACGCGGCCCAGCGCGGGCACCGGCTGCGGCTCGGTCCACGTCCGGCCGAGATCGCGCGACTCCATCCAATGCACGGGGCCGAAGTAGTCGGAGCCCATGATCGTTTGCAGGGTCATGAACACACTCGCGCCGGCGGCGCCCGGGATCATGCAGGCCCGCGGGTGGAACCACGTCGGCCCGGAACCATCACGGCCGCGGCGCAGGGTGACTTTTTCGATTGAGGCCACCAGCGGCGAATTCCCCGCAGCCCGGGCGTTCCGCCCGGGCCCGAGGCCGGCCAGCCCGGCGGCGGCCAGCGAGGTGAACTGAAGAAACGTGCGACGGTTCAGGGGCGCGGTGTGCATGGGGGAGAGAGGGAGAGGGAAAGTGGGAGTGTCACTTAATAGGTGACACTCTCAGCGTATATCGGGCATGTTTCCTGGAAGTGTCACGTATTAAGTGACACTGCCAGCAACGCGGTGCGTGGTCGTTCCGCGCTTTTCCAGGCCGCGCCCGCCATAACTCTTGTCCGCGCCGCGGCGGATCCTTACCTTGATGGCGGAATGAACATGGACAGAACCTTGCGCATCGTGGTCACCGGCGCCACGGGCTACATTGGCGGACGCCTGGTCCCGCGTCTGCTGGCCAAGGGCCATCGGGTGCGCTGCGTTGCGCGGAATTCCAGCCGCCTCGCCGGACACCGCTGGCCGGGCGTGGAGATCGTGCAGGGCGATCTCGGAGAATCCGGGGCCCCGTTGAAGGCCCTGCATGACATTGACGTCGCCTACTACCTGATCCACTCGATGGCGGCCGGCCACGCGTTTTGGGAACGGGACCGGTCCATGGCGCTGGCCTTTGGCGAAGCCGCGGCCAAGGCGGGCGTCCGGCGCATCATCTACCTCGGCGGGCTGGGCGATCCCGAAAAAGTTCGCAGCCGGCATCTCGTTTCCCGGCAGGAAGTGGGCCGCTGTCTTGCGGCCGGCGGTGTGCCCGTGGTCGAATTCCGTGCCGCGGTGATCGTGGGATCGGGCAGCGTCAGCTTCGAAATGATCCGCCACCTCACGGAACGCCTTCCCGTGATGATCACGCCGTTGTGGGTGAACACGCGTTGCCAGCCCATCGGCATCCGCTCGGTGCTGGAGTACCTGGTGGAGGCCCTCGATCACCCCGGCGCCGAGGGCATTTATGAAATCGGAGGACAGGACATCCTGAGCTACCGGGAAATGATGCTGCGCTACGCCCGCATCCGGGGTCTGCATCGTATGATTGTGTCGTTTCCGGTGCCCAAGCCCGAACTCAGCAGCCGCTGGGTGGGTTTGGTAACACCCATTCCGCCCGGCATCGCCCAATCACTCGTGGAGAGCGTGCAAACCGAGGTGATCGTGCGCGACCATCGAGCGCTGACCACCTTCACGATGCGGCCCAGCGGCTACGACGAGGCCGTGCGGCGCGCCCTCGCGCGCCTGGCCTCGGACGGCATCGAGACCACCTGGGCCTCCAGCCTTTCCAGTCTCGCCCAAGACCGGCCGGAGGCGCACGCGCTGGGTTCGCACGAGGGCATGCTGCTGGACCGCCAAAGGCGGCGGGTGAAAGCCCAACCCGAAAAAGTTTTCGAGGCCATCAGTGCCTTGGGTGGCGAGGAAGGCTGGCCCGCGGGCAACGTCCTGTGGCAACTGCGCGGTTTGATCGATCGCATGGTGGGCGGCACAGGCATGCGCCGGGGCCGCCGCCGACCGCGGGAACTGCGGGTCGGGGATCCGGTGGATTTCTGGCGCGTGGAAGCACTCGAGGCCCCGCACCTGCTGCGGCTAAGAGCCGAGATGAAACTGCCGGGCCGGGCGTGGCTGCAATTCGAGGTGCTGCCCGATGCCGAAGGATCCCGCGTCGAGCAGACCGCTTTCTTCGAGCCCCGGGGCGTCGTCGGTTACCTCTATTGGTATTCCGTGCTCCCCTTTCACCGGTTCGTCTTCCCGGAACTCATCGACGCCATGAAGGACACGGCCGAAGCGAGCGGGTGATTCGGTGAGGATCCCGCGATTCCCGCGGTACGAGCTTGCTTGCAGGCGATGGTTTGTCGTGGCACGGGCTTTCCAGTCCGTGGCGCCGAGACGCATGGGCCGGAAAACCGGTCTCACAAAATCGCCGGCAAGCAGGCTCCTGCAAAATACCTCGATCAGGCTCCAGTCCTCAACCCCGCTCACCGCGCGGCGTGTTCCATCTCCGGCGCGAGCAGGACGCGCAACGCCACGTCGAGATCGGGGTCGATCCCCCGCCGCACATCGTCGAGCGTGCGCGGCACGATGATGTCGGGCTTGATGCCCTGCCCTTCGATCCGACGGCCCAGCGGCGCGACATAATCCTCCCGGCTGAGTTGCAACTCGCCCCCGTCGGGCAGGCGGTAGAACCGGCTCGCGAGCACCGCGCCGGCCGTCTTGCGCCCGACGATTGTCGCCCGGCCGTGGTCCTGCAGCACCGCCGCGAAAATCTCCGCCGCACTGGCCGTCCCGGCGTCCACCAGCACGACCACCCGCCCGCGATACCGCGCGGAGCCAAGCTGCCACGAGTTCATCTCGCTCCGGGATCCTCTCCGCGTGATGAACGTGCCGCAATCCACGGAACGGTCGAAAAACTCGCCGACCGCAATGCTGAGCGACAAGGTCTCGCCCCCGGGATTGCGCCGCAGATCGAGGATGACGCCGGGCGCGTCCCGATGCGCCTTCAATTCCCCGCTCAGCCACCGGCGGGCGGTGCGGCCGAACTCGTCGAAGCGCAAATAGACGAAACCGCCCTCCAGCTCGCGCCGGTTCTCGCGCGCGGCGATTGACACCTGCCTGGCCCGCAGTGTCAGGGTTACCCGCTGATTGTTTTCGTCAAAAAACTCCCACGCCGCCTCCTCCCCCTCGCGCGGGCGGAAGGCAATGCGCGGGCCGAGCCGGCCGCCGTTCCGCGACGCCACCAGCCATCCCCGCTTCACGCCGGCTTCGGCCGCCGGGCTGCCGGGCAGCACGTCGCTCACCACCCATTGGCTCTCGATGCGGGTGAGGTCGAACCCGGTGCGCGGGCGCCGCTGTGTGCGCCGCTCCTCCGCCTGCGCCGGCGTAAGCGCATGCGTATGGCTGTCGCGCAACAGGCCGACCATGGCATTGAGCCGGTCATAGAAAACCTTCTCGTCCGGTGCGGCCGCCGCCTCGGCGCCATACTTCGCCCCCGCCTCCTGCCAGTCGACGCCCTGGTATTTGGGATCGTAATGCTTCCGATTCACCAGATCCCACGCGGCGTTGAAAACCGGGAGATTGTGCGCGGCGCGCTGCGCCTGCTCCGGCGGAAGCCCGGCGAGCGAAACGCGGGTCGCGGGCGCCGTGGTGCAGCCGGCGAGGAGGGCCAGACCGAGGGAAAAAATGCCGGCTCGGCAGGCGCCTCTCTTAGCCGCAACCATGCAGCGTTTCGGCATCATGATGGAGACGGAATGAGCAAAAGATACTGAACCGGAATTCCCGGGTTTCGGGCCATGCATCATTTTACCGCTTTCGTCCGGCTTGTCGAAAAAAAATCCCTCACGCCTCGACCAGATCTTTTTCCACCTTCAGGTTGTCGATGATGAAGTCCTGCCGCTCGGGCGTGTTCTTGCCCATGAAGAACCCGAGCAAATCCTCGCTGTTGTGGAGATGGGCCAGCGTCAGGGGTTCGAGCCGGATGTTTTCGCCGATGAAATCCTTGAATTCACCGGCTGAAATCTCGCCCAGGCCCTTGAACCGGGTGATCTCGTGGCTCGAGCCCAGCGCCGCAATCGCCGCCTGTTTTTCCGCCTCCGAGTAGCAATAGATCGTCTTCTTCTTGTTGCGCACGCGGAAGAGCGGCGTGTCGAGGATGAAGAGGTGGCCGTTGCGGATCAGATCGGGAAAGAATTGCAGGAAGAACGAGATCAGCAGCAGCCGGATGTGCATGCCGTCGACGTCGGCGTCGGTCGCGATCACGATCTTGTTGTAGCGCAGCCCGTCGAGCCCGTCCTCGATGTTGAGCGCGGACTGGAGCAGATGGAATTCCTCGTTCTCGTAGATCACTTTCTTCGAGAGGCCGTAGGTGTTGAGCGGCTTGCCCTTCAGCGCGAAGACCGCCTGGGTCTGGACGTCGCGCGTCGCGGTGAGCGACCCGGCGGCCGAATCGCCCTCGACGATGAACAGCGTGCTTTCCTCCGCCCGCTCGTTGCGATCGCCCAGGTGCAGCCGGCAGTCGCGCAGCTTGCGGTTGTGCAGGGAAGCCTTTTTCGCCCGTTCGCGCGCGAGGCTGCGGATGCCGGCGAGATCCTTGCGCTCGCGCTCGTTCTCCTCGATTTTCGCCTTCAGCGCCTCGGCGGTCTCCTTGTTCTTGTGCAGGTGGCCGTCGAGCGACTGCTGCATGAACTTGCCGACGAAATCCTTCAGGCTCGGCCCGTTCGGGCCGACGGCGGCGGAGCCGAGCTTCGTCTTCGTCTGCGATTCGAACACCGGCTCCATCACGCGGACCGCAATCGCGGCGTCGATCGACTGGCGGACGTCGGCGGCGTCGTAGTCCTTCTTGAAGAAATTGCGCACCGTATCGACGAGCGCCTCGCGAAAGGCGGTGAGGTGGGTGCCGCCCATGGTGGTGTGCTGGCCGTTGACGAACGAGTAATACTCCTCGCCATAGTGTCCGCCATGCGTGAGCGCCACCTCGATGTCCTCGCCCTCGAGGTGGATGATCGGGTAAAGCGGTTCGCCGCTCAGGTTTTTCTGCAGGAGATCCCGCAGCCCGTGCTCGGATTTGAAGGGCTTGCCGTTGAGCGTAAGCGTGAGCCCGCGATTGAGGAAGGCGTAGTTCCAGAGCATGTCCTCGATGAACTCCGCCCGGAAGCGGAAATCGCCGCCGAACAGCGTCTCGTCCGGGATGAACTCCACCAGCGTGCCGTTGCGTTCGTCGGTCTTCGCGATCTTGTGGTCCTTGCGCAGCTTGCCCCGCTCGAATTCGACCCGCTTCGTCTGGCCGTCGCGAAAGGCCTGCGCGCGATACTGGCAGGAGAGCCCGTTCACCGCCTTCTGGCCGACCCCGTTCAGCCCGACGGATTTTTGAAATGTCTCGCTGTCGTATTTGGCGCCGGTGTTGATGATCGACACGCAGTCGATGAGCTTTCCGAGCGGGATGCCGCGGCCGTAGTCACGCACGCGCAGGGTGCGCTCGTTCAACTCGACCTCGATTTTCTTGCCGCAACCCATCGTGAATTCGTCGATGCAGTTGTCGATCGTCTCCTTGAGGAGGACGTAGATGCCGTCCTCGGCGTGCGAGCCGTTGCCGAGCCGGCCGATGTACATGCCGGGGCGCAGACGGATATGCTCGAGCGAGGAGAGGGTCTTGATGCTGGCTTCGGTGTAGGCTTGGGCCATAGGGATGGCCCAAACAGAGCCGCGGTGCGCGGCGTGACAAGCCGCAAGTGCGGCCGCCCGCGATTCCTGCCCACGAAACACACTAAAGACACGAAAGGCGGGTTGGTTTTCGTGTCCTTTCGTGTGATTCGTGGGCCCTCCCGGAATTTTTGGTTGCGGCTCCGCGGCGCCGCAGATCGTTCCGAAATCTGATTTGCGCCCATCCGGTATCCCTGGCTTCTTTGGCATTGTCCGACATGAACAAGAAAATTCTCTACGTTGGCGGCGGTCTGATTGCGCTCGCCCTGGTCGCGTTCATCGCGCTCCAGTTTTTCCTCGGCTCGATCGTCACCGCCGGCATCAACAAGTTCGCCCCCCGGCTCACCCAGACCACCGTGAAACTCGCCGGCGCGAACATTTCGCCGCTCACCGGCCAGGGCACGCTCAGCGGCCTCGTCGTCGGCAACCCCCGGGGATGGAGCGAGAACAACCTCTGCGCGCTGGGAGAAATCCACCTCGACGTCGCCCCGTTTTCCCTCTTCGGCGATCACATCGTGGTGAACGAGATTGAGATCGAGGCCCCGGAATTCAACTACGAGACCAAGATTGTCGCCAGCAACGTCAAGGACCTGCTCAAGAACATCGAACAGGTCACGGGGAGCCGGGACAAGGCCGTCGCGCCCGTGGCGAAAAGCGGTCGGCCGATCAAGTTGGAAGTGAAACGTTTTCGGCTGAAGAACGGCAAAGTCCGTCTCAGCGTGGGCGCCACCGTGATGACCGTGCCCATGCCGCCCATCGAGCTGGCCGGCCTCGGCACGAAGGAAGGCGGCATCACGCCTGACCAGCTTGTGCTCGCAATCATGAAGGACGTGACCGCCAGTATCGTTGGCGCGGCGGTACAAGCCGCCGGCCAGATCGATTGGACCTCGAAGGCCGCCGCAACCGAGGGCATCAAGAAAGCCGGCGACGCCATCAAGGGGCTGTTCGGGGGCGAGAAGAAGAAATAGCCGGGGCAGCCGGCGGGGCAGGTCGCAACGTGAGCGAGTGTCAAGCTTGCCTGGTTCGCCACCAGCAATCACATTCACGTAATCTGCACAAGCCAGCCGCATAGCCAAGCCCCGCCCGTGGTCACTGGCGCCGCCCGGCGAGATAGGCTTCCAGCGAACGATCGAGAAGCGGGGGGCGGCGGGCGCGTTTGAGCCAGGCGACGCCGTCGTCTTCAATGCGTTTCAGCAGTTCCTGGCAGTGACCCTGCGCAACCGCGGATCCGGCGGCGGCGAGCCAGGCACCATTTTATCACCCACGTGGCCGCCACCCCGACGCTGATCAGCCAGTACAGCGGGTCGACGAGGTAGTCCCAGCAATTCGCCGACTCCAGGGCATCGATCGAGTAGGCGATCAAGGTACCGAGCAGGAGCACGCCCAGTCGGTTTCCCCACGCGAGGAAGACCACCGCCAGCGCGGCCAGACACCATGCGGCGCCTTCGCGGTCCCATCCCCAGTAGTAGAGATCGAGCGATCGGAACCAGACGGGATGCAGGTAAAGGACGCTCCCCGCAATCGCGCCGAAAATCCACGTCGCGCGCCAGTCCGCCGGCTTGAAAAGAGCAACCCCGAAAAGCCTCCGGCAGAGCGCCGCGCTGACCATGCCCAAAATGGGCAGACTCGGGTTGGGGAAAAAACTGAACGCCGAACTCCAGAGCGGCAGGCCCCCGACCGGGACAAAAAGGAGAAGCGGCGTCGCCAGGCCGCAAGCCACCTTGAGCGGCAAGGCAAACCGGGTGCTGTCCAGGCGCGCCACCAGCCAAAGCAGCGCCAGCCATAGTGTCGCCACGGATACGAGCGCATAGAACGCGGGGAAGATCGGCAGGCTCATCGCAGGGAGGCCGTTTCCGCCACGGCCCGTCGATCGAGCCAGGCCAGGTTGAACTCGACGTGCTTGATCCGCTGCCGATGCCAGGTGTAGGTCAGGTGAATCCGCCCCCGGCTGTCCTCGAGCAGATAGGGATAGGAAAATTCTTCGTGCACCTCCGCCTCGATGATCGCCCCGGGCTGCCAGCTGCGGCCATTGTTGTCCGAGACGGCGAGCCTCAAGTTTTCCCGCCCGCTGGCAGCGTCGTTGTAGACGAGCAGGATCCGCCCGTCGCGGAGCCGCAGGGCGTCGATCGCGGAGTCCGAATTGGGCAGCCCGCTCGGCGCCGCTTCGGACCACGTCCAGCCGTTGTCGTTCGAGTAGGCCGTGTGCAGGCGGCGCCCGTCGCTGCGATCGCGCAGCATCATGAGCACGCGATCGTGATCCAATGGCACCAGCGCCGGCTGAATCAGCCCGGTCTCGGCGGGGAGGCTGCGCATCCGGTATTCGCGTACGCTGCCGGTCGGCCCGGGCGTAAGCCAGAGCACCTGGGGAAACTTGAGCGCCGTCTCATGATACACGGGCAGTCCGATCCGCCCGTCATTGGCATAGATCGGGCGGTTGCGAACGAGGGACCCGAAATTAAGGAACGGGTTGAGGGTCAGTCGCCGGCTGTGACTCCACGTGCGCCCTTCGTCCTGGGATGTCTTTATGTTCAGCGCGGCGCCCGACCATCCACCCACCGTCACGCTCACATAAACCATCCACAGGCTGCCCGTGCGATCCGGGAAAATGACCGCATTGCCGATTTTCTTGATCCGGCGGTCGAGCTCATCCTGCGCCGCCGCCCGATCCAGGGCCTTGACCGGCCTGGTCCACGAGTTGCTGGCAGAGGGGAGCCGGGCCGTAAACAGGGCGACGTCGGCCGCCCCCTCGCGCGAGCCGCCATACCAAACGGCCAGCAAATCCCCGCTGGGCAGGGCGGAAATCACGCTGCAATGGGCCACCGGCGTATGGCCGCGCGGGGTGATCCACGAATGGCTGAAGAACGGCACGGTGTCGCCCGGATTGAACCCGATCGGAGACCGGCGCGTCGTCGCGATGCCGGCCGGCGCGACAAACTCCTCGTCCGAGGCGTGGCGCGCCGCGAAAAAGGCGGTCAGCACGCTGAGGGCAATCAGGACCGCACGGCGCCAGGGCGCGAGGCGGCAGGACGCGGCACAGGGTGAACCCGCGTCGCTGGTGGCGGCTGGGTTTGTCGATTTTTTTGGGGCAAACAATGGGGTAATACTTTCCCGTCAACAAAGGGAGGCGGAGGCGCGGATGACTCTCACTACGACGCACGCCAATCGAAACGGTTGCCGCCGGCGACCTTTTTATTGTGCACCCGCAAATACGTCGCTGGTTTCGACATGACCATTCGCCAGCGTGACGTGGCCTTCCGGGACAACGGCGTTGCCCGCGGTCGGAATGACGGCAAGCTACCGTTTTCGCGGGCGCACGCAGCACGCCGCCGGCCGCGGTGCCGGCAGGGCATTTCCGGTGAAGCTCGAAAAAAATTGCTTTGAAAAAACGTCCGCGATGTGTCTGACATTGACCCATGGCACCGGAGCCCCGGCCGGACCAGTGCCGGGTGCGCTTCACCCCTGCGAACGCCCCCGGCTCCGACCTAATTCGCAGGTCTGCATGATTCAAACCTCAACCCCATGAACCAGTCCAAGATCGCAAACCACCCTTCCAGCAGATTGCACTTTCCTTGGTTCGCTCCAGTGAAACGTGCCATCGCGCACTGCCGCTCCTGCGTTCAGACTTCGTTTCCGCTGCTTGCAGGTTGCCTTGCTTTGCTCGCGGTTGATTCCTTCGGTCAGGCACCAGGCGTGAGCGCCATCACCGGCCAGATCATCAATGCCGCCACCCAATCCTACCTCGAAGGCGCGGTTGTGGAACTATCCGGCACGAACCGGACCACCACGACCGACCGGGAGGGCCGCTATCAGTTCGCCGGTGTGCCCTCCGGGCCGGTGACGCTGGTGGTGAGTTACGCCGGCCTGGATCCGCAGCGGATTTCCGCGTCGGTGCCGGCCAGCGGGACGGTCGTGCGCAATGTCGAGATGACCGCGGAAATCTACAAGCTGGACAAATTCACCGTGGCCGGGGAACGCGAAGGCACGGCGAAGGCGGAGGTGCTGCAACGACTCGCGCCCAACGTGAAGGCGGTGGTTTCCTCGGACACCTTCGGCAACGTGGCGGATGGGAACGTCGGCGACCTGTTGCAGCGCATGGCCGGAATGACGGCCGATTACAATGGGCCGGACGTGCGCCAGGTGAGCATTCGCGGAGTCGGCGCGGCTTTGAATTCCGTGACGATGGACGGGCAGCAGGTCGCCAGTGCGCAGTCGGCCGGCACCGGGCGGGCGTTCGAATTCGAGCAGGCATCCCTCGGGAATGTCGAAACCATCGAGGTGACCAAGGCGCCGACGCCCGACATGCACGGGGCCTCGGTCGGCGGCAGCGTCAACCTCGTGAGCAAGAGCGCATTCGATCGCGCTCCGGGGAGGATCTTCAACTACACGGTCGGGTTCGTCACGCGGCCGGTTCACGGCCCCGATGCCGCGACCTGGAAGCAGCCGATTCGTGGGTACGGTCCTTCGATGAACTTCCTGTATTCCGACGTGATCGGCGAGAAGCGGAACATCGGCATCACTTTGACCGGCACTTATCACAGCCAGCCGCCCGTCAACGCCATCTCCAATAAATCGCACGAGCGCAAGAACGAGCCTGGTCCGGTCTATACGTACTCGCTCGGCCGGACGCTGGGGGGTGCGACCCGAAGCCGTCTGGCAACCGGCGTGAAAATCGACTATCGTTGGAGCGACCAAACGGTTGTCTCGCTTAACACCTCGTATAATTTTTTTCACGAAAACAACTACTCGCCGCAGCAAACTTTTGCCACGGTCGGAGTGCCGACCGCGGCAACGCCGCAGGTGCTGGCGACAGTGGACGCCAACGGCAACCGCATCAGCGGCGGCTACATTCACCCCAACTATGCGGACGGCATCACCCGGGTCTTCCCCCACCCCACGCTCTCGACGAGCAGCATTTCGATATCGTCGAACGACAAATCAGGCCGGACGATCACGCTCTCGCCGATGGTGCGACATCGCTTCCCGGGCATGCAGATCGACTACAGCCTGAACTATTCCAACGCGGCGAACTACTATGACCTTTCGCACAACGACGAGAAGTATGACGGCCCGCCGACGGGCTCCGTGACGATGTCGATGGGCAACATCGGTTGGACGGTCGACCGTTCCAAGGATTCGGACATCCCCTACGTCAAGCAGACGCAGGGGCCAAGCTTCCGGGACCTGAACAATTATAACTCCATCCGTCTGACGCAGAATGACCAGCGGGGCTTCGATACGATTTACGGCGGCAAGTTCGACCTGCGCAAGGAACTCGCATGGGCCTCGTCGGCGTATATCAAAACGGGGCTCAATTATCAACAGCAGCGGCGCAAGCTCTGGAACTGGTCGCGGCCGTATGACTACACGGGGCCGGACGGAGTTTTGGGCACGGCGGACGATCGCCAGGATCTCGCCCAGTTTACGGAGACCGCCGGCCGGACCCGGGATATCGAGGCGCACTATTTCAAGGACCGCGGCGATCTGCCGGTGTTTCCGGATGTCTACGGCGTGGCCCTCCACCAGAAACAGCATCCGGAATTGTGGAAGGAGAACATCGCCACCAGTGCCCAGAGCAGAGTGCAGGGGCTGCGGCTGGTTACCGAGAAGATTGCCGCCGCGTACGTCATGGGCAACATCCGCTTTGGCCCGGTTTCGGTCCTGACCGGGGTGCGGGCGGAGGACACGCGCGTCAATGGCGAGGGCCCGCTGACCTACCTGTCTCCGGCCGAAAGAGCCCGCCGGGCGGCCTGGGTGGGACCGGTGACGGACCCGGAGGCGCGGCGACGCGCGGAGGTGCAGTTCGGCGGCCGGACCTCCAACGACGGCCAATATCGCAATTTCTTCCCGGGAGTTCATTTGAAGTATGAGCCGTTCGGCGGTTTCATGACCAGGTTCAGCTGGTCGACCGGCGTGGGGCGTCCGGCCTTCGGATCGATCATCCCGCTCGACACCGTCGACGACACCGCCTTGCGAGTGACGAGGAGCAACCCGGAACTGAAGCCGCAGTACGCGAACAGCTACGACCTGACCGCCGAGTATTATTTCAAGTCGCAGGGCGTGGTTTCGCTGGGCGCGTTCAAGAAGGATATCGAGGATTACATCTTTACCGACAGCAGCCAGGTCATCGGCGGCGGACGCGACAACGGATTCGATGGGGAGTACGAGGGATATTCCCTGACGACATCGCGCAACGGCGGCTCGGCGAAAATCGAGGGCCTCGAATTCAATTACCAGCAGCAATTGAACTTCCTGGCGGGCTGGGCGAAGGGCTTCGGGGTCAATTTCAATTACACAACCCTCAAGACCGAGGGAAACTATGGCGGGACAACCGTGCTGACGACCAACAGCCTCGCGGGATTCCTGCCGAAGAGCGGCAACGTCGGCGTCAGCTACCGTGGGCACGGCTTCGACCTGAGGGTGCTGGCCACCTACCGGGGCGAGTACCTGACCAGCAATTCGACCACACCGGCGCTGGTGCAGTACCAGGTGGCCAAGACCACTTGGAACTGGCGCTCGCGGTATGCGTTTTCGAGAAACCTGAGCGTCTTCTTCGACGTGGACAACGTGTTCGCCGTGCCGCTCGACGACCGCTATCGCCTCTATAAGGACCGGGGGGATAGCTGGCGCAACTTTGCCCAGAAGATCGTGGCCGGCGTCACGGGACGGTTCTGAGCGCAGGCACGGTCGACCCCCGGCTCCTGAAAGGGCCCGGCTTTGCCAGCCGGGCCCTTTTGTTGATGCCTCTGCGTCGGGGCAGGAACGCCGTCCGCAATCCAGGCCGTGTTTTCAAGATAGGTTTTCCCCTGTCATTCTGAGCGCAGCGAAGAATCCACTTGGACATCCGCAGCCTGCAAACGCTTCGCTGCCACTGGTGGATTCTTCGCTGCGCTCAGAATGACAAACAAGTTTGAAATCATGCCCAATCCGCCCCGCTGATCATTTCTTCCCGGCGCCACCGCTGCCACTTCGTTTCAGAGTTTCTTGATCTTGATCTGCTTGAACTGGACCGGGTCGTTGTGCCCGGCGAAACCGAAAAACCCGCTCTTGCGGTCCTTGCCCGGATGCGGGTGCTTGGCCATCACCGTGGCCAGGTCGACGCTGGCCACATCCGCGTCGAGAATCACCGTGCCGTTGACTTCCACCTTGATCCGGGAGCCCTGGACGGTGACCTCCTCGAAATTCCAATCCCCGATGGGATGCTGATAGCCGCGCGCCGCGGGAATCATCCCGTAGACGGAACCGTGGACCTGCCGCGGATCGATCTTTGTCTTCTTCGCCCGCTCGTAGTTGTCGTCGAGGATCTGGATTTCAGTCATGCCATCGTACGCCGGGTTCCCTTTTCCCGGATACCGAATGGCCAGGCCGTTGTTCCCTCCCGGCGGCACCTTGAAGTGCAGCCGCGCCTGGAAATCGGTGAGTTCCTCGTTCCAGTAGAGGGTTCCCCCTTTGCCGGCCCGCCAGATCATGACACCGTCTTTGGTCTCGATGACATCGAGCGGCCCCGCCCAGCCGTCGAGATTCCGGCCATTGAAAATCGATTTGAAACCCTCGTCGCCCCGCCGCGCCAGGATCTGGCAGGACTCCTCGCTTCCGATTTCCCGGAGAAAGATATTGCGCCATCGGATTTCGCCGCCGTGCGTCTGCAACTGAATCGGCCCCCGGGCCGGAATCGGGCGCCGCTGATCGGGCGGCAGCTTCTTGTCGTAGTAGTTCTGGAGCACGGCGTGGTCCACGACCAGCTTCTCGTTCAACCACACGCTCACGCGGCTCCCCACCATCAGAATCCGAAAATGGTTCCACTCGCCAAAGGGTTTGTCCGCCAGCACCAGTGGATCCCGGCCGGGCGTGCGCGGGTCATTGTTGAAGAGGCCACCGGAACCCAGTCTCGGATGTCGATCCGGAGCCTTGGCCATGTCCGGCTGATTTATGTCCCAAATCTGGACCTGCGGGACGCCGCGCAAGTAGATGCCGGAGTCGGCACGCGGCACGGTCTTGTAGTCCAGCAACAATTCAAAGTCGCCGTAGTCCTTTTCGGTCGTCGCATAGTTGCCGCCGCCATCGTTGACCAGTTCGCCGCCTTCCACCCGCCAGTGCACCAGCCCGGTCTTCTCGCCCTTTTGGGTGAGGGTGGCGGTCCAGGCCGCGATTTTCGCCGTCCGCTCCGCTTCCGGCAGCTCCATCAGCTTGCGATGATCGAACGTGGTGCCGCCGCGCCAGCCAGAAAGATCCTTTTCGTTGAACAGCGCCGAAAAACCGGCGGGCGGTTTGGCCGCGTGGAGCATGCTGGCAGACACCAGGGCCGTAAGCAGGAGGGCGTGGCGAGTTAACGAGGTCATGAGGGCGAGGGGATTTGTGGCGGGTTTCGACCGGGACGGGGATGAACAATCCGCATGCCAACGTGATTCCGTTTCTCAGGCAAGCGCTCAGATGCGCGGGTTTTTCCGCGCCGGCCGCGGGGCGCCGATTATCGACAATCCCGCTTGAGCACCGGTTGGGCGGTGGTCAGCTTGTTCCCCAGTCACCGCGAATTAACCTCAACGCTGCAATGAATCACCCTATGAAAATCGACGTGCCGTCCGGAGCCACCTCAACCTTTTCCCCGCTCCCCAGGGCGCCTTTTCGTCCGGCTGCCCGTCGCTTTTTCCGGCCCGCCCTGGCCATATTTTCACTCGCGTGTCTCGCGGTCGCCGCCCGGGCCGCCGGCTCCAGCGAGGGGACGGCGATCGTGCCGAAAGAGACCATTTCGCTCTTCAACGGCAAAGATCTTTCCTCGTTCTACACCTGGCTGCCCAAATTCGGGCATGTCGATCCGGACCGCGTCTTCACCGTGGTGGACAATATCGACGGAGCCCCGGCCATCCGCAGCAGCGGGCAACACTATGGCGGCATCATCACCCACGCCAGGTATGCGAATTACAAACTCGTCGTGGAGTTCCGCTGGGGTTTGGTCACGTGGGCACCCCGGCATAATCGCGCGCGCGACTCCGGCATTCTGCTGCACTGCGACGGCGAGGACGGCAACATGACCAAGACGTTTTCGTCGCCCTGGATTCGTTCGATCGAGTATCAGATCATCGAAGGCGGCACGGGGGACATCCTTCTCCTTCCGGGCTACAACCGCGGATCGGATGTCCCGGTCGCGCCGCGGCTGACCATCCCTGTCCTGCCCGGCAAAATGAATGTCTGGAATCCCGAGGGCAAACCGACCGAATTCAGCAAAGGGCGGCTGGACTGGCAATATCGCGACCTCGGCTGGAAGGACGTCCTCGGCTTCCGCGGGGCCAAGGATGTGGAGAAGCCGGTCGGACAATGGAATTTGATCGAGGCAATCTGCGACGGGGGCGACCTCATCTACTTTCTCAACGGCGTGAAGGTAAACGAGGGCCGGAACGGTTCCTTCAAGGCGGGGAAGCTCTTGTTCCAATCCGAGGGGGCCGAGATTTTCTTCCGGCGCATCGAACTGCAGCCCCTCGGCCGGTGATCGGCGGGTCACTTTTGAAGTGCCGGTCGGCGTCCGTCAGGACAACGCTGGCCCGGGGATTGGCCAATCCAGATGCGGATCGATCATGTCTGCAACGGTTTCAAAATCGCAACCGGCGCAAGGGTTGTTCGTGCTCGTAATCGTGCTCGTGCTCGTGCTCGACCGCTGCGATTACGAGCACGATTACGAGCAAGAGCACGAGGGATCCTCTCGTTGCGGCCGGGTTCCGGAGTTGCCTACCTGATTTCTCTGACCCTCCCCTCCAGCGGCGCGCGCAACTCTTTCGTGCGCACCGCGTGGCCATAGAGCGCCATGGTGAATGGGATTTCGGTCGTCACGTGCTTCAACTTCTTGAAACGGCCCGCCAGCCGGATTGTCTCCCGCTCGACGACCTGTCCCTCCAGCGCAACGGAGTAGTTGCGATCCGCTTCGAGGTTGCAGGTGACGACACGCCTGCCCGGCGGCAGCCGGCGGTCGAACACATACTGCGCGCCCGAAACCTGCACCAGCAGGTTTGACACCGTTCCGGCCTTGGGCTCGGGCGCCCGCGCATCGATGTTCGCCTCGAGGATCTCCACGATATCGCGGCCCCGCAGTTCCGCGACCACGAGATCCTGGTCGCCGGGAAGGCTGCACAGGAGCAGATCAACCACATCCACTGTTCCGGCGGGTATAGGCCGGCTCGCCCGATCCGGCCGGTGATTGTAGAGCGCGACCTCCGCGCCCGTGGCCGCGCGCATGGCATCGGCGATCCAGTTTCCCAACCGCGCTTCCGTGCCGCTCAGATCCAGCGCCTCGGGCGCATAGGCGATCGGGTGGTTGCGGTACGCCGTGAGCGAGATTTCACGCCGCGGCCGGACCTCCGATCTCCATTCGGCGAACTCACGCCGGACCGCAACCTCCTGCGCGCGGGACACCCGCCCGGAGAAAACGCGGGTGTCTTGCACCCAAACCTCCACGGGCGGTCCGAGATTGAAGACGTCCGGATCGGGCCAGACCGAAATGGCCTCGACATTCTCCAGTTCGAGCCGCGCCACCTGGCCGGACTCAGCGCGGGCTTTGACCGTGGCGATCCTGCCCGGCCGGGCAATCGCATCCACGGTGACCCAATACGCGCGGGGGTGCAAAGGAGTGTCGACTTCGAACGTGAAGGCCCGGGGATGCGCGACCCGCCGGTGCTTCAGGAGCCATTCGAGCACGGGATTGAAATCCCGGGCGGTTCCGTAGTGGCCCTCACCCGCGAGCTCGGTGAATCGAACCGGGCAACCGAGGCGCCTCATTCTTTCCACGCCCACGGCGACGCCGAGCTTATAGTATTCCTGGTCGAGCCCGCCACCGATCCACCAGAACGGAAGGTGGCCGGCATTGGCGGCAACCCAGCGGATGCTGCGCGCCGCTGACAACGGAGCCACCGCCGCGAACAAATCCGGGTGATGAAGGCCCAGGTCCGCAGAACCGGTTCCGCCCATCGAGTGACCCGTCAGATAAATCCGATCCTCGTCCACGTTGAAACGCTTCTTCACGTCTTCGAGCACGCAAAAGACCGCGTTCTCCCCCGGCCCGCGATAGACGGTATTGCCGCGTCCGTTCGGGCAGACCGCCAGTACCCCATGTTTTTCCGCCGCGTTCTTCAGGCCGTTCTCCGGCGGGTAATGAATGTTGTCCTCGAAGAAGCTGTTTTCGTCGGCACCCGTCTGGTGCAGGGCCAGCACGACGGGAACCGGCCGATCTGCCCGGTAACTGCCTGGAACATAGACCCGGTACGGTTGCTCGGTGCCATCGATGGGGGACCGGTAGCTGAGCCGGAGATCTTTTCCAGCCGTAGCGGCTGCGGTCTCAGCGGCCAGCGAAAGACCGGCCAGGAACAACCATGACGGCGTCGATTTGCTCATGTGCTGTTCGGAAAAAAGCCAAGCCGTAACGATGCTGTCGAGGTGTAGGGGCGGGGGGGGGGGGGGCCCCAACAAAAAAAAGGAGAA
>JACQWL010000314.1 GCA_016209255.1 Verrucomicrobiota bacterium
CCGTCGGCTTCCAGCCGCGTGTAATTGGCGAAGGCGCCGAATCCGTTCAACCATCCCGGCAGGAAGGTGAACTGCTGCTGATAAGCGGCCTCGAGCCCTTTGACGCGGGCGGCCCCGCCATTCGCCCGCGTGGTCAGGGCATACCCTTGGTAGTTCCCGTTGAAGCCGTTATCCGCCCCGGTGCCCACCGTCTGTCCGCCGACGGAAAACTGAAAGTCTTTGATTTCCTTCAAAAAGACCCCCGCCGACACGCGACCGACGGGTTCGAAGTAGTACTCAAGTCCCAGATCGAAGTTGTCCGAAAACTGAGGCTTCAGGCCCGGATTACTGGTGGAAACCGTCTTGTTGGTATCATCGACGGCGGTCCTCGGAATCAAGCTGCCGATGGGGGCGCGTCCGATGTTGGTCGCATAACTCAGGCGGGCGATCAGACCCGGCATCGCCTCATACTTCAGATGCAGACCCGGGAAGACTTTTTTGTATTTGCCGGATGCAGAAATCCGCTGCGCATATTCTGCCGCGGTTCGGCGCCGCAATTCGTCGTTGGTCACCGGTCCCACCCAGGCTGCGCGCCGCGCGGCCTCCGCCGGTGTGATCTGCCGCAGCGCCCCATTGCCCTCCGCTTTCGTCTCCTCGACCCGAAGCCCCCCCAGAATCGACAATTTCCCGATATCGACGTTTCCCATCACGTAGCCCGCGCTGATTTTTTCCGTGAAGTCCTGCGCGTTGTTCAGTTCGCTGGTGACGTTGAAGACGATGTCCTCGACGAATTGCTGGGGTTTTTCAAACAGGGCAGTGCCGATGTTGTAGCCCGAGTAGCCAAAAGACGAGGTCTTGACCGGGTAATTGTACGGCACAGTTCGAGCATCGCGGAACGGAAACGCGGGAATCGGCAGCGTGACCGGCGCGCGGGACTTCACGTCGGGATTGAGGAATTGGCGGAGATTTTCGTCGCCCGAGTTCAAAACCCCATCCGGGCCGGCGAATCTCCATCGCGTCGCCGGTTCCGTAAGCTCCCGGGTTTGTTCGCGCACCCGGATCCCCGCCTTGATCCAGGTTGGAGCCGCGGTCTCGAATTTTTTCTTTAGGTTGAATGCCCCGCCAAGATAGTCGTCATCGCCTCGAAATACTCTGATATTGAAAACGTTGTCCCGGTAGTTGTTGATATCCCTGATGTCCGGTCCCGCCGTCTGCCGGACCTCCGGAAAAAATGGCGCGTCTTTTCTTTCGATGCGGAAGCCGATGCCGGTGGTCGTATACTGGAAGTTCGCGTTGCCGGGATAATTCGTGAAGGAATTCGATTTGAAGATATCGTAGTCGATTTCGAGAGACTTGTATTGGTGAACGGCCCCGAGCTGATATTGATGGGTAACGCCACCCTTCTGCGTGCTGCCATTGCTGATCGTGACCTGGCTGGCCGGCACCGGACGCCACTCCGTCACGTTTCTCGTATACTCCGGAAGGATTGCGCCGGTTCCCGTCAGATTGCCATTGGCGTCCCTCGTGGCGACGGTCTGGGCGGTGGAGAACAAGCCGGTTTGCGGTTCATCGCCATGCTCCATGTGCAGGAATTTCTGCCCGTTGAAGTAGAACCGCGTGTTGTCGCTCCACTTGTAATCGAGCTTCAAGCCGCCGCCCCAGCGGGTTCGCTTGATCCGAAAATTCTGAAAATTGTAACTGTACGTATACTGCGCGGGCTTTTCGACGGCTTCGAAGCTTTGATTGGTCACGTCGAGCGGCAACAGAGTTTGACGATGACCGTAATTCAACGAGACACCGAGCTTGCCGGCAAACACTTCCGAGTATCCTAGGGTCCAGTTGCGGCGGAGTTCATCGCGATCGTCCAGGAGACGGATGATCCCGCCAAACGTGAAATTGATTCGGCGGCCGACGCGGTCAAATGCGCTCTTGGACACCAGGTTTACCACCCCGGCGATCGAATCGGCATCCATGTCCGGCGTCGGCGACTTCGTCAGTTCGATTCGCTCCACCCGGTCCGACCCAATCAGTTCGAATTGAAACTCGCGGCTCGATCCGGCCGACGCCCCGTTGGCCATCCTGTTTCCGTCCACGGTGACCGCCGTCATCGTGGGATCCACACCGCGAACTGTCAGATAGCGGGTTTCAATCCCGGTCGCATCGCCCACCACGCCCGGCAGGCGCGTCAACAATTCGGCCGGGTTGCCCGCCATGTTGCCAAAGGCGTCGGCCGACACGATATTTTTCACGTTGGGCGCCAGGCGTTGCAGGGTGTTGGCCAGCGCATTGCCTTCGCGTTCGCCCGAGACGGTGAACGGGGCCAGCTTGTAGATATCTGCGGTCAGGCGGACGTCCCGCTTCTCCGTCGCCCCCGCCTGAAGGGAAAGCGGAACACTTTGCGCGTCCAAGCCGGAATACGAGACGGTCAAGGTGTATCTTCCCGGCGGCACTTGCAGGCTGTAGGCGCCATCGCGCCGGGTTCTCGTCGAAAATCCGGTCCCATCGAGAAGCACGATGGCGCCTTCGAGATTGGCGTCGGTGGCTGCGTTGCTCACCTGACCGATGATGGTTGCCGTGGGCTGATTTGCCGCGGCGGCGAGGCTTACGTCCGCGGCATGGGCGGCGTGGAGCGGCGCCAAGGTCATTGCGATCCAACCGAAATACAGGGCAATAGGGTTCTTGGTATTCATGATGCATGGAAATTCTGCACGAATCTCGCCTGGGGTTGATGCCAACAGAGGACTGACTTTGGGTGGGACGGGGTTGAACGGAGGAAGGCGACTGGAAATCGGACGCAAACGTTGCAATCCGAAACCTAAATCACCGCCCTGCGGCACGAACAGCCGGACGACCGGGACCCGATGGCAGGAATCAAGAGATCGGCCGGCACCGGCGGATCCATTGGGGGCATTCTCGGATCGATCGTGGCTGTCACGATGCGGAGAGACAAACCTCGGATCGGTGCGCCGTCAACGGTTCAGTGCTTGGCCGGGGCGTTTCGGAAGAACTCACCGCGAAACACCGGAGCGAAACGCCCGAAAAACTCCCCGGGGTGGTGGCGCGCGTGGGCGGCCCGCTGCAGGCGTGGCACGCGTGTCTTCCGGCCAGCCCCGCGGACGCGAGCGGCGGTCGCGATGACTCCCTATGGCCGGGCCAGACTGCGGCTGTCCGGTACGGCCCGGCCCGTGTGCGCCGCGGAAGGGGAAAAAGCAGGTTCCGCGCGCCGGGCGAATGCCGGTCGCCAAAAGTGAAGGATTATCGACCTGCCCCCATGGTCCGGTCGAACTGCTAATCTCCCCAAGGAATAGGACGTGTTTTCAAACCTGATTGTCATCTGAGCGACGCGAAGAATCCAGCGGGAGTAGCGAAGCCTTTGTGAGCCGCGGATGTCCAAGTGGATTCTTCGCTGCGCTCAGAATGACTGGAAAAACTTGCTTCGAAAACACGCGCTGGTTCGCCGCGCTCGTTGCACCCGCGACCGGCAGCTCGTAGCACACGGCCTCGCGATCGTTTCGCACCAGCAGGTAGCGACCGGCGAGCGTGGGGTGGTTCCAGGTCTTGCTGCTGAGAGCCGCGATCCGGCCGAGCTCCCGGAAGGACTCGGGGTTGGCCTCGGCGAGGACGACGGGGCCGCGCTCGGTTTGGACCAAGATGAGATCGTCCGCCAGCAGCGTCTGGCCGGAGCCATAGAGCCCGCCCTTCCATCGTCGCGTGCCCGTGGCGATCTCGACGCATGCGAGAAAGCCGTCGTCGAGTCCGTAGAAAAAGCCGTTGCGCATCGCCACGCTGTTGAACTGGGCTTTCAGGCGGATGTTTTTCCAGATCGACTCCGCGGACAGCTTCCCGCCGGCCCCGGCCGTGATCTGGAGCAGTTCGCAGCCCATGCCATAGCCGGACGTCACAAAGATTCGATCCCCGCCCACCGCGATCGGTTGGGCGGCTTTCGGGGCCTTGTCGCTTCCCCAGCGGTGGCTCAACAACACCGTGCCCGTCGCGAGATCGTGCGCCGTGAGCGTGGCTGCGTTGAACGAGAGGACGACGCTCGTGCCGGCGAGCGTCGCCGCGATGGGAGAGGAATAGCTGGCCCGGTCGGTGCCGCTCCGCCACTTGGGTTCACCGGTTTGCCGGTCGTACGCGAGCACCGTTGGCCCCGCGGTCTGGCCGCCGGTCACAATCACGAGATCCGCGACCAACAGGGGCGATGAACTCGCGCCCCACTCCAGGTTTTCCAGTTTGTTTTCCTCGAGCACGGCGCGCGACCACACCGGCGCGCCCGTCGCCGCGTCGAGGCAGTCGAGGATGCCGGTCGCGCCATAGGCAAACACCCGGCCGCGATCGACGGTCGGCGTCGCATGCGGACCCTCGCCGGCCTGCCACTGAAAAAACCGCGCGCGGCGCGCGTGCGACCAAAGCAGCCGCCCGGACAGGACGTCGTAACAACTGACCCATTCCTCCTCGCCCCGCTGTTCCTGCGTGTAGGCCCGGTCGCCGACGACGGCAAACGCCGACCACCCCGTGCCGATGGGCTGGCGCCAGAGTTCCCGGGGCGGCGACTTGGTCCAGTCCCGCGCCAGTCCGACGCCGGTCACCACGCCGTCGCGGCGAGGTCCGAAGAATTGCGGCACGTCCTTGAGCAGGGCCGGCGGCGGCGCGGTCTCTGCGCGCGGCGGGGTTGATCGCGGCGAAAAAACCCGCTCCGGATGCGCGGACCACTTCCACGCGAGACGCGGGATGCTACGGCCGTCAACCGTTCCATCCACTCGCAGTGCCAGCGTGAGCCCAAGTCCGACCGCGGCCAGCACCGCCACCGTCAGCAAACGCACCCGCCACGGCAGGCGGCTCAGAAAGACGAACCAGACGAGGCTGAGCACGAGGGCGAGGAGCACGACCGCGAATCTCAGCCAGAACTGAGGGCCCCGTTCCAATTCCGGTCTGAGTTCGATCGCACCCAGCGCGAGCGCTGCGACGATCCCCACGCTGAGCGGGAACCAGAACCGGTGTCCCTGGCGCGCCGCGGGAACAGGAGGCGGTGGAACGGCTTCCATGGGTGTGCAGGAATAAGTGCCGATCCCCCGGCGTCGCAAGCGAATCTACGAGGCAGCCGGCTTGGCCAACCCGTGTCCGTTCAATGGAAGGTGGAGCGGCTTGACCCCAAGCCGCTGACGTAACGAAACCCTTGGCAAACCGCGTTGGGGTCAACGCGGTCCACCTTTCAAGTGGGCTTTCTCGAGTGAGAATACACTCCGCTGCATCGTTGCGGCTACGCGAGCGACCACGGTCCGCGCATGGCGCGGGAGCGAAGGCGGTTGGCCATGTCGTCGCCGACGAATTCTTCCTTCGCCGGATCCCAGCGCAGCTTGCGACCGAGCATCATCGCCAGATGGCCGAGGTTGCAGACGGTCGCCGAGCGATGGCCGGCTTCGACATCGGAGATCGCCCGCTGGCGCGAGCGCACGCACTCGAAAAAGTTTTCGTGGTGATTGGTGCTGAGCGTGAGCTGGATCGCTTTGTTCGGCGCCTGCGCTTCGCGGAGCAGGTTGCTGTCGGAGGCGTTCACCCGGTCTCGCGCGATATGGAGCCAGCCGCGCTCGCCGATGAACTTCACCGTGGCGCCACCGCCGTCGTAGTACGTGCGGCAGTGCATCGGGATGCCGTTGGCATAGCGCACCGTGAAGTCGACCTTCGTCGCGTTGGTGAACAGGCCGCTGCTCGGAAACTCGCCGTGACCCTCGACCTCGACGGGGCCGCTGTTGTCCATGTCGAGCGCCCACTGGGCGATGTCGAGCCCGTGCGCGCCGAAGTTGGTGACCTGGCCGCAGGCATTCTCTTCGATGAAGCGGAAATTGTAGTGGCAGCCGATGGAGGTGTAGGGCCGCCACGGCGCCGGGCCGAGCCACATGTCCCAGTCGAGCCCCGCCGGCACGGGCTCGGGCGTCCAGGTGGCGCCGCAAAAGCGGTTGTTCGGCGGGATCTCGACTTCGATGCGATCGAGTTTGCCGAGGCCGTTGTTGCGGACGAATTCGGCGACGTCGCGAAAACCCTTCCGCGAGCGGCTCTGCGCCCCGGTCTGCGTGACGCGGTTGTACTTGCGCGCGGCGTCGACGAGCGCGCGGCCCTCGCGAATCGTAAGGGTGAGGGGTTTCTCGACGTAGACATCCTTGCCGTTGCGCATCGCGTCGATCGCGAGGAGCGCGTGCCAGTGGTCGGGGCACAGGACGAAGACCACGTCGATGTCGGAGCGGCGGTTCAGCTCGCGGAAATCGGCGTAGGTCTTGCAGTCGCCGTTGCCGAATTCCTTGGTCACCCGCGCGGCGGCCGCGTCGCGGCGCGCGCGGTCGACGTCGCACACCGCGAGGATGCGCACGGACTCGGGATAACCGAGCAGCACGGGAAAATGGCTGTCGGAGATGTTGCCGCAGCCGATGATGCCGACGGTGATTTTCTTGCTCGGCGCGTTTTGACCGAGGAGGCGCGACGGCAGGATGAGCGGCGCGGTGGCGACCGCGGTGGCGAACGCCGATTTTTTGAGGAACTGGCGGCGGCTGAGAGAAAGGGCGGTGTTCATGGCGGTTCAGGCTTTTGAGTCGGCGAGACGGGCGAGGGCGCGCGTGGCGGCTTCGCGCACGACGGCAGGTTCGCCGGCGGCGTCTTTCAGCGTCGCGAGGGCGGGGCGCGCGGAGGCATCGCCGCGGGCAGCGATGGTGCCGATGACGCCGGCCTTCGCCGCGCCGGAGAGCGCGCCGAGGGCCTCACGCAGGGCGGCGTCGGCCTCGGGGCCGGGGATGGGTTCAAGCGCGTAGCGCGCGGACTCGGCGGTTTTCGCGTCGCGCAGGAGGGGCGCAAGCGTGGGCACGCTTTTCGCGGTGCCGACCAGCGCGAGCATCTGACAGATGAACGCGAGGCCGGCATCGGTGCGGCCGGGCGTGGCGCACGATTTGAGCAGCCGATCCTCGATGCGGGCGCGACCGTCGGGCGGCGTCGCGATCACTTGGGAGCGCACCGTCCACGCGTAGCTGCGGTCGGCGCCGTATTCGAGGCGGGCGCATTCCTCCCAAGGGTCGGGCGAGGCACCGGCATTGCCGAAGCGGTCGGGGCTGCGTTGTTGCTTGGCCGCGGACGCGGTGGGGGGTCTTTCCGAATTCATGATTGGACGGGGATTCAGGACGAAGTGGAACGCGAAGGCCGGCCGCGGCAACAGTAATTGACGGGAAAAGCCGGGCCGGACCGCGGTTGGGCCTCCGGGACGAGTCAAGCTGCGGAAATTGATCCTCGGCTCGCAGAAGAATTGGGTAGGAAGAAACCGATCTGGGATTCCCTCCAAATACTCCGGCATTCGTGCGAATTCGTGTAATTCGTGGGCCAACTGCCTGGTCGGCTTCATGCCGCAAGCCGTCGGATTTCTCCCACAAATAACACGAATTAGCACGAATCAAGGCCCCAATCGTTCTGCGCTTTCTTGCGCCCATGCGTCGCTCCGTGATCTTTGTGTCCTCTGCGTTCAAGACCTGACCCGGGCATTACGACGAACATGTTGGTGTTTTTTGCGCTTTTTCGTGGCCATCAAATCCAGTTTATCATGCCCGCGTGACAACCGCGCCGAATCTCTACCTCGTGTTCGCCGACCTGGTGCTGCTGCTCCACCTGGCCATCGTGGCCTTTATGGTGCTGGGCCTGCTGGTCATCTGGATCGGGTTTTGGCGCCGGTGGGACTTTGTCCGCAACTTCTGGTTCCGGCTCGTCCACCTGGCGGCGATGGGGGTGGTGCTGGCCGAGTCGGTGTTCGGCGTCCTCTGCCCGCTGACGGTTTGGGAGGAACGGCTGCGGCTGCTGGCCAGCGGTGGAGGGCAATACGCCGGTTCGTTCGTCCAGCACTGGATCCACCGGATTCTCTTCTACCAGGCTGACGAACGGGTGTTCACCGTTTTCTATGCCGCCTTCTTCGGTGCGATTGTCTTGAGCCTGTTCCTCGTCCGTCCACGCGGGCCGGGGAAGCTGCCGCGATAGCGAGAACGTGCTGCACATGCTGTGGGAAATGGAGCGCTGGCTCGACCTCTACGTGAAGCCGCCGGTGACAGAGGTGCCGGCGACGAAAGCCGGGATCAAGCCGGCGCGTGGCGATCGCGGGGCTCGCGGCGTATCTTATGGGCGGTGACCCAGCGGTAATAGACCGCGCCGACCGCGAGGGCGACCCCGGCGACGAGCGTCACGATTGTCACCGCGAGTGCGACCGTTCCCCGCCATCCCGTGGCCTCATGGAGGTGCACGATCAGCCAGCTCCCATGGAGGATCGCCGCGGCCGACAACAGGACCGCGGCGGCGAAGGCGACGTTTTTCACCCAGGTCATCGCAAACGCGACGAGGGTGTGCGCGGCGTTCGGGGCGCGCCGGGCCGCCTGTTCCGCGGGGGAAGACGTGTGGTAATTCGCGAACCACACATAAAACGCGTCTTCGATCACGTTGGCCGCGGCGGCGATGGTCGGCAGCATGAACCAGACGCCACCGGAGGTTTCGAGCAGCCACTTCCACCCGAGCTTCCCGGACGCGAACCAGAGTCCGAAATGCAGCACGACCAGATAAGTCGGGATGTAACCATGGATGTCACGCCACAAGGTCTCGCTAATGCGCTGGCGCACCTGGCCCGCGGCCTTTTCGTCGGGCCTGACCCAGGGCCGCGAGAGCAGTTCGATCCAATTCCGGAAGAGGCCGGCCACCGCCGCCGGTGAGGCGCGGCGTTGGAGCATGTTGATGGAGCCGAGATTCGCCCGGGCCAGCGGTTCGCTGACCCACGCCAGCCCGCCGAGGAGCCAGCCGAGCGCGAACTGCAGCAAGAGGAGGAAGCCGGCCAGCCCCGCGTGCGTGGGCGGCGGGAGCGGGTCGGCGGGGGACGATCCGAAAACCGGCGCGACCATGCGTGCGCCGCACCAGGCAAGAGCGAGCATGAGTCCGGCGAGGGCGACCGTACCGGCCGCGCCCAGCAGCGCGCCCGCCATCCGCCGGCCGGCGCCGCGTCCGCCGTCGAGAGCGTTGGCGGCGATTCCGCCCGCGGCGGCGGCGGCGGCGACCGGCCACCATTTGAAGAGCAGAGAGAGCAGCCGATCGTCCAGCAGGTCGGGCGTCGGGATGCGCCATCCCGCCATCCAGAGGTGCCGGGCGGCGCCGAGAACGCCGGCAAAGAAGAGGATGACGCCAAGCGCCCGCGTCCAGTAGATCCCGTCGTAGTAGGCGCGGGTGCGCGCGGACGCAGCGCCGAGCGCGAGCATGAAATTCATCCGGCTTTCCACCCGGTCGACGATCACGAGGGAGAAGGCGGCGAGGGCCAGCAGCCACATCGGGGCCCGCCATTCGCCCACGGTGACCACATGCGCGAGCGTGACAACGCCCGCCGCCGCGAACGCGGCCCAAAAGACAACGATGGCGTGCGGGAGCATTTCATCGCCGAGCCACGGGTTCGGCGGCGTCTGGGCAGGGTCGGCGAGCTTGCGCAACTGCTCGCGCAAGGCGGGGGGCGTTGCGGGATCGTCGTGACGGCGGCGGGCGTAGGCGACGACCTGCGGCGGCGGCGTGATGCCGGGACGTGACCAGAAAGCGAAGGCGGTGGAATCGATCACCTCGTTGATCGGGACGAGGGAAAAGCCCCGCTCTCTGCCCCGCTCCTTGCGCCGCGACGCGCGGAATTCCGGCTCGGGATCGACGGCGCGGTAGTAGCGTTTGCTGCGAAACAGCGACGACCAGAACGGCGTGGCGAATTCAACGTAGGAGTCGCGGGGCAACGCCTCGGGCTGGGCGGGGGGAAACGCGGGCGGCGTTTCGCAAACGAGCCCGGCCTGGCGCGCGCCCTCGAGCATCCACGCGAACGGTCGCTGCGCGAGCTCGTTGTTTTCGTAGCCGCCACCGATGTTGGAGTGCGCGCCCACAAACCAGCGTTGCTCGATGCGCGCGGCCCACCTGGCGCGGTTGGTCTCCCATTCTTCTCCCGTCGCGTGCGGGATGAAGGCCCGCAGCGGCGTGTGGCTGAAACCGCTGCGGTGTTCGTCGATCGCGAGCGCGTGCCGGCAGTGCTGGATGAGCGACGTGGGCCGCATGTTGTGATGCAGCGCGA
>JACQWL010000024.1 GCA_016209255.1 Verrucomicrobiota bacterium
GCGCCGGCACGTTGACCTCGTTTACAGCGTGGCGCTTCGCAAACTTGGAGGCGATGCAGCCTTGGCGCAGGACACCACGCAAGCTGTCTTCACCGCGCTTGCCGCGAAGGCTGCCACGCTCGGACACATCCGCCATGTGGCGGGTTGGCTCTACGGCACCGCGCGCCACACCGCCGCACATGCCGTGCGGGCCGAACGCCGCCGCCAAGCCCGCGAACGAAAGGCCCAAACCATGCACGACCTCCTCGGTTCAACGGAATCATCCGAACTCGCGACAGTGCCGCCGGAGATGTTGGACGAAATCATGGAAACACTCGATGCTGTCGACCGCGAGGCCATCCTCCTGCGTTTCTTCGAGGGGAAATCGTTTCTCGCCGTGGGCGCCGCGCTGCGGGTAAGTGAGGACGCTGCCCGCATGAGGGTAGCCCGCGCGCTCGAAGCCATACGCGGGCGTTTTGCCAAGCAAGGCATCACTTCGTCCGCGGCGGCAATCAGCACGGCCTTGGCCAATCAGGCAATTGCCGCACCGCCCGCACTCGCGGCGAGTGTCTCGGCCGCGGCGCTCGCCGGCACAGCCGCGCTGGCTGCACCCGCCGCCAAGCTCGGCCTCCTCGCTTTCATGACGACCACCAAAACCACCACCTGGCTTGCTGCTGCCGTCGCGCTCGCGGCGCTCGGCATTTCGGGCTACGAAGATCGTGAGTTCACGCAACAACGTGTCGCCGTCACCCGCCTCAGCGTCGAGCGCGACAACCTCGCCGCCGCGCTAAAACAAACCGAACAGCGCGCTGCCACCCTCAATATTCGTGCCGCCCAAGCCGAACGCACTGCCGCTGAACTCGAACGTAGAACCGCTGACCTCGAAGCCAAGATTAACGCCGCACGCATCGCGAACTTAATGCCCCAGCGGCGGCCTTCTGCCGAGGAGAGGGCCGAACAGGATAGGATCCTCGCCGAGAAGATGGCGAAATCGAAACCAACGCTGGAGGCTGGCACGCCGATCATGGGCGCGGCGATTGTCCTCGTGGACGGCAAGGCCGTTCAACGACCAGTCGAGTTTGTCATGGGCAAAGAGACACGCATCGAGGGTGTTGACGACGGCACACGCCATCTCACCCCAAACTCCGCCCGTCCCGCTGACGATGCCTTTGGGAAGGCGCCAAGTCGTCGCAGGCTGAACGAAGTTCGAACTGGAAGGTGCGCTGCGTTCGCGGCCGACGTCAGCAGCGTGCGCTCCAAGTCGGGGAGCGAGGGCACTCCGCGCACAAACAAATTAGCGCCAGCAGGGTGGCAGGAAAGGCCCGCTGCACAGCGCAACGAGCCTCGTTTTCAGAGTGAAATTACTCCAGGGTCATGCGAGCTGCGGCACGGCGAAGCCTTTCCGGTAATCGCGCGAAATCATCTTGTTCGCCTCGGCGTCCTTGAATCTTTCCGCCTGCCCGTCGAATTCGAGGGACCGGCCCAGGCGGTAGGCGATGTTGCCGAGATGGCAGTGCGCGCACGAGATGTGCGCGTCGAGCACCGACATCGGAGCGTCGCTTTGCTTGCGCGAGCGGACGGCATTGACGAAGCGCTGGAACGCGTTGCCCTCGTCGGAGTCCGAAATCGCGTCCTTCGGCACTGGAATCGCTTCGCGCTGATCCATCCTGCCCTGCTTGTAGGTGAAGAATCCCTTGCCGACGACGTAGAAGCCTTTCGTACCAAAAAAGCTGTTACCGCAGTCGCCGCCGTCCATTTCCTGGAACGAGCCGAGATTGCGCACTTCGAAGGTGAGGATCGAGCCGTCGGCATAGGCGAAAGTCGTCGCCTGCGTGTTCGGCGTCATGCCGTCGTCGTTCATGCCAAAGCGGCCGCCCGCGCTGTGCACGCGGGTCGGCATTCCACGGTTGTGGCCCCAGCAGGCGATGTCCATCTGGTGCACTCCCTGGTTGCCGATCTCACCGTTGCCGTATTCCCAGTTGTAGTGCCAGTCGTAGGGCACCCACATGCCCGCCTGTTTCTTGCCGCCCGAATTGATGGTCTTCACGTAAAAGGGCTTCTCCTGCGCCGGTCCCTGCCAGAGCGACCAGTCGAGCCACGCCGGCACCGGGCCCGGCGTGCCACGGCCGATTGAGCCGCGATTGCCATTTTTGTAGACGTAGCCGCGCGATTCGACGATCTGCCCGATGAACCCCGAGTGGATCAGCTTCATGTCGCGGATCAGCGTCGGATTCGAACGGCTCTGCGTGCCGTGCTGCACGATCTTGCCGTATTTCTGCGCGGCGGCGACGACTTGTCGGCCTTCCCACACATTATGCGACATCGGCTTTTCGACGTAAACATCCTTGCCGCCCTGCATTCCGAGGATCGCCACGAGCGAGTGCCAGTGATTCGGCGTCGCGGTCGTCACCGCATCGATGTCCTGCGAGGCACAGAGTTCGCGCACGTCCTTGAAGAGTTTGGGCGCACGGCCTGAGGCCTTCTCGACCTGTTTCCCACCGTTCGCCAGCACGTTCGCATCGACGTCGCAGAGGCCCGCCACCTCGACGCCTCCGTCCTTCATTTCGAGGAAGCCCTTGATGTGCGCGTTGCCGCGGCCGTTAAAACCGACGGTGGCGACTCGAACGCGATTGTTCGCGCCGAGCACGTTGCCCTGTGCCTTCATGCCGGCGACGATTACGGCGGCGGCGGACGATCCGATAAATTGCCTGCGACTTAATTTCATTTTGGAGCGAGGTTGAATTAGGGTTGCGGAGCAGCGGGAGACATCCCGCTTGGCCCTCTTGATAGCCGAAGCGTCCCTGTTTTTGCACGCATTTTCGCAGTTGAGCATTTCGCGTCGAGCAAAGGGTTTCTTGCGGGCCAATCCAAAAGGTGCAGGCTTTGCGCCTTGCGCTTGAACCCGGAACGAGACGGTGGCCCAAGAGGGCGGTAGGCTGGTTGCCGAGTTCCAGCGCGCGAAAGATCTCCGGCAAGGATGGGCAACCCTCGGCGACGCACGATGCCGCGCGCGTCAGGTGCCGTCGGTGAGAGGCGATGCGAGATCGGTTGCGGGAGTGGCGGCGTATCGTTGGGGCCATCCCGGGCTGGCGAGCAGACCGGCCACTACGTCCCACACTTACCAGCCGGCGCGAAAACGGCGTGTTTCCAAAAGGAACCAATCTGGCACGAGCCCTGACCTCGAGCCGGTGTATTGGCCAGCCGGCACCGCCAGGGACTTTCCGACCGACCACTTCGCTCCGTCCGATGCACCGGATTGCACCGACCGAAGACTCGCACCTTGACCGCGAACCGGGCGGAGCCTTATCGTTTCCCGTCAGAGTCACTCGCGAGCCACAGTCCACCCTGCCGCCCGTCCGGCGGAGGCGATTATACCAGCTGGGAGCCTACCCGGGGCTGCGAAGAGGCGACCGAAGCCAAGCTGGTGGAATTGGCCAAGAGCTTTGGATTCGAGAAGCGACTGCTTTGGGGGAAAATATCACCAGACCACCGCCAACCTGGAACTGAAGCGCACGCTGGCCGACATCTATGTTGAACTGAAACCGGACGTTTGCCTGATTTCGCATTACGAAGATCACTGGCCCGATCATCGCGAGAGCGGACTCGCCGCGAAAGACGCGTTCCTATTTTCACACGGCCTGTCCACCCACGACCTGACTCCGCACCGCGCCAAGCTGATCTTGGCGTGCGGAGTGACCCCGGTTCAGACCTATCATTTTGAGCCGGATGTCTACTACGACGTCAGCGATGTCATGCCGGAATACATGGACC
>JACQWL010000317.1 GCA_016209255.1 Verrucomicrobiota bacterium
GCCGACGCCCGCGTCACTCGACGTGGAATCGGGCGTCGGCAAGCGACGCCCCTACGCTCTCCAATGCGTTTGCATGGTTCAACGTGTGAATGGGGTTCTACGGCGGCATGACCAAGCCTCAGACCGCGGAGTCTGGGTTGGCCGCCGGCAGCCCGCCCGTTTTCAACGCGGCCAGCCCGAACATCATTGCTACAAAGCAGGCGAGGACGAACCAGTCGCCATGCTCGGTGTAGTAGCTCTGGCGATCGATCCAGCGCGCGTCGCGGTTCACGGCAATGGTCTGCGTGCCGCGGAAATAGATGCGGCCCGCCTCGTTCGTCAGCGTCGCGCGCACGCTGCCAAACTCATCGATCCACCCGCTCCAGCCGCCGTTGCCGCATCGCAGCACCGGGCGGCGCGTCTCGACGGCGCGCAGGACCGAATGCGCCGCGTGCTGGTAGGCGCCGCCGCCCTCGCCAAACCAGCCGTTGTTCGTCAGCACGGCCAGGACGCCGGACCCGCCCTGCGCGCTGCGGCGGGCGAGCTGGGGATAGACATCCTCGTAGCAAATCAGCGGCCCGAAAACCACGGGTTGATCGCGCACCGGAACGATCAAGGGCGACGAATCCAAGCCGCGCGAAAAATCGTCGCCGATCGGCACGAACTTCGTAATCCACCCGAGCACCGGGCGCAGCGGCACAAACTCGCCGAACGCCACCAGCTGCCGCTTCGCATAGTAGTCGGCGGCGAGGCCCTTGTCGGGCGTGACCACGAACGCGCCGTTGAACCATAGCGCGCCGGGAGTGCCGCTGTTTTCGATCGCGATGGAGCCGAGCAGCAGCGGCGCCTGCGCGCGCCGGGTGAGCGACTCCACGAACGCCTTCACCGTGTCGTCGCCGCGCACCGCCCACGGGGTGACCGCCTCCGGCCAGACGATGAGATCCGGTTTGGTGGCGGCGGCGGCGAGCGTCGTTTTCTCGAGCACGTCGAGAATGCCCGGGCCTTTCGCCGGATCCCACTTCACATCCTGCGGGATGTAGGGCTGGACGAAGGCCACCCGCCCCAAGGGCACGTTGTAGCGAAACCGGTTGAACACCTCCTGGAAGTGCACGCAGAGGCACGCCATGAGCAGAAAGAGCGCGAGGAAGAATTCCTGGCTGCGCTTGTTGAGGCCGACCGCGCCCTCGCGGAACAACCGGTGCGCGTAGGCGGCAAACCCAAGGTTCATCATCACGAGGACAAACGACACGCCATATGCGCCCGTGAACGACGCAATCTGGAGGATGCTCGCGCGCTCCCACTGGCTGGCGGCCAGCGGCAGCCACGGGAACCCCCCGAGCAGCCACGAGCGCGTCCATTCGATGATGACCCAGGCCGACGCCAGTCCGAGCATGGCGGCGAGCCGGGTGAGCGTCGGCCGGCCGAGCAACCGCGGCACCGCCCACCATGCCGCCAGATACCAGGAGCCGACCCACGCACCGACAAACGGGCCGAGCAGGAACAGCCCGACCCACGTGACGTTGTGCAGCCAGCCCAGCAGAACTGTCCACGCCACGGCCTGCGCGGCGAACATCGTCCAGGCGTAGAGTTTCAGTCGCGGCCGGGTGTAGGCCCAGAAAATTCCGGGCACGAGCATGGCGTAGGCAAACTCCGGCGCTTTGGACGGTGGGAACGCCAACACCGCGAGCCCAACCGTGAACCCGAACACGACCGCGGCGGCAATCCGGTCGGCGTGCCGTTGCAGAAACGTCGGCTGCGGATCGTAGGGATCGGGCAAGAATTGCGGCGAATCAGCCATGAAACGGATAATGTGCGCGTACCGTCGAGTTTCACTCAAGGCTCGACAGGAAATGCGGTTTCGAGCGCGACACGCTTATTTGTTGCCAAGTCGCGAATACTCGCCTCAAGCCGGCCACCAGGTGCCGCCCAGGCGACGAGCACGCGGGCGGCGTGCGTGGTGAGCCATCGGTTGCGGGTCTCGGCGCGGGCGGCGTTCATGCGCGCGGCACCGGCTGGAAATGGTGTCGCGATGAGCAGGCAGCCTTCGGCGAGCGGATTGCGCCACGCGAGCGGGATGAGCTTGGGCAGCCCGCGCGCGGGACAGATGATGTGCGGCGTGCGTTGGCGCAGGGCGAGGCGGAGCACTTCGCGCTCGACGGGGGTGTAAAAGCCACTGGCAAGCGCGAGAGCGCCATGGGCATGGCCAAGCTGCCAACAACGCTCCATCGTAATGGCGAATAGATTGCCGGCGCTGACGCAGTTCAGTCCGACAAAGCCATACTCGATTTCGCCCAACTCCACATAGGGCGGGTTGCCGATGATCACGTCGAAGCCGCCGGCGTTCATGATGGCGTAGAACTCGACGAGCCAGTGAAACGGCGCGTGGCTCGTCTTCCACTCCGCAAAACGCCGCGGGTTATCCGCCATGCGCTGACTGTAAACCTGCGCGAGGTAGCGGTCGAGCTGGTCCCGGAGGAGTTGGAGACGCGAGCGCAGATCGGTCTTCACTGCGGCTTGGCCCGCTGCATCGCCCGCGAGCTGACTGCGGCGAAACGTGTCGAAGAGGTGCGCGGCATCGTCGGCGGCTTGCAGTGCGGTCGCGATTTCCTGCTGGCGGAGGTAGTCGCCTTCGGCGCTGCGCTCCAACTCGGCGCGGGTGGCGAAGCCGACGAGGGTGTTGCCGGCGCGGACGTTGAAATCCACGTCGGGCAGCGGCTCGACACCGAGGTTGTCCTTCGCCGAATCGGGCGTGACCTGCGCGACGAGCTTGAGGAAGAGGCGGAGTTTGCAGATCTCGACGGCCTCGGGCATGAGGTCCACGCCGTAGAGGTTGCCGAGGATGATGCGCTTGAGGATGTAATAGGCGCGGTTGGGATGCGCGGGACCGGCGGCGCCGGCGAGGGTGTCGGCGAAGAATTTCAGGTGGCTGGCCGGGTGGAACGGACGGGGCGCCTCGGTTACGAGCTGCTCCATGCGGCGGAGGGCGGCATCGTAGAGGGGTTGGAGGAGGTTGAGCGCAGCGAAGAGGAACGCGCCGGAGCCGCAGGTGGGATCGAGCACGGAGAGCGAGGCGAGCGCGTCCCACAAAGCGCGGAGCGCGGCGGGCGTCGGGCAGCCCTCGATGACATCTTGCGCGAATTGACGGAAGTCGAGGTTGAGCGTGACGAGGTCGGAGAGTTCGCGCACCTCACCCGCGGCGAGACGACGACGGAGTTCCGCGCAGCGCTGGCGGCGGGCGACGACCTCGCGCCAAATTTCAGTGGGCAGCGCGTGGGTTTCGGGCGCGGGTTTGTTCCAATCGGTGCGGCGGGACACATCGGCGATGCCGGCTTCGATTTCCGGGGGCAAGGAAAGCTCCATGCCCTTTTTGACAGCTTCGTAAACGTAGCGGTCGGGTGTTTCGCGGAGGTGCGATGCGCGCCATTCGGTGAAGGCGGCACGCTCGGCAGCGGGAAGCGCGGCGTCGGCCTTGGCGAAGAGAGCGGGGAGGACGGCGTTGGTGGAGATGTAGCCAGTGATATCCTCCTTAGTGTAGTAAGCCGCCATTTCTTTTTGATTGATGTACTTTTCGAAGATGTAGCCAAGGACGTCGGGGTTGATCTCCCCGGCATCGCGAAGCGGGCGTTCGTCGAGATGCCACCGCCACCCCTTGAAGAATTGGAAAAGCCGGTCGAAGGCTTCGTCAGGAATGCGGATGGCGTGATCGTCGTTGATGCGCTCCAACTCGTGGACATCGAAGAGGCCGCCGTTGAAATAGGGCACACGGCCGATGAGCGCCGAGAGCGTGGGCGCACGGTCGGCGGGACGCGCACCGAGGCCCTCGTGAAAAAGCCGGAGGAGGAACTGGCGGTAGAAATTCTGAAACTGGCCGGCACCTGCG
This sequence comes from Verrucomicrobiota bacterium, assembly GCA_016209255.1. Taxonomy (GTDB): domain Bacteria; phylum Verrucomicrobiota; class Verrucomicrobiia; order Opitutales; family Opitutaceae; genus ER46. Next base: position 3,860 of record JACQWL010000317.1, read on the forward strand.
GCGGCGCGCACTTGGGCGAGTTTGTCAGGCAGGTAGTTCGCGTTCTGGTCGAGAAACCTCTTTTCCTGAATGAACCAGACGAACATGAGCCGGTTGAGCATAAGCGAGGCATACCACAAACGGTCGGCGGCGCTGGACAGGCCGGTGATAAACCCGGTGAACGCCTCCTTCTGTTCGGCAAATTCGCGGTAGAATCGTTTGACGATGCGCTCGGCATGGACGCCGCCCTGCTGCATGCGCTGGAGCACGTCGGGCAGGGTGAGCAGTTCCTCTTCCTCGAGGGTGAAGATGAGGCGGTCGAGCCGCTGGGCGAGCGGTTCGCCCGTAGCTCCAGCCGCAAGGTGGAGGGTATATTCGGGCCGGCGGATGGGTTGGCCCGGGCGGCGGACGGCGGGCTGCCAGACTTGAGTGGTGTTGGCGGCGTCAGTGAAAATGATGATGTGCTCTAGAACGCGCTTCGCGACTTCGCGCTCCAGACGACCGCGTAGTGTGGCCGGCGGGAGGGGGCCGGGATCGCGCGGCAGGCAGTGGAGCACGGCGACGCCGCGCTTGTGGGCGACGACGCGGAAGTCGAAGGTGCGGCCGTCGAGCGGAACCACGAATGCTCCGTGGTTCACTCCAGCAGGCCACTCCCAGCCCATCTCCTGCGTGAAAAGCTCCGAAAAGCGGGCGGCAGCCAGGTGTTCACGGAGGGCGGTGCGGTCGAGCGGCATGGTGAATCCGGGCTTGAACTTAGGAGAAAAGTGAGTGTCTTGGTGCTGGCGACCAGTGTGGTTCGGCCCCTTGCCGTTCCCGCGACTTAGTTCCCTGGCCGCCCCAATTTTTGTTGTTCGGCGAGCCACGCGAGCACGTCGGGGAGCGATTCCGTGGTGCGGTAGATGAGCGGCTCGACCAGCGGAATGCCCGAGGCGTCCAACGGCTTGACGGCCAAGCCCGCCTTCTGCTCTTCGCGGCGGCGGGCGGCATAAACGCACAGGTCGCAGAGTTGCAGCGGCAGACTGGAACTCGAATCGATGAAAAAGCCCTTTTCCACGATGCGTCCGAGTTTGAGCACGCCCTCCACACCCCGGAGCAACTGGTGGGCTTTCTCCACATCGCGCACCACGTCCTTGTTCTCATCGGCAATGAACATACCGAGCGGCGGGCCGGGCTGGGAGCGCAGATAGTTGTCAACGGCGCGCGCCACCAAGGGAAATGCGGCCACGTGCGGGTTGATCGACACGCCGGTGCCAAACGTATCGTGGATCCATGTTTGAAAGCGTTTCTTGGCGATCGCACGGTAAACGAATTTGAGGCCGTGCTTTTGGGCGACGCGGAGCCAGGCGTCGCGGAAGGCGAGGCGGTGGGTGACAGTAAACTGCTTGAAATGCTCGCGGGCGTTGTGGATTTCAGTGGCGTGAATCTCGAAGTCGGCGGGGCGAGGTGCGGGAAAGTAGCGTTCGATCTCGGCCTTCAAGTCAGCCTCGAGTGCCAACCAATTTGTTTCGGGAACGATAAGCGCACCGAGGACAAAGATCGGTTGCTGCGGCGTGCTGAGATTCGCTCCGGTGTTCCCGGATTCGTCGAAGTAAATCAGGTGCATGGCAGCAATCTCAGGCGGTGGGCGCGCGAAGCCCGAGTGAGCAGATGATCTGCGGCTCACCCTCCTCATCCTCCTCGTGAATAACGGAGAGGCGGTCTTCCTGGCGAAGACTGACGACAAGGGCGGCCAGCTCTTCATCCGATGCACCGTCACGAAGGCGCTTGTTCAGGATGTCGGTGGCAGAAGCGCGGAGAGGGTGACGGTAAATTTGTTCGAGCGTAAGTTTGAGCTCCTGGGTCTCGAAGAGCGGGCTTTCACGAGTGAA
>JACQWL010000302.1 GCA_016209255.1 Verrucomicrobiota bacterium
CCAGCGGTCGAGGCTTCGGATGGCACGGCCGTTCTTCGATGACCACGAAAATCCGCATTGGCACGTCGAGGGTGCACGGCGAAGGATGCCGACGGCAAGAATTGCGCAGTGAAAATGATTACACGCGGAGCGCTTCCCGGGGCGTACGCTATGATTCGCGCATGGCCAACTATGACGACCGCGCTCCGGACAATGTCCCCGGGCGCTACTACATCGACACGAGCTGCATCGACTGCGACCAGTGCCGGGTGATGGCCCCTGAATTCTTCACCCGCAATCCCGACACCGGCCTCTCCTTCGTCCAGCGGCAGCCCGCCACCGAGGATGAACTCGCGCTCGCCGAAGAGGCGCTGGAGGCGTGCGCCACCCAGTCGATCGGCAACGACGGCAGCTAGAAAACCAGGAAACGCGCAGGCTTCGCTCCCCCTCCACGCTCCAGATTTCTCTTATGTTGCACGACCTGATTATCGGCATGGCTGGTTCGGGTGGGGACGGGATTGTCTCCGCCGGCGAATCGCTGATGAGCGCCTCCGCGAAGGAGGGCTACTACGCCATCCTCACCAAGAGCTTCGGTTCCCAAATCCGGGGAGGCGAGTCCTCCTGCCGCCTGCGCGTGGCAACGACGCCGGTGCTCAATCCCGGCGGCGCTCTGACCGTCGCGGTCGCGCTGAACTGGGAGGACTTCCTGCGCTTCGGCGGCGAACTGCCCGTCACGGCCGACACCGTCGTAATCTACGAGCAGAAGACCGGGATCGAGCCCGCCGCCATCCCGCTGAGCGTGCGGCCCGCGGTGGTGCTCGCGGTGCCGATCGCAGATCTGGCGATGAAATCGGCCGGCACGTTGCAGGCAAAAAACAACCTGGTCCTGGGCCTGCTGGCCGGATGGTTCGGGCTCGGTCGCCAGGCGATTCTCGAGGGAATCCGGAAAAAATTCGGAAGAAAGGGGGCGGACGTGCTGCTGGGCAACGAACGCGCCTATACCGCGGGCCTGGCGTACGCGGATGAGCATCCGCTGGCCGCGGAGAAACGGCTCAGCCCGCCGCAGACGGATGGCCGCAAGAGGCAGGTGATCGACGGCAACGAGATGTGCGCGACGGCCGCGCTTTTCGCCGGCTGCAAGTTTTTCGGCGGCTATCCGATCACCCCGGCCACGGAAATAATGGAGCGCCTCCAGCGGGAAATCTGGAAACACGGCGGCTCACTCTTGCAGGCGGAGGATGAGATCGCCGGGATCGCCGCCGCGGTCGGAGCGTCGTTCGCCGGCCGCAAGGCGATGACGGCCACCTCGGGCCCGGGACTCTCGCTGAAGGCCGAGGTGCTGGGCCTGGCCAGCGTGGTCGAATTGCCGCTCGTCTGCGTGAATGTGCAACGGGGCGGTCCGTCCACGGGCCTGCCGACGAAGTCCGAGCAGGCCGACCTGTTTGCGGCGGCGTTCTCCGCCCACGGCGACACCGTCCGCCCAGTCCTTGCGCCCATCAGCGTCGAGGACGTTTTCGGCGTCACGGTCGAGGCTTTCAACATCGCCGAGGAATTCCAGACCCCGGTCATTCTGCTCTCGGACCAGGAGATCGCCCAGCGGAAGGACATCGTCGATCCGATCGACACGTCGCGTTTCAAGCTCGTCGAGCGGCTGCGGCCAATCGGGCGGGAGTTGGAGGGGTACACCCGCTTTCGCCTGACCGAATCCGGCATCAGCCCGATCAGCCACCCGGGCATGAAGGGCGGCAGCTACCTCGCCGCGGGCATCGAGCACAATGAGCGGGGCGAACCGTGCAGTAGTGGAGAGATGCACGAAAAGATGAACGACAAGCGGCTCAACAAGCTGAAGCCGCTACAGCGGCGCCGTGACCTCTTCTTGATGGAGGGCGACCCCGCGGCCACCATCGGAGTCATCAGCTGGGGGAGTGTTGCGGGCGTGGCGCTGGAGGCGGTGCGCACCGCGCAGGCTCAGGGGCTGGCGGTGAAACTTTTGATTCCGAAGCTGCTCTATCCGGTCGCGGAGGAGATATACCAGGAGTTCTTCGCCTCGCTGCAACGCTGCGTCGTGGTCGAACAATCGCACCAAGGTCAGCTGCATCGCATCATCCGCATGTGGACGAACGTACCCCGCGAATTCATGTCGCTGGCCAGGAGCGGCGCCAACCCCATTGCCCCGGACACAATCGTCCGAAGAATTTCCGAGATGGCGCGTCCGGCGACGCGCACCACCGTCACCACCTTGGTCCCAACCCTGTCGAACCAATGATCTCCCCGACTTCCGAATGCGGCTGCCCTCCGGGCCCGATGGCTTACACGGCCAAGGATTTTCGCAGCAGCCTCAAGCCCATCTGGTGTCCCGGGTGCGGCGACTTTGGGGTGGTCACGGCGCTGTACCGCGCGCTGGTCAACATCGGGCGCCCGCCGCACGAGGTCGCCTTCATCTCGGGCATCGGCTGCTCCAGCCGCATCCCCGGCTACACCACGGCCTACGGTTTCAACACCGTGCACGGCCGCGCGCTGCCGGTCGCCCAGGGGATCAAGATGGCGAATCCGGACCTGCTCGTCCTCGTGGCGGGGGGCGATGGCGATGGTTTCTCGATCGGCGGCGGCCACGTGCCCCATGCGATCCGGCGCAATCTCGACCTCACCTATATCGTCATGGACAACCACATCTACGGCCTCACGAAGGGCCAGTTGTCCCCGACCACCCCACGGGGGGCGAAAACCTCGAGCAGCACGTACGGCAGCATGGAGGATCCGGTGAACCCGCTCCTGTACGTGCTCGCCTATGGCGCGGGCTTTGTCGCGCAGGGCGTGCCGGCCGACATGGATGGCCTGACCAGGATGATCGAGGAAGCGATCCGGTATCCAGGATTCGCATTCGTCAACATCCAGTCGCCCTGCGTCACGTTCGGCGATCCCGAGGACCAGATGAAGGTGCAAAAAACAAAGATGCGCAAACTGGCGGCCGAGGGCCACGATTCCGCCAACCGGCTCCGGGCCATGGAACTGGCGCAGGAGTACGGGACGGCGCTCTACACGGGGGTCTTTTATCGCAACCCGAATCCGCCCGCCACCTACGACAGTCAGATCCGCGCCCGGCAGAGAAACCAGCAGAGCGCAGTGACCGCGGCGGCGGCAGTGGCGGCGTAGCGACCGCCTTGGCCGCATCCTTGCAGCCCCGACCGCACAAGCGACTTTTGCCCGGACCGGGAAGAAACAGCGGAGGGGTCTGCCAACGCGCGTAGCCCTGCGCGTGAGCGCGGGGATGGTGGGCGACTCGAGCATCCAGCAATCCTGCCGCTCACGCAGCGGGCTACAACGGGCTGTTTCATGGCAGTCGAAGAGGTGGGCCGTGCGCTCTGCGCGCGGCGGGCCGACGAACGCGCTTGCAACCGCGCGCGGAGCGCACGGTCCCGAAAGGGTGGCTGATTTCCTCGAGATTCTACGGTCTCCACGACGAGGTCGCGGCCCGCGAACAGGCGAGCCGTTGTGTGCAGTGCCCGGAGCCGACGTGCGTCGCGGGTTGTCCGCTGGGAGTCCATATTCCCGAGTGGCTGGCCTTGACGGCAGAGGGCAATTTTTTGGAGGCGGCAGCCAGCCCGTTTCACGACCTGGCGGTCAACGAACGCGGCGCCGTAATCGTGGACGCCAACCACATGACAAGCATCCCCGGCATTCTTGCGGGCGGTGACCTCGTCCGCGGGCCCACCACGGCACTCCATGCCGTGCGCGATGCCCGTCGGGCCGCCATCGGCATCCACGGATATTGCGCGGGACGGGACAGGCGCTTCGACGCGGCGGCGGCAGGTTGAGGCGCAGATCGAACGGGTGGCGTTCACGTTTCGCCCGCCGTGGGGCGAATAACCGGGGCCGGTAAAACTCTCCCGGCGAATCGAATTCTCGCGCCACTGCGTGATTGCGCGCCACGCACCGGCTCCTTCTGCTCGCTTCGCTTCAACGCGACATGACTGTAGCCGAGTTCAAAAAGAAGTGGGCGAAATACCGCGGCAAAGAAACCTCCGCCTATGTGGAGCATTTCAACGATCTCTGCGGCATCCTCGGCGTGCCGACGCCCGCCGAGGCCGATCCCTCCGGCAGCGATTGGTTTTGTTTCCAGAAACACGTCGTCAAAAACCTCGAGCTGCTCCTGCTCGATGCCACCGGCGCGCCGCCGCCCGGCAGCAAGAAAGGCTTCGCCGATGTGTGGCGAAAGGACTGCTTCGGCTGGGAATACAAGGGGAAGCACAAGAACCTCGACGAGGCCCACCGGCAGCTCCTGCTCTACCGCGAATCGCTGCTCAACCCGCCGCTCCTCGTCACCTGCGATTTCGTGCGCTTCGTCGTCAAAACCAATTTCAACGGCACCGCGCAGGTGCTGCACGAGTTCACCCTTGAATACATCGACGAACCCAAGAACTGGCGCATCCTTCGCTCGCTCTTCCTCGACCCGCAGGCGCTGCGCCCCGTGCTGACCACCGCGCAGGTCACCGAGCATCTCGCCCGGAAAATCGCCGGCATCGCCAAATCGCTCCAGCAGCGCGAGGCCGAGGAACTCGCCGACGCGAAGACGCGCGCCGAGATGAACTTCGCCCAGCGCCGGTCGCTCCGCATCGCCCGCTTTCTCAACCGCATCGTCTTTTGCTTTTTCGCCGAAGACACCGGCCTCCTCCCGAAAAGACTTTTCTACGACCTGCTCAAGGAGGGCCTCAACGACCAGCGCCACCTGGCGGTGACCCTCGAAAACCTGTTCGACGTGATGGCCACCGGCGGCGTGTTCGGAAAGGACAAGATTCGCCACTTCAACGGCCACCTGTTCGAGGACTCCACCGTCTTCGAATTCACCGAGGCGGAGTTGAAGGAGCTCGCCGAGGCAGGCGAAGCCGACTGGCAGTTCATCGAGCCGAGCATCATGGGCACGCTCTTTCAGCGCGCGCTAGACGAAAAGCAGCGCGCCGCCCTGGGCGCGCAATACACCGGCGAACCGGACATCCGCGACTTGGTGGAACCCGTGCTCATGGCCCCGCTGCGCCGCGAATGGGCCGCGCTCAAGGCCAGCCTGCTGCCTTCGCTCAGCCGGGACAAAGGTACGCCCCAAGACCGCGCCCGCATCGCCGCCTTTCTCGCGAAGCTCCGCGCCATCATCGTCCTCGATCCCGCGTGCGGCAGCGGCAACTTCCTCTACGTTTCGCTCCAACTGCTGCTCGGCTTGGAAAAGGAGGTCATTGCCTTCGCCACGCTGCTCGGCTTCAAGTTCGCGCCGCAGGTGAGTGTGCAGCAACTGCGCGCCCTCGAAATCAACCCCTACGCCTTCGAGCTGGCACAAGTCTCCGTGCAAATCGGCTGTTTGCAATGGCGGCGCGACAACGGTTTCGACAACGACCGTTCACCCGTCCTCCAAAATCTCGACGGCTTCCACAACGAAGACGCGCTCCTCGAGCCGCATTTCGGTCGGAAACACAAAAACTTGAAAGAAGCGCAGGCGGGCGAGCACCGGGGGGACGACAGCCTGAAATTCTATACCGAACGCGTCTGGCCGAAATGCGACGCCATCGTCGGCAATCCGCCGTTTCTCGGTGGAAAATTTCTGCGCCGCGAACTCGGCGATGACTACATAAGCGCGCTGTTTTCCGTTTACGAGAAACGCGTCGAGCCGCAGGCGGACTTGTGCTGCTACTGGTTCGAGAAAGCGCGCGAGCTGGTCGCCCGCAAACACTGCCAGCGCGCCGGGTTGCTCGCGACCCAAGGCATCCGCGGCGGCGCCAACCGCGAGACGCTCAAGCGCATCAAGGAGACGGGCGACATCTTCTTTGCCGTGAGCGACCGCGAGTGGGTGCTCGACGGCGCCAACGTCCACATTTCGATGGTCGGCTTCGACGACGGCTCCGAGATCGCGCGCCAGCTCGACGGCGGCAGCGTCCAGCAGATTCACTCCAATCTGGCCGCACAGGCTGGCGACACCACGCTTGCCGCGCGGCTCCCGTCACTCGCCGAGGTCGCCTATATGGGCGATACGAAAGGTGGCGCATTCGACATGGACGACGCCACCGCGCAAAGCTGGCTGCTCGCGCCCAATCCCTCTGGTCGACCAAATTCCGATGTGCTCGTGCCGTGGGCCAACGGCCTTGCGGTCACGCGACGAATGCCGCCGATGTGGATTGTCGACTTCGGCCTGCGAGAAGAAGCGGAGGCCAAACTCTACAAAGCACCCTACGGCCACGTGCGGCAGCTCGTCTGGCCCGAGCGCCAGAAAAACAAGCGTGAGACTTACGCGAAATTTTGGTGGCGGCACGTCGAAGCGCGGCCCGCGATGCTCGCAGCGCTGCAATCGCTGCCGAGGTTTCTCGCTACCGTTGCCGTTTCCAAACACCGATTGTTCGCATGGCTGGAACGGCCACTCTTACCCGACCACCAGCTTTTCGCGTACGCCAACTCGGAAGATTGGTTCTTCGGCATTCTGCACTCACGCTTCCACGAAGTGTGGGCGCGTTCTCAAGGCACTCAGGTTCGCGAGCGGGAATCCGGTTTCCGTTACACGCCGACGACCTGTTTCGAGACCTTCCCGTTTCCCTTCCCGCTGAAAGTCCCGCTTCCGCCGGGCGAAAGCACGCCCCAGTCCGAAGCCGACGCCGCGCATCACTACTTCATGGCCAAGGAGGACCCCGCGCCCTACGGCACCGCCGCGCACCGCGCCGCCATCGCCGCCGCCGCGAAGGAATTGAACGTTCTGCGCGAACGCTGGCTCAATCCGCCCGAGTGGATCCAGACGGAATGGCTGGAATTCCCCGCCACCGTCGGCGGACCGTGGGATCGGTTCATCGACCGGTCGAGCCCGGATTGGCAAACTGGCACCGGCACCGCACGCTATCCGCGTCTCGTGCCGCGCGATGAGCAGTGCGCCACCAAGCTCAAACCGCGCACGCTCACCGCGCTTTACAACGAGCGGCCCGCGTGGCTCGACCTCGCGCACCGGAAACTCGACGCCACCGTCGCCGCCGCTTACGGCTGGCCCGCCGACCTCGGCGACGAGGAAATCCTCGCGCGCCTGCTCGCACTCAATCTCGTCCGCGCCAACGAGGAGACACCAACTGCCGCTGCCAACGCCCGCCAGTCCGGCCCGAAGAAACCCCAGCGTCAAAAACACGATGACGAATTGATCTGAGGGTGGAGCGCGTTGACCCCAACGCGCTTTTCCCCAAAGCGTCTTGAGGTCAAGCCGCGCCACCTCCAACCCCACGCCATTCCATGTGTCTCACCATCCACTACAAACTCCGCTGGACTCCGCCCAAACTGCCGCCGAACGAAGGCAGCGTGCTGCGCTTCGTCGAGGAGGCACGACGGCGAATTGTCCGGGCCCGGCTCGGCCATGTGACAGAGCTGCGCTTCGCCGACGGCGGCGCGTTCAACGGGCGGGCGCTTGCCAAAGTGAAATACGATCCGCGCGACGGCAGTAAGCCGTTTGACACGTATCTCGAGGTCACGCCCGACTCGGGTTACCTTTTCACGCTCGATGTCGGTGCGGACTGCGAACCGACTACGATGGGCCTGTGCCGCTATCCTGAGCGCGTCCGGCAGCTCGGCCGCGTCTGGGGCGTCAAATTGCCCGGCTGGCGGCTCGATTTGTTTTCCAAGACGCAATATGCCTCGCTGCACGGCTGGGAGCATTTCCGGCGCTGCCACCTTGCCGTCATCGCGGCGCTCGAAATCTGGCGCGGGCTCGGCGCGCGGGTGAAAATCTCCGACGAGGGCGGCTACTGGCCGCGCCGCTCCGAGCGCACGCTGCGCCGCGAACTCGACCAGATGAACGGCGCCATCGCCGGCCTCGCCGGCGTGCTCAAGGACGCAGCCGACGAGGATGGCGGCCCGCCGGTGCAAGCGCCGATCTTGGCGCACCCGCAATTCGAACGGCTGGAAGCGAACGGCGTGAGAAAGCATGGATCCAAGATCGCCGCCGTGGCCGCGGCGCTCGCGCGCCCGGCGTCGTCGGCCTGAGCCAAACCGCCGCTCACGGGTGCGAGCGGGGAGAGCGACCAATTTTGAGCCGTGGATCAAAATTGCCGTGATCGGGTCTCCGCTGACGGAGTCATGTCGCAAATCGCCTGACAAGCATCTCGGGCAAAGGCCAAGCGCCGATACCGCAACCCGGAGTTGGCGGCGATTCACCCAGCTTATAGGCGCCGTTTCGCAGTGGACAAATCGGGTGGGGCAAAGCGCCTTGTCGATTCCGTTGCTTTTACCCGGAGAAACGCGGGTTGCGATGCCCGGGATCCCACCCTTGTCCTGCGCTTGCTTCCACGGACTGATCATCGGCGACGGCAAGAAATGCGGATGAAACACCAAGCAGTGCGATGCTGGCGCCGACCGTCCCTGTTACCGTCGCGGCGCTACGGAATCACTGGCGGTTTCTGAAACTGCCGGTTCACCCACTCTCTCTTCATGAACGACGTCCTCAGCGGCGATCTTATTTACCTTTTCGCCTTTTGCCTCGGCGGACTGGCCTTCGCTTTTGGCCCGTTTGTTTTGGTCTACTTTCTCGCTCCGACCTGGACGCGCAACACCCTCAACAAGACCGGGCAGGCGATCGAGTGCGGCATGGAGCCGATTGGCGACGCCTGGATCCGGTACAGTGTCGTCTATTACCTGTATGCCCTGGTCTTCGTCGCGTTTGCCGTCGATGTCCTCTTTCTGATCCCGGTGGCGCTGGTCTACAACAAGCAGTTTGCCATCCGCGATCTCGTGGAACTGGTGATTTTCGTGGGCATTCTGTCCCTCGTAATCGTGTACGCCTGGAAGAAAGGAATCTTCGAATGGAAACGCCACTGACGCCGAAGCCGGGGATTCCGGTCGAGTGCTCCCAGATCGTAAAGTTCGCGCGACTGGACGACCTGCTGGCGCTCGGCCGGGCCAACTCGCTCTGGCCCCTCACCTTCGGCCTGGCCTGCTGCGCCATTGAGATGATGGCTGCGGGCATGGCGCGTTTCGACCTCTCGCGTTTCGGAGCCGAAGTGTTTCGCCCCTCGCCGCGCCAGGCCGACGTGATGATCGTGGCGGGCACGGTGAACAAGAAAATGGCTCCGGCCGTGAAGCTCCTTTACGATCAGATGCTCGAACCGAAGTGGGTGATCGCGATGGGCAACTGCGCCCTTTCCGGCGGACCATTCGTTTATCCCGGCCAGTATGCCGTGGTCGAGGGCGTCGACAAATTGTTTCCCGTGGATGTCTACGTTCCGGGTTGTCCGCCGCGCCCGGAGGCACTGATCGAAGGCATCTTGAAGCTGGAGGAAAAAATCACGGGCACCCGCCGTTTCCCCGTGGCGAAACTGCAAGAATGAACCCTTCGCTCGAGCAACTCACGGAGCAATTCACCGGGCTGGTCGGAGCGAACGGACCCGCCGGTACTCCGATTGTAGCCGGCCTCGCTGAGGCCGGTCCGGGGTCGGCGACCGCGGCTACACCTGTCGGCGCAGCAGTCGCCGCGCCTGCCGCGGCCACCGGCGCGCTTGCTCCGGCGGCACCGCCGCCGCTGAGTCCCGTCCAGACCGTCAATCACGCGCTGAAAGGCTACGACTTCGACGCCACGGTCGCACCCGATCAGGTGGCGGCCGCAGCCGGGATTCTCGATGCGAGCGGCTTCAGCTTGGACACCGTCACCGGCGTCGACTGGATCGCGCAGGACCAGATGGAAGTCGTATACGACTACTTTCACCCGACCGCGCCCCTGCGCGCGGTCGTGCGCACGCGCATTCCGCGGGCCAACCCGGAGCTGCCGACGATTCTCCACGTGTTTCCGGGGGCCAACTGGCACGAGCGCGAGACGCACGATTTCTTCGGCATCCGCTTTCTGGGCCACCCCAACCTCAAGCCCTTCCTCCTGCCGGAAGACGCCGATTTTCACCCGCTCCGCAAAGACTACCAGCCGTGATCGCACAAAAGGATTCCATTTCCCCGGGCTCCTCCCTCCGGGCCGGAGGCCCCGCCGGGCCGGAGGCCGACCAGCACTGTCCGAACGAGACGTTTGTGCTTAACCTCGGGCCCCAGCACCCGGCCGCGCACGGCGTGCTGCGCGTGTTGATGACGATGGATGGCGAGTGGATCAAACGCGCCGAGCCCGTGATCGGCTACATCCACCGGATGCACGAGAAGATGGGCGAGAACCGCACGTGGGCGAAGTTTCTCCCCAATACGAGCCGCATTGATTACCTTTCAGCGATGCACTACACCCACGCGTTCGTGGGTGCGGTGGAGCGGGCCGCCAAAATCGAGGTCCCGCCGCGCGCCGAGTACATCCGCGTCATCACCTCCGAACTCAACCGCATCTCGAGCCACATGGTCTGGTGGGGCGCGTTGCTGCTGGACCTCGGGGGCTTCACGCCGATCCTCTACGCGTTCGACGATCGCGAAAAAATCCTCGACCTGCTCGAGGGCCTCTGCGGCGCGCGCCTGACTTATTGCTACTACCGCTTCGGCGGTCTCTACAACGACGTCGACGACACCTTCCTCAATGGCACCCGCGAGTTTGTACAGCACATGCAGCCGCGGCTGAAAATGTACCGCGATCTCGTCACCGACAACATCATCCTGCGCAAGCGCCTCACCGCTATCGGCGGGATCAGCGCGGAGCTGTGCCGCAAGTACGGCGCCACCGGTCCGGTCATCCGCGGCTCCGGCGTGGCCTACGACGTGCGGCGGGCCGAGCCCTACTCGGTCTATTCGCGGTTCGAATTCAAGATCCCGGTCTACCCGGAGAGCGACTCGATGGCGCGCTACCTCGTGCGCATGGACGAGATGGAACAGAGCCTGCGCATCATCGGACAGGCGCTCGACCAGCTGCCCGAGGGCCCGGTGATGGGCAAGGTGCCGCGCGTCCTGAAGCTGCCGCCGGGCGACACCTGCTACGCCGTCGAGGCGGCCCGCGGCCGCTTCATGGTGCGCATTGTGAGCGACGGCAAGGAAGTGCCCTACCGCGTCAAACTCCGCACCCCTTCGTTTTCCAACCTGAGTCTGTACGAGGAGGCCAGCAAAGGCATGATCCTGCCCGACGCCCTGGCCATGATGGGGAGCCTCGATCTTGTCATCCCCGACATTGACCGCTGACCCGGCGCCACCTCGATGAGTTTCCTCACCCTCGAACCCATCAGGCTCCTGCTCTACCTGGTCGGGGTCTGCGCCTTCGTCGGGGCCAACGCCGCCTACCTGGTGCTCGCGGAGCGCAAAGGCGCCGGTCGCATCCAGCGCCGCCCCGGGCCGAACGAGGCCGGCTACGCCGGCTTGCTCCAGCCGGTCGCCGACGGGATCAAACTCCTCGCCAAACAGATCATGGTGCCACCCGGCACGGACGCCCTGTTGTTCCGCGCGGCGCCGCTGATGGTGATGGCGCCATCCTTGATGTGCCTCGCGGTGATTCCGTTCGGCGCGAACCTCGTCGCCCGCGACCTCAACATCGGCCTGCTGCTGGTCTTCTCCTTCGGCTCGATCAACGTCATGGCGCTCATGCTCGGGGGCTGGGCTTCGCGCAACAAGTTCGCCATCATTTCCTCCGCCCGCGTGGTCTCGCAGAACGTCGCCTACGAAATTCCGATGCTGCTGGTCGTGATCACGATGCTGATGGTCACGGGCACGATGAATCTCAACGAGATCATCCATCAGCAGGCCGGCTGGTTCTGGAACTGGAACGTTTTCAAGGTCTGGGTCAACCCGCTCATGCCGGTGACCTTTGTCATTTTCTTCATCTGCATGCTGGCCGAGACCAATCGCGCGCCGTTCGACATGGCCGAAGCCGAAAGCGAACTCGTGGCGGGGGCTTTCACCGAGTACGGTGGCATGGGCTTCGGTGTCTTTTTCATGGCCGAATACGCCAACATCGTCGTCGGCTGCTGCCTCGCCACGATCCTCTTCCTCGGCGGCTGGCAAAGCCCCTTTGGCGCGCTCTCGGGCGTGCTGGGACCGCTCTGGTTCCTGCTGAAGATGTACGCGCTCATTTTCACCGTCATCTGGATCCGCTGGACGTTTCCCCGCACGCAGTTCTACAGCCTGCTCAATCTCTCCTGGAAAATCCTCATCCCCCTCTCGCTCTTCACGCTCGTGCTGACCGGTGTGATGATCAAAATCATATGAGCCTTTCGACCGCAATTCGGGATGTCGCCGGTGGCTTCAAGAGCCTGCTCGTCGGCATGCGGATCACGCTGGGCCAGGCGATCAAGCCGAGCATCACCGTCCAGTATCCGCACCAGACGCTGAAGATGCCGGCGCGCTTCCGCGGCCACGTCAAACTCGTCCTCGATCCGGAGACGGGCAAATCCCGCTGCACCGCCTGCGGCCTGTGCGTCAAGGCCTGCCCGAGCGACTGCATCGAACTCGACGGCATCAAGCGCGAGGGGGAAAAGAAGAAATCCGTGACGGAATACGAACTCGACTTCACGAAGTGCAGCCTCTGTGGCTCCTGCGTCGACGTCTGCCCCAGCGACGCCATCGAGTATTCGAAGGACTACAATGTGGTCAGCCTGAACCGCGAAGACTTCAGCCACATGGATCTGGTCAAGCGACTCGAGGCCGAGGCGGAAATCTGGCGCAAGCATCACCCGCCGCAAGCAGCGGCAGTCGCAACGACGCCCGTGACGGCGCCCGCGGCACTGGCCACCGGGGCCAAGACCCCGTCCCCCGGGCAGAAGGCGCCATGAACGCCTTCCCGTTCTCCGACTATATCGTGGTCGGGATCTTCGGTCTCGCCGTCGGGACCACCCTCGCCGGGGCGCTCATCGCGACCCTCAGCACGCGCATCATCCGGGGCGTGTGCGGCCTGATGATCTCCTGCGTGGGCCTGGCCGGACTGTACTACTTTCTGAACAGCCCGTTCCTCGCCCTGATGGAGATTCTCATCTACGTCGGCGCCGTCTGCGTGACCATTGTTTTCGGCGTCATGCTCTCGGAGCCCGACGAGCCGCCGGAAATAGGGAAGCGGCACCACGCCATTCTGTGGGGCGGCGGCGCGATGCTGGTGTGCGCGGCGGTGTTTGCCACTGCGGCGCACCTGGGTGTCCGCGGAAACTGGCCGGTCTCACCCGTGCGCGTGAACGACGGTTCGGTGAAGGCCATCGGCACCTCGTTGCTCACGACCTACAGCATGGCCTTTGAACTGATTTCACTCGTGCTCCTTGTCGCCATCGTCGGTGCACTCGTGGTGGCCCGTTTCGGGAGGACCAAGGAATGAATCTCCTCCACCTGCACGAACAGCCCGCCGTCTATCTGGTGGTCGCCGCTTTTCTCCTCGCCGTCGGGATCTACGGCCTGATCCGGCGCCGCACGCTCATCGGCATGCTGATCGCCGGCGAAATCATCTTCTCCGCGGCATCGCTGAATATCATGGCCGTCAACCGGTTCATGGCGCCGGATCCGACCGTCGGGCAGATTTTCGTCCTTTTCATCATGGCGTTGGCCGCGGCCGAGGTCTCCATCGCCCTGAGCATCATCATCGCGGTCTATCGCAATTACCGCTCGATCGAATCCGCGGGGTTGTCGGAGCTCAAAGGGTGAGACATGGACGCGCCTGAGGACATCCGTCTCCTGCTCGCCATCCTCGCCCCGCTCCTCGGCGCGGGATTGGTGATGGCCACGGGCAGGCATCCGAACGTGCGCGAAGCCTGCTCTTTCGTCGCGGCGCTGGCCCTGTGCATCGTCACGGCCTCGTTGCTTCCCGCCGTACAGGCCGGCCGGATGCTGCACTACACCGTTTTCGAGCTGCTGCCGGGCCTGAGCTTTTCGCTGCGCGCCGACGCGCTCTCGATGATCTTTGCCGTGGTCGCGTCGTTGCTGTGGCTGATCACCGTTTTCTACTCGGCGGGCTACATGCGCGGATTGCAGGAGCACGCCCAGACGAGGTTCAACACCTGTTTCGCCCTGGCGCTGTTTGGCGCGATCGGCTGCGCGTTCGCGGATAATCTGCTAACGCTCTACCTGTTCTACGAGATCGTGAGCGTCTGCACCTACCCGCTGGTTGCGCATCACCAGGACGAAGAAGGCTACGAGAGCGGGAAGAAATACCTCACCTACCTCACGACCGCCGCCAAGGGCCTCATCCTCCCGGCGATGGTTCTGATCTACGTTCTCTCGGGCACGCTCGATTTCGCAACCAACGTCCATACGGGCATCCTGCCCGCCGGTGTGCACAACGGTGTGGTCACTGTCCTCTACATCTGCTGCATCTTCGGTTTTGCCAAGAATGGCGTCATGCCGCTGCACAACTGGCTGCCCAGCGCCATGGTCGCGCCGACCCCCGTCAGCGCCCTGCTCCATGCTGTCGCGGTCGTGAAGGTCGGGGTGTTTTCGACCGTCCGGGTGATGCTGCATGTTTTCGGCGTGGACCTCATGGACCGGCTGCACCTCGGGCTGCCGACCGCCTATTTTGTCTCGATCACGATTCTGGTCGGCTCGATCGTCGCGTTGAGCAAGGACAACCTCAAGGCGCGGCTCGCCTACTCCACCGTCAGCCAGCTGTCCTATATCATCCTCGGCGTCGCCCTGCTCACGCCCACCGGCATCGAGGGCGGCTTGGTGCATATCGCCAACCACGCTTTTTCCAAGATCACGCTCTTCTTCTGCGCCGGCGCCATTTACGTCGCGACGCACAAGAAGAACATTTCCGAACTGAGCGGTCTGGGTCGCGCAATGCCGTGGACGTTTGGCGCCTTCGCCATCGCCTCGCTGAGCATGATCGGCGCGCCGCCCGTCGCCGGATTCATCTCGAAACTCTACCTGCTCGTCGGCGCGCTCGACGCCAAATCGATCGGCATCCTCGTGGTGCTTGTGACCAGCACGCTGCTCAACGCGGCCTATTTCGTACCGGTGGTTTACCACGGCTTCTTCGGGGAGATTTCCGCCGAGGACGCGCACCACCACCACAAGGAGGCCCCGCTCGCGATGGTCGCCCCGCTTTGCCTCACCGCCGCCATCTCGGTGCTCATCGGGCTTTATCCCGATTTCTTCATGTCGTTCGCCCAGGCCGTCGTGCAGGCCGCTTCCAAATGAAACTTCTCCGCCTGATCGAATTTCTGCGCCGCCATCTTCGGGCCGTGATCTACGGCTGCCTCGCGGTTCTCGTCCTGCTCGTGCTGGTCGATGCCGTGCCGGTTTTCGTCAACAAGACCCACGCCCACACCAAGGCGGAACACATCCCCGGTTTCTGGGCCGCGTTCGGGTTCGTGGCCTGCGCTCTGATCGTCCTCGTCTCCAAGGCGTTTGGCCACGCCGGGATCATGACCCGCGAGGATTACTACGATGAGTGATATTCCCGCCATCGTCGGCGCTCTGACTTCTGACCTCCGGCCTCTAACCTCCAGTTTTTGGCTTCATCCTTCGCTGATCCTGATCATTGGCGGCCTGCTGCTGCCGCTGGTGCCCGCGCGCCTGAGGCAGGGCTGGCTGCTGTTGATCCCCATCCTGACGTTTGCGCGGATTGTCGCGCTGAGCCGCGGCACGTTTGGCGAGGTCCATTTTCTTCAGTTCACGCTGGTCTTCGGCCGCGTCGACGCGCTGAGCACCGTCTTCGCCTATATCATGGGCCTGATGTGCATTCTCGGGACGCTCTACGGGATGCACGTAAAGCGCACGATCGAGCACACCGTCGCCTGGATCTACGTGGCCGGCTCGCTCGGCGCCATCTTTGCGGGCGATCTGCTCACCCTCTTCCTTTTCTGGGAGTTGATGGCGCTCTCATCGGTTTTTCTCATCTGGTTCCGCGGCCGGGCTGAGTCGCTCGGGGCCGGCTACCGTTACCTCCTCGTCCACATGGCGGGTGGCGTGGCGCTGCTGGCGGGCATCATCCTGCACTACAAGGCGACCGGCAGCATGGCCTTTGCCGCCTTCGACGTGCATCACCCGTCGCCCGCCGCATATCTCGTGATGATCGGTTTCATCCTCAACGCCGCCGTGCCGCCGCTTCACGCGTGGCTGCCCGACGCCTACGGCGAGGCCACCTTCAACGGGTCCGTCTTCCTCTGCGCCTTTACCACCAAGACCGCCGTCTACGCGCTCATTCGCGGCTTTGCCGGCATGGAAATTCTCGCCGTGCTCGGTGTCATCATGGCGCTCTATGGCGTCGTCTACGCCGTGCTGGAGAACGACTGCCGCCGCCTGCTCGCCTACCACATCGTGAGCCAGGTCGGCTACATGGTGGCCGCCGTTGGACTCGGCACCCAGCTTGCGCTCAACGGCGCCATCGCGCACGCGTTCGCCCATATTCTCTACAAGGGCCTGCTTTTCATGGGCTGCGGCTCCGTGCTGTTCATGACCGGCCGGAGCAAGTTCACCGACCTCGGCGGACTCTACCAGAAAATGCCGTGGACGTTCGTCTTCACCCTTGTCGGCGGCCTCTCAATCTCGGCCTTCCCGCTGTTCAGCGGATTCGTAAGCAAATCCATGATTCTCCAAGCCGGTTTCGAGGAGCACAGGCTGTGGGCCGCCTTCGGTCTCATGGTCGCCTCGTCGGGCACATTCCTGCACACCGGACTGAAGGTTCCCTATTTCATCTGGTTCGGGAAAAACCACTGTACGAAGGAGACGTGGGAGCGCGCCGCCGAGCCGCCGTGGAACATGATGACGGCGATGGCGATCACCTCCGTGCTCTGCATCTTCATCGGTTGCTACACGCCGTATCTCTACGGGATGCTGCCTTACCCGGTGGACTATCATCCGTACACGTCCTACCACGTTTCGGAGACGCTCCAGATTCTGCTCTTCACCGCGCTCGGGTTCTTTCTGTTGATCAAGAAACTCGAGCCGGAGGCGAAGATCAGCCTCGACCTCGACTGGCCCTATCGCGTCGGCGGCCGCGCCTTTCTCTGGCTGGCCCGCAAGCCGATCCAGTATATTGACACCGGCATCGGCGAAGTTTACCGCGTGGCCGGACTCATCCCGTTGATGGCGGTTTCGCGACTGTCCGGCGTATTTGATAACCGCATCATCGACGGCGCCGTGGATGGATTCGCGGCGGGTGTCCGCAACTTCGGCTCGAGATTGCGTGCCGCGCAGCGCGGCTCGCTGCAGGAAAACCTCACGCTGGTGTTCGCCACCGCAACCGTCGTGGTCGCCGTGTTCGTGCTCTTCTAGTCCGGACCTTTCACCGATTTCTCGTGATGAACTCACTTCCCCAGTCAAAATCCTGGTTTTTGGCAAAACTGCGCCGCGGTTTTGCCTGTAGCCGGGAAATTCAGCAAGGCGGCAAGACCCCGCGCAATCCACGCACACCCGGTGGCTTCACCGCCGCGACAAGGATGGGTTTTCCCGGCTAGCGCCATGACACCTGCCGACTCCAGCGCAGCCTTCCCTTTTCTCAGCGTGCTGATCTTCAGCCCGCTGGTGGCCGCGGCCGGCTTGGCGTTGATCCCCGGCGAACGCCTCCAGCGCTGGTGGACACTTGCCTGCACCACCGTCATCGCGGTGCTGTCGTTGCCCCTGTTCTGGCGGTTCAATCCGGACACGGCTGCTTTCCAGTTTGTGGAGCACAAGCCGTGGATCCCGGGATTGAAGATCGAGTACTCGCTCGGCGTCGACGGCATCAGCCTGCTGCTCGTGCTGCTCACGACGCTGATCATGCCGCTGTGCGTGCTCGCTTCGTGGCACTATATCACGACCCGGGTCCGGGAGTTCATGATCTGCTTGCTGGTCATGGAAACGGCCATGGTCGGTGTTTTCTGCGCCCTCGACGCCATCCTCTTCTTCGTTTTCTGGGAGGCCATGTTGATCCCGATGGCGCTGCTCATCGGGGTGTGGGGCGGCCCGCGCAAGGTGTACGCGGCGATCAAGTTTTTCATCTATACGATGGCGGGTTCGGTCTTCCTGCTCGTCGCGCTCATTGCGCTGCGCCTCCAAACGGGAAGTTTCAGCATTCCCGGCATGATGGGGCACCCCTACACGGCTGTCTTCCAGCTCTGGGTCTTTGCCGCCTTTTTCATTTCCTTCGCCATCAAGGTGCCGATGTTTCCGTTTCACACGTGGCTGCCCGCCGCCCACGTGGAGGCACCGACGGCCGGCAGTGTGCTGCTCGCCAGCGTCCTGCTCAAGATGGGCACGTACGGGTTTCTCCGCTTTTGTCTGCCCATCACGCCGTACGCCACCGAGGTCTTCGCGCCCTATGTCCTGTGGCTCTCCGTCGTCGCCATCCTCTATGGCGGATTCACCGCCCTCGCCCAAAGCGACCTGAAGAAACTCGTCGCCTATTCCAGCGTCGGCCACATGGGGTTCGCCACGCTCGGCATCTTCGTCCTCAACGCCAACGGCATCGACGGCGCCATCCTCGTCATGATCAATCACGGCGTCACAACCGGCGCCTTGTTCATCGCGGTCGGACTCGTATACGAACGGCTGCACACGCGTGAACTCGGGGCGGCCGCCGGCCTCGGGAAATTCATGCCGATCTTCGCGGGTTTTCTCGGCGTGTTCTGCCTGTCGTCCCTCGCGTTTCCCGGCACCAACAGCTTCATCGGCGAATTCCTCGTCCTCGCCGGCGGTTTCGCGCATTCGAAGCTCCTCGTGGTCTGCGCCGTGCCCGGCGTCGTGCTCGCCGCGGCCTATATGCTGAGGATGCTGCAACGCGTGGCCTGGGGCGGCACGGCCAACCCCGCGCATGCCGGAATCAAGGACCTGGAATTTCGGGAAGTCATCACCCTGACGCCGCTCCTGGTTTTCGTGTTCTGGATCGGTCTCCATCCGCAACCGTTTGTCCGCATTATGCACGCCAGCGTGCTGCACCTCGTCGAACAGGCCGGCCGGGTTGCGGCCATGCAATGAAACACACCGGATGAACCGCAACCAAACCAAGACCTCGGATTTTTCACCGCGGCCTCCGGCCCAGAGGCTACGGCCCGGCGGGATGGCGCGGCTTTGCGCGGATTTGAACGACGGTCTCAAACTTGACCCGAAAGATCGATGTCTTATCCGAGTCCATCGGCCTACGATCCCTGAAAATGCACCCAAGCCGCCTGGACACTTATGGCCACAAAGAGGCACAAAAAGGATCTGTCCGGCCGGCGAGAATTCTCCGCGCGCCCATAGGCGCCTTGAGAGCCTCATTCGCCCTCCGATTTTTTGCGCCTTTTTGTGGCCATCCCCCTCAGCCTTCTTTGGCTGGCCCGCCTCAGGCGGGTTGCGGTTAGGTGCCGCGTTGGGCCCCTATCCATCCCCTTCGTCGTCGGCCGCGACGATCTCGGAAGCCCATTCCCGTAGCCCCGCGCGTGAGCGCACGGGCCCTCGTGCGTTCCGCTGTAACTTCGGTCCCGCTGCTCACGCAACGGGCTACGATGGGTTTTCTATACGCTTTCAGTCGCGGGCCGATCCCGCAAGAAACATGCGGACTAGACCATGATCGTCTCCTCACTCATGGCGTTCCTTCCTGAGCTGGTCCTGCTGTCGGGCGCGCTGGTCCTCTTCGTGATCACGCTCGGCGAGTCGCGGGGCGGCCAGGCCCGGACGGTGGCACTGGTCATCGCGCTGGCGACCGTCGTGTGCTGTGCATTTTGCCTGGGACAGCGGGCGGTCCTCTTCAGTGGGGCCTATCGGATCGACGCGTTTTCCCAGCTTCTAAAACTCGTCTTCGCGGGCGGCTTCACCCTTGTCCTGCTCCTCAGCGGCGACCTCCCGGATATCCGCGCCCGCATCAAGCCGGAATACTTTTTCTTCCTCACGCTGAGCGTTTCCGGACTCGTGATGCTCGTGAGCTGCGTCGAAGTCATCACGCTCGTCATCGCGCTCGAGCTGTCGTCGTTCCCGCTTTATTTCCTCGTGCCCATGCGCCGCGAGCGGGAGGGGCAGCGCAGCCAGATGGAGTCCGCGATTAAATACATCATGTTCGGCGTCGCGGCCAACGGCCTCATGCTCTTTGGCCTGGGTTACCTTTTCGGCCTGACCGGCACGACCTCGCTGCCACTGATGATGATTCGGCTCCAACCCGTGATCCACTCGCCCCTCGCGATCGCCGGCCTGTCCCTCGCGTTTTGCGGACTCTTCTACAAGCTGGCGGTTTTCCCGTTCCACTTCTGGACCCCCGACGTTTACCACGGCGCGTCCAACGAAACCGCCGGTCTCATCGCCTCGCTGCCAAAGATCGGCGCGGTCGCCGTGCTGATTCGCTTCGTCTCGCTGGCCTCGCCGGACAACCACACGATTGCGACCCTGCTGACAGGCCTCGCCATCGCGTCGATGTTCTATGGCAACCTGATTGCCCTCGCGCAGAAAGACCTGAAGCGGCTGCTGGGTTTCTCGGGCATCGCGCACGCGGGCTACGCGGTGGTCGGCTTTGTCGCGTTGAGCGACGCGGGCTTTGCGGCGGCGCTTTACTATATCGTTGGCTACCTGCTGATGGTCCTCGCCTGCTTTGTGGTGATCTGCAAGGTTTCGCGCGACGGCACGAATGTCGCGATCGCGGAGCTCGCCGGTCTGCATCGCCGCTCTCCGCTGCTGGCGCTCACGCTGATCACGGGCCTGTTCGCCCTCGCCGGCATTCCGCCTTTCGTGGGTTTCATGGGCAAACTCACCCTGCTCACCGCGGCGCTGTCCAAGGGCCACCTCGCGCTGGTGATCATCGCGGTCGTCAATGCCGCCATCGCCGTCTACTATTATCTTCGCGTCATCCGGGAGGCCGTGTTCGGCGAGGCGGCGAATGACCAGCCCCGGATTGCCCTCGACTGGCCCACCCGGGTGGTGTGCGTGCTGCTGATCGCCGGCATCCTGGCGCTGGGTGTGGCCCCCGCGCCCATCCTCGACGCCATTACAAATTCGCTGGCATTTGTACACCCATGACCGGCTGGCGCGGCGCGGCGCTGATGCCGTTCCGGTGAACTCTGGGAGCCGGCGCAAGCCGTGCTGCTGGGGCGACTGGAGTGGAGCTTGCCGGCGCAACCCCCGCCAGGCGTCAACGCCTCACAGGTCGCGGCGGCAGGGTGAAAATCAATTTTGTGTGCCGACCTGCGCCCGTTGCCGCGCGTAAGTCGCTGCCGGCTCGATATTGATCCTCGGCGGGTGCGAAAGTCGGGCTCGTACGAGGGACGGTGCCTTTGTTTTCCCGGTGAAAAAAAAGTTCGACCATCAACGCTTCGACGCGACCGCGTGTTCCTCCAGGAGCCGCACCGCCGTTTCCACCAAAAATCCGCCTGCCTCGTCCGCACCGAGTCCCACGTCCTCGCTCATTTCGTAGCCACCCTTGATTTTTCCCCCGGGTAGCCCGACGTAACCGATACCCCGTCCATTCGCATAGCCCAGGACGAGCGTGTGGGGAAACGGCGACCGGTGCTGGATCGCCGTGCCAAGTTCCAAAAGCGGCTCGCCGGGCAGCGTGACGATCGCCGAAGCGCCCAAGCTCACCACCTGAACCTCCGCCTCGATGCTGTCGCGTCCCAGCTCTCTGCTCGCGGCCGCAGTGGCAGGAATTCCGATAAGGGCGCGGGATGTGCGCAGCGGACCGGTTTCCAATTGCGCCCCAACCTTCTGCGCCGCCACCACGCGCTCCGCGATCAATTGCGACATTGCCTTCACCGCCTCGAATCCGCGCCGCGCCGGCACGATGTCGCCGGCGCATCCCTGCAAAAAGATCGGCTCGCCACTTGGAGATTCACGCAACCGTCTCACGACCGCCCCCGGCCAGTCAGCGGAAATTCCAGGATACGTCGGGTAAATCGAAACCGCGTGGATCGGCGCGTGAAAAAGCGTGGCGATTCCCTTCCCGTCGACGGCGCGCAAGCTCAGGACCGTCATCGTCGGATCGACCGTTCCAAAGCGCAGCTCCTTGCCCAAAACATACGGATCTGCCGGGCTCGCCATGGAGTCGACGGCGTTATCCGGCTTGATGGGGCGGCGATTGAACATCCACTCCCCGACGAATGCGCGTCCGACCGCAAGGGTGGCGGGCTGACGTGCCGCATCCGCTTTCGCCACCAGATCGACACAGGTTTGAACCACGCGATCCGCCCATGCCCGGTAAAGCGGATCTTGTTGCGTCGGCCACGAGGTCCGCATGTCAACCTCCGGAGAAGGCCCGGGTCCCATTTCGGATTGGGGACCGGAATGATTGTGCGAGGCATGGACGATGACGTGATTTCCGGGGATGCCCGTCACCTTGGAAATCGCGGTGCGAACCCGCGCCACGGCGAATTCTTTCGCGTCCAGGAGGTCCCACGCCAGGAGCACAATTTTGGTGATTCCGTCCGATAGCACCACCGCTCGCGCAAAAAGCGGATCGCTCAACGCGCCGTAGGGCTGCCGCCGCACCCAGTTCTTCATCTTGGGATCCGGGGTGATATCGGCACTGGCGACACCGGCCGTAAATGTGGCTGGCGATACTGACCCAATGGTCGGTGTGACCACGGTGGCAATGAAGGTCGACATGGACAGGAGGAGTAACGGTCGAAGCATGGTATTGGGGTCGAATGCCGATTATGGTCGTTTGCTACTACATGCTACTAAACACAGCGCCATTAGTCCCTGCGCATGTTACATGCAGACCCAGCCCTGTATAGGATAGGACTCCGACAAATTTTCCGCCCGCAATGGAAGGTAGGGAAATCGGTAGGCGCCATCAAAGCCGGTATGAACGACCCGATCCCTGAATTTCCACGCGCGCAAATGTGCAAGGTGACGAATCGTACTTTTGATGTTCTTGCTCTCACGGCACCCTGGCAGTTTCACCGGAAACCGGGTGCGCCGTGGAGTGTGGCCTCTCAAGGCCCTTTTTCGACCTGGCTGTGGAGCCGGGCCAAGGAAGCCTGCCTGAGTCCGCATAGCCTGCCTGACGAAATTGGCGTGGGATCACACATCGATCTTGATCCCCTTGCTGGCAAAGATCCCGGCCGTGATGCGACGATAGTTCCGGCCTAGAACTTTCATCCGGTCGGTCTTCGATAAATCGGCGTCGAGCACCTTGGACAGCTCCGTCGCATAGCTGCGCGAGGGGCCATGTCCTCCCCACGTAATTCGATCGGCGCCCAATTTCTTGACGACATAATCGACCGAGCCAGAATGAGGGTCGGAGCCGGCGAATTCGAAGTAGACGTTTCGGTGAGGTTCGATTACGTCCGGCGCCAGTTCCCACTCGCCGCCGGAATGGCCGCAGATTATCGGAACATCCGGAAAACGCTGCGCCAGGCGGGCAATGTCCAGCGGGGTGGATGAACCCGGCCGGTTGGCGCCGTCCACCCTGCATGGTGAGCCGCCCACCAGAAACCACGCGCACACATAGACCACCGCGCCGAGTTCTCGGGCCATTCGGATAATCGGATCGTTGTTGGGATGACTGCATGGAATCTTGTCCCGATTATTCATCGAGCCATCCGTGTATTTGATGCCGATGCAAGGACCGTTGCGGATCCATTTTTCCATCTTCCGACAACTGGCGTCCGGGTCGGATGGATCGATGCGGATGACCCCTGAAACCTTGTCCGGGTACTGGCGCAAAATCTCAAGTTTACGGCGGTCAAATTCCGTTTCAATGAAGGTGTTCCACGGCGGGTTCGTGTCGCCTCCAATATCCAGGGCAATCACTCGTTCGATCCCCAGACGTTCGACCGCGCGCATCGTCTCGAAATGCTTACGGTCGTTGTCCGTCCGTACGAAGCCGTGATAATGACAATCCCAGATCCGAAGTTCCACCAGCTCGTCCCTGGTGGGAAGTCCGTAAACGGTTGGGCTCAGTGCAAATTCGTTCAGGTTCATGGGAGTGCGTGTTACCTTCGGATCATTCGCAGTTGCTCGCGGCTCAGGCCCGCAAGCGGTGCGCGTTTCCTTCCATCACCGCCGCCATTTGCTCCCGGGTGAGCGTCGACTCGAACAGCTTCAGCATTGCGCACTCGAGCGGGAAATAGGGCGTCAGTGAACCGAAAAGAAACCTTTCCACCGGAAACTTTCCTTCGATCTCCCAGTGGTTGCCCGCGAACATGCGGCCAAGACCTTCGGTCGCCTCCAGATTTGAGATGTCCAGGAACACGTTCGCCGCAGCCAGCAGCCGCGGCAGAAAATTTCGGCCGCGTATGGTACTGTCCTGTCCCCAATGCAGAAGCTGAATCTTGGCATGGGGAACCTCCCGGAGTAGATTCAACAAAAGCCCCGACTTCCGGGTGCCGATTTGGACAACCGGATGATGGACGCGGGGATCCTCCATTTGCAGGCTGATTTGAAGAATCAGATTTCGTTCGGCAACTGCGCGCAGGAGACGCGGAAAATCCGGGTGGTCGAAGTCGAAGGGCTGATATCCCGGATAGATTCGGACTCCCGGCATCCGGTGAACTTCGTGACAAATCTGCAGGCGCTTTTCCCAAGTGGGCCACACCAGGTTGACGCTGCCGAACGGCACGAGCATCCCGTCGCCGTGGCGCCGGCATTCTTCCACCAACCGCGTGTTCAGGCCGTCGATGTCCTTGTGAAACAATGCCTCGTAAGTCCCCGCCCACGCTTCCCGGACGCGGTGCTTTTTGAGCTTGGCCACGAGCGCCCCGGTTTCTCCGTATTTCAGGTGACGGAACGGCCAGCCGAGTACATTGACGTTGGTGTCGACGATCCACGGATCACCAGACGATGCCGCGGTGGACGGCACTCTGTTTTGAACCACCTGCGCCAGCCCATAGGTGCCAGGGGCCGAGAGGGCCGCGGTGGCAAGCGTCGTGGCCTTGAGAAAAGTGCGACGATCGATCGATTTCATAGACGGGATATTTCTGTTTTTAAAACGCGTCGGGCCAAGCGCTGCGATCGAGTGCCTAATCCATCGTTGGGCAAAAAAGAAATGAGAGCAGTTCCCGCCAACCCCCTCGAAACCTTGCACTCTTCCGGCCTCCTAATAGTTGGCGTTAATTCCGGTCAGGAGCAAGGGGCCCGTGTTGTAATTCAAACCACGCCGTCCACCTTCGAACTCCCGCGCCCGCTCCTCCGCGGAGTTGAGGTTGGTCACATCAAGAAAAAACGAATAATTCTTGCTGAATTTATAGACGCTTTTGAGGTCAAGAGCGGAGCGCGCCCGCTCGTACAGCAGCCGCGCCGGAGTGGGGGCAACAAGGACAAGGCGGCGACTGGAGTAGTTAAACTGGAACCGAATACTGAGCGGATTTCTGATATAAGAAATGCCGGCATTGGCGGTTTCCGGCACGAATCCCGCGACCTTGGTGGTCGCAATGGCGCCGCCATAATCGCCATAAGTATCGTTGCGTGCATAGTTGGCGTAGGCGCCAAAGGCCTTCCAAAACCCCCGCAGAAAGGTGAATTGCTGGTGGTAGGCAAGTTCGAACCCGCGGACTCGCGCCTGACCGCCATTGCTTTGGCTCGTCAAAGTGTAGGCGACGTAATCTCCCCCAAAGCCATTATCCGGCCCTGCGCCCACGATCTGCCCGCCTTTGGTAAAGATGAACTGCTTCATTTCCTTCAGAAACACGGTCGCCGAAATCAGCCCAGCCGGTTCAAAGTAATATTCCACGCCGAGGTCGAAATTATCCGCAGTTTGTGGCTTGAGGCTTGGGTTGCTGCTGGAGATGGCTCGGGTCTCATTATTAATCGTTGTCCTCGGGATGAGTGTGCCAATGGGCGGACGTCCGATGTTCGTCGAGTAGCCGAGGCGGGCAAGCAATCCTCTGATGGGTTCATATTTGAAATGCAGCCCAGGGAATATTTTACGATAATCACCGGCCGCGGTCAAACGCCCGCTATACTGAGCCGTGTTACGCCGCCGTATCTCCGCTTCGGTCAGCGGCCCGACAAACGCAGCCCGCAGGGCCGCTTCCGCCGGGGTGATTTCATTCTTGGCCCCTTCCGCTTCGACCTTGGTCTCTTCCACCCTTAAGCCTCCCAAAACTCTCAGCTTTCCGAGTTCAACATTTCCCATAAGATAACCGGCGTTAATGGTTTCTTGGAATTGCTGTCGGTTATTCAGCTTGGTCATTGTGCTGAGCGCAACATCCTCTCTGAAATACTGAGGATGTTCGCGCAACGCGGTCGCAAAGTTATAGCCTGAATAGTCGTAAGTGTCATAATAGGTATCGGCACCCGGGCGCGTCAGCCACGGCAAGAGCGCATAGCGATCCAGCTTGCCCCAACGGATTATGCCGGGTTGCACAAATTGGGCGAGATTGTCGTCATTTCTTCCTGTTGCCGGGTTAATGCCCATAACGCCGTCGGGGCCTATATAGTTCCAGCTATACTGGTCGTTAAATAAATTACGGTCTTGCTTCCGCACGCGCAAACCGGCTTTGATCCAGGAAGGGACGGGGCCGTTGAATTGTTTCTTTATGTTAACGACGGCGCCTTGGTACTTGTCCGTGCCGGCGAACACCCGGTGATTGTAGCGGTTTGAGAGGTAGCTGTTGATGTTGGTGACGTCCGGG
>JACQWL010000301.1 GCA_016209255.1 Verrucomicrobiota bacterium
CGGGGCCCGCGATTCGTGACTGCAGCAGTGGTATTCGGGTCGTGGGCCATGGGTGATACCGTTACCCGATTGTCAAGGAACACGCATGCCTCTCAAGGAGATTCCATGTCGTCGGTAACGAATCATGAGAACAGAATCATGCCGGTGCACGGACCCATCATTATATCCCCACGATTTTGTTGACCTCCCTGGAGATGCCGGGCCACCCACCGCTCCCGCTTAGCAAACGTTATTCCCATCGAGCACGTTGCGACCGTCTCAAGACGACAAGCCGCTGGTCTGGATGGCAGGGGAGCTCAAGGATCGCCGACGGGGTCAGGCCTTGGGGTTTGGGGTCGACAGTGGGCGTCAGCGGGTGCTGCCGCGGGCGTCATGGTGCGCAAGCTGAGGCTGGAATCGGAGGGTGGAACTTATCCTCTGCTCAACTGGGGCAATTACCCTTCCGCCCTTCACCCGTATTCCGCGCGGAGCAACCGAAGACGGCTTGCGTGATGTGCCCCGGGGGAAGCCTGCGGGAAGACCGGCTGGCGGGTGCAGGCCGGAGGCCTGATGCCGAATCACTTGCTCCTGGCGGGGGAGAATCCGCGGGTGAATCCGGTGGAAGTCACGAACCCCAAACCCCAAAGCTTGACCCCGTTGGTCGGTCCGGGGCTTTGTATTGCGTCAGGCGCAGCTCGCCGACTCCGTCGCCGGCAACAACAGGCTTGCAAAGCGTTATAACGCAACGTAACGTTTTATTCATGCCGTACGAGTGGCTCACCAAAGCCCGCCTGACCAAGGCCCTGCGCCGGCTGTCCGAACTGGCGACGGCCGAAGGCCTCGTACTGGAACTCGCGCTCTATGGTGGCGCCGTCTTCACCCTCGTTTACGGCTCGCGCGAGGCCACGAAGGACGTGGATGCGATCATCAAGCCAGCGGACGCGGGCACGCGATTGGTTAAGGTCGTCGCAATAGAGCAGGATCTTCCCGAGGACTGGCTGAACGGAGAGGTTCAGCAATTTCTATCTCCGCACGACCAGCGCCGCCCTTTTCCGAGCAAGGAATTTGAACCCGGTCTTGCCATCACGATTCCCACCGCGAACTACTTGCTCGCTTTGAAGCTCAGGGCCGCCCGCCCACCTTTGCCCGGATACCCCGGGGATGAACCCGATATCCGGTTCTTGCTCCACCGAATCAAACCGGCGAATCTTGAGGCCGTGGACAAGATTTTCGAACGCTTCTTTCCCGGAGAAATTCCGCATGAATTCGCACGCAGCATGGTCATCCGCCTGTTGGCCGACCTTCCCAAGAAACCTTCCGCCTCATGAACCAACGCCCGCATAGTCTGGCCGAAGTCGCCCAACGCAGCGAAGACCTGCGCAGTTTCGGGTGGGAATTGCAGGACTGGCTGCACACCGTCCGCGCCATCCGCACGCGCTCCACTTTGCGACGTGCGCTCGCCCCGGAACCTGTATTGTTGGCGAAGCGATTTCCTGTGGGCCGGGTTGCCGATGCATGGTTGGCGGCATACGCTGAGCATGCCGCAAACGTCGCCGGACTCAATGCGCCCGAATGGTCCCGCCGCCCAAATCGCTTTCTGGCCGACCCGTGGTTCAGCGTCGAGGCTCCGGCTGAACGCCTCCTCGCCCTGCGCGACAGTCCCGCGGCCTTTAAGAACCGCAATCTCTTTACGCCCTTGATCGATTTTCCCCTGCGCCTGCGCGCCGGCCGGCCCGCGAAGTCCGCCGAGGAGAAACGCCGCACCAATGCGGGGCGCCAACGCCGCTTCCGCCTTCGTCGCGCGCTCGAACTCGATCTCCTGCGGCACGCGCTCGCCGCCTCCTGACGATCATTCCGCTCAAGCGCCAGCGATCGGACGGGGTCAGGGCGTTCGGTGTTCGGACGGGCGTCGATGGTGGGACGAACCCAACGCCGAACGCCCCTGCCCCCATCCGGATGGTCTGATTTTACCGATGCGCCCGCCAGCCAAGGCAAAAACGGGTTGGATTTGAATCACCGTTCAGCTTGCGGCGCCGGCGAAGACCGGTGAGCATGCTTCGCATGAGCCACTTCGCCGTCTTCCCGCGCCGCCCCGGCGCGTTGGTCATCGCCTCCAGCCTGCTCGCCGCTTCCCTCGCGCCCGCCGCGGACGCACCGAAATTCCACCGCGGGGGGGGAAAAGGGGTCAGGTTGAAACAATTGTGGTGAGACGTCGGCAGTCGCGATCTCCCCGGACGCCGCTGGTGCGGAGGCGCTGGACATAGACACTGACTGCCTCGGGGCGGCCCATGTGGAGGTGGCCGGTCAGCCAGCGGTTGCTGGCTTGCGTGCGCTCCTTGAGCGTGAGCGCAACCGCGGCCTTCCAGGGAGCGCTCTTGCGATCGCGTTGGGCGTCGGCCCTCGTCTTTCCGAGGCGTTCGAGGCAGCGAGCGAGCATCTCGGCCCATCGCCCTTCCCGAATTTCGAGGGCACCGGCGCGTTCCCAGGCCCTGGCCTCTGCCGCCACGGCGTGGTCTTTGATGAGGGCGGCCTTGAAGCCAGCCGTGCCCAAGGCCCAGCCCCGGCTGAGCTGCGCGTAAGCTTTCGAACACCCGGCCGGCCTGTTTGCCGCCTGCCACGCCAAGTATTCCGCGTAGCTTTGGCGGCCCGCCGGTGAGTCGCCCAGGCCGCCCGCCTCTGCCAGGGCGGTCTGCACGAGCAGAAAGGGCGGCCGCCGGCGAGGCTGCCAGAGATACCAATAGCTCGAATGGCGGTAGTTCCGCAGCCGTTCGATCGGCAGGATGCCGGCCCGCACCGGATTGAGGTGAATGTAGTCGCACACTCTTCCCAGTGCCTCGCCCGGTTCCACCAGGATGGCGTTGTAGCGTCCCTGAAAGTGGTGCCCGTGTTCGCCGCGCAGGCGATTGAATCGGTTGGCGAATGTCGCCTGCAGCCAATGCATGCCCGCGACCAGATTGCCTTCGGGAGTCTCCACCGCCAGGTGGTAGTGATTCGACATCGTGGTAAAGGCGTGCACCAGCCAGTTCGACTTCACGCAGGCTTCAAACAGGCAGCGCTCGAAGGCGGCCTTCGCACCCGTCGTGGGGAAGACGTCGGCCCGATAGTTTCCGCGGTTGATGAGGTGATAACAGGCCCCGGGGAATTCCAACCGGAGCTTACGCGCCATGCCCGCCATAACGGGGGCCGCGGCATGCTCATACCATTCCGGAGATACCCCAATTTACGGGGGATCCGGCGACCGGTGGACGGGGATCACAACTGTTTCAACCTGACTCCTTCGACCCGTCACCTGCCGACAATACCAGTGTCGCTTCAAGCGGCCCGGCCAATTTTGGACCCAAATCGGCGACGAAGCGCTGCTCTGTCTTGAAACTTTCCGCCGCAATGGCCGGTGGCACCTTCTCTTCCCTCACGCCGTTTCTTCCGACCCTTCCAAAAACTGATGTGCGCCCTCCCGCGCAAATTCAAGCACTCGGGGCTTGGCTCCGCCGCCGGTTTAGGCTTCAATCGCCGGGCTTGGTGTCGGCGGCTTGCCACCGATACCGGCCGCCATCCTCAGCATCCAAACTGCCCGCTCTCCGCCCTCTGCCTCCCCGCAAAACACCCGGAAACCCCGCTCCCGCCGGAGCGTCTCGCCATCGCCAGAACGCCAGAACCATTCCTCCTATGTCAAAAAACGCACTGACTCGTCGCGACTTCGTTTACTTCTCGACCATGGCTGCGGCCATGTTGGGACTGTCCAGCTGCGTGACGCTGGCAAAAGCGCCGCGCAAGCCCCGCCCGATCGCACCCGGCGCCAAGGTGCGCTTCGCCCAGATTGGCTGCGGCGGCAAGGGTTTCAGCGATGCGATGGCGCACAAGGACGAGGAGGTCGTCGCCCTGTGCGATATCGACTGGCAGGGGCCCACGGAGCCCAGGGGGGCCAACGCGGCCAAGGCGGCCAAGGCGCCGAAGGAGGCCACCAAGGAGGCGAAGGTGGCCAACGTGAAGCGGCTCATGACGGATTTTCCCAACGCGAAACGCTATACCGATTTCCGAAAGATGCTGATCGAGATGGACGACCAGATCGATGCCGTCGGCATCGCCACGCCCGATCACATGCACTTCCTGCCCGCCTACATGGCGATCATGATGGGCAAGCACGTTTACGTGCAAAAGCCCCTCACCCAGACGGTCGGTGAAGCGCGCGAACTGCTCCGCCTGGCCCGGCTTAACGGGGTCTGCACGCAGATGGGCAACCAGGGCCACGCCGGCGAGGGCATCCGCCTGGTGAAGGAATGGTTCGATGCCGGTGTTCTGGGGGAGGTTCGCGAAGCCCACATCTGGACCAACCGTCCCGTCTGGCCCCAGGGCATGCCCGAGTGGCCCGCCGCCGAACCTGTACCGCAAGGCGTCGCGTGGAACGAGTTTCTCGGCCGCGCGCCAGTGCGCACGTACAGCAAGGAAATCCACCCCTTCAAGTGGCGCGGTTATCACGACTACGGCTGCGGCGCGCTCGGCGACATGGCGTGTCATCTGATGGATGCCGCCTTCTGGGATCTGCAACTCGGCGCCCCCACGAGCGTGGAGCTGACCGAAATCGACGGCCTCACCAAGGTGGCGTTCCCGAAATCAGCGATTGTCACCTATCAGTTCCCAGCCCGCGGCAAACTGCCGCCGGTGAAGCTGGTGTGGTATGAAGGCGGTCGGAGACCCGAAAAGCCCGCCCAGATGGAAGAGACCCGTACGCTGGCGAGGGGCGGCCAGTTGCTCATCGGCTCGAAGGCGACCGTTTACGACGGCAACGACTACTGCAACAGCCCGCGCATCATTCCCGAGACGTTGCACCAGGAGTTGTCGGCTTCATTCCCGCCGAAGACGATCCCCCGCGTGCCCGAGGCCAACCCGCACAAGGAGTGGATCGCCGCCATTCGCGCGGGCAAGCCCGAGCTCGCCGGCTCGAATTTCGAGTACTCCGTGCCGTTCACCGAAATGGTCTGCCTGGGCACGATGGCGATTCTGGTCGGCAAGAAATTCACCTGGGATCCCGTGGCCATGCGGACCAGCCTGCCCGAAGCGGATAAACTCCTTTATCCCACCTATCGCCGCGGCTGGCGCATGCAGGATGTCGTCTAACGAGGCGCAGCCACAGACCGTTCTGCACGCGCACGTGATCGGGAATCTGGGGTTGACGAAAGGGTGGCGGTAGGCGCCTCGTTAGTAAGGTCCGCTGCGCGGACCGATTCAACCAATCGTTCTCGAGCAACTCCGATCCGTGCCCATCCCGCGAGAGGCGGGCAGAGCCGTGAAACTTGTGCGCCTCCGCCATGAACTTACCCTACTCCGTCCGCCGCACGGCCATCCTTTTCGCCGTGCTCGTTGCCGCCTGGCCGGCGGTCGCCGCCAACCGCGATCGCCACGTCGTCCTCATCACGCTCGACGGTTTCCCGGCCTACCTCTGGCGCGATCCGTCGATCCCGTTGCCCAACCTCCGCCGGCTTGCCGCCGAGGGGGCGGTCGCCGACGCGATGACCATCTCGAATCCCGCGATTACCTGGCCGAATCACACAACGCTCGTCACCGGTGTGACGCCGCGCCAGCACGGTGTCCTCTACAACGGCCTCGCCACGCGCCAGGGCCCCGGCAAGCCGGTGAAAATCGAACCGTGGGTGGACAAGGCGCTGCTCGTCCGGGTGCCGACGGTTTACGATGCCGCGTTCAATGCCGGCCTGACGACCGCCGAAGTCGACTGGGTCGCCATCACGCGTCCGAAAACGATCACGTGGAGTTTCGCCGAGCTGCCCGACCCGGCGGCCACGCTCCCGCAGGAAATGATCGCCGCCGGCATCGCCACGGCCGACGAGGTCGAGGCCGCACGCTCCGGGCGCCGCAATATCGTGTGGCGCGACGAGCTCTGGACGCGCGCCGCGTGTTTCGTCTTCGCCCGCCACCAGCCCAACCTCCTGCTGTTCCACCCGCTGAACACCGATTCGACGCACCACCGCTTTGGACCCGGCTCGCTGGCGAGCATCTCGGCGCTCGCGCTCGCCGATCATCTCGTGGGGCAGCTCCTGCGTGCCATCGATGCGAGCGGCCGCCGCGCGCAGACGACCGTGATCGTCACGACCGACCACGGGTTCAAGAAGGTCGAGCACTACATCTACCCCAACGTCGTCCTGAAGCAGGCCGGCCTCCTCCGTGCGACCGGGCCGACGATCGCGCAGTGCGACGCCTACACCGGCACGCAGGGCGGCATCGCGTTTGTCTACGTGACCGATCCCGACCGGCGGGCCGAGCTCGTGCCGAAACTGAAGGAGCTCTTTGCGCGCACGGCCGGCGTCGACCGCGTGCTCGACGGGGCCGAAGCGCCGTCGCTCGGCATGCCCACGCCCGGGGAGAATCCCGCCATGGGCGAGCTCATCCTCTTTCCGAAGGCCGGTTACGCCTTCACCGGTGCCGCCACGGGCGACATCGTCACGGGCCCGGCGATCAACTATGGCGGCACGCACGGCTACGCGTCGACCGATCCGGAGCTCGACGGAATTTTCCTCGCGAGCGGCGCCGGCATCAGGAAGGGGATGAAGCTCGACCGCGTGAACAACCTCGACGTCGCCCCGACGATCGCACGGCTCCTCGGGATCGCGCTGCCCACGGCCCAAGGCCGGGCGATGGAGCAGATGTTCGAGGGAAAGCCTTAGCCATCACAATTCAGCCTAGATTCCGCAGTTCCGTCGAATGACCCACTCGCTGGCGCTCGTGGCCACGAGCGCCAGCGAGTGGTTACTGCGGAATTTAGGTTCAGTGGCGCGAGGCGGGAACGCGATCTCCGGGCGCGTTTCTCCAGCGGACGCGGCCAGTCGGTGCGCGGAGAGCACGGTCCACCCACCTCGATACCGCGACCAGCGGCGGCCGAGGCGGAAAATGAGGCCATCGTAGCCGCCGTTGGGGCCGAAGAGGCCGCCATGGGAGAGGTGCAGCCACCGCACGCCGGTCACCCACTCGTGCCGGTCGCCGGGCGCGTGCGACCATTCAAATCCGGTGATGACGGAGAAACTCATGCGGGTGCCATTGGAGGGTATCCGCCGGGCGGCGTAATTGAGGCCCAGCTCAAATTCGAGGCCCAGCGCGCCCCGGGGCAGAGGCAGCGGTAGGAGCCACACGGTCTGCCGTCCGGCATTGAACATCAAGCCGTCGCGGCCCCGGTCGGTGATCTTGTTGGTGCCGGTGTCGAGGTTGTCGTACACCACCGCGTAGCGGGCGCTGAGCGTCCAGCGCGATTCTCCGGCGCGGAGCAGCCGTGCCAACGGGCCCCGCGTGCGGCGGACCACGCGAGCGTGAGCCGGTAGGGCAGGCCCTCGTCCGCCGGATCCCACAGGGGGCCGTCGAAAAATACCAGCGGTTGCGCGGGCGCGCCGGTGAGCGGTGCGACTTCAGCCACGTGGGCGGGGCATGCCGCGGCGAGTGCGAGCGCCAGCAGGCACCGCGCAGAGCGTGGACAGATGATTTCGGCGTACGCGGCCAAGGCGTGCGCAGGGTAGCGACCCCGCCGACGGCGCAAAAGCGGAAACTGACGGAAATCCGCGCCTGCCGCACGGTCTTTTGTCATGACCGCGCAACTTCGTGAACGGCAGGCAGCGACCCGCCGAAGGACAGGCAGGGCCTTGTCCGCCTCTGGCGGATCGCTCGCGGTCAAGCAGCATCCGCAAGCGGACTGCCTACAACTTACGAAACCAAAAGAAAAGACCGTGGCGCCTCCCGACGCCCGGACATCGACCTTTACTTGCGCGGGGAAGTGCGAACATTACGGCGCATGTTCCTGTACCCCCGCGCCCGTTGTGCCTTGGCTACGCTTGTGTTGGCGACGGCCGGACTCGCTTCGAGCGCAGACTCGTCGACGGCGGTTTCCGTCGAGGGCCAGCCTCTCGCGGCCAACGTCGAGCGTCTCGCCGAGGCACTGGACTATCTCGGTGCGCCGCTGCCGGCGGAGATGCGCACGGCGCTCAAGCAGGCCGGGCAGGCGCGCGACGCGCAAAAACTTCAGGAACTGCTCGACCCCCGCGTGCTGCTCGTCGTCCACATCAACCCGGAGGCGAGGGTGAAAGTTGTGCGCGGGCCCGCGCTGGCCGGGTTGCAGCAAGCGGGCTACACGCCCGTGCTCGTCAAGGTGGTCAACGAGAGCGCCGGCACGCAGCGGTTGCGGATCGGCAGTCCGCAGGCCGGACCGGTGTACGCGGGCGTGGCCAAACTCAGCATGGAGCGGCAGAGGCAGGAACCGCTGCGCGAAAACGAAAACACCACCGGTCGCACCGACCGCTTTCTCGACGTCGAGATGTTCCATTCGCCGCCGATGACCGCGGACCTGAGCGGACTCGGCGTCGAGTATGCCGTGGCGCTGATTTATGCCAGCGAGGCCGGCCGGCGGGAGGCCACGATCGCCTTCGACGCCGGACAAGGCACCCAGGACCTCGGCTTTCGCGCCGAGGCGCCCGTGTTGTTCGACGTGACGCCGGCCGTGGCCGTGAAGCTCAGCGTGCGGGACGACGATGGCACGCCCACCCTGGGCCGCTTCCTTTTCCTTGACCGGCAGGGGCACGTTTTCCCGCCGCAGGCCAAGCGGCTCGCGCCGGATTTCTTTTTTCAGCGACACATCTACCGCGCCGACGGCGAGACGGTGCTGCTGCCGCCGGGTGAGTTCACGATGTACTGCGGCCGCGGGCCGGAATACCGCTGGCTCAAGCGGACCGTGACCATTCCGCGCGCCGCGCCCGGCGCAGCCCGCCCGGCGGAATCGGAAATCGCGGTGAAATTGGAGCGCTGGGTCAACCCGGCGGCCCGCGGGTTTTACAGTGGAGACCATCACATCCACGCGGCCGGCTGCGCGCACTACACGTCGCCGACCGAGGGTGTCGTACCGGCGGACATGTTCCGGCAGGTGAAGGGCGAGGCCCTCAACGTCGGCAGCGTGCTGACCTGGGGACCGAGCTTCGATCATCAGAGCCGTTTTTTCGGGGAGACGGCCGACAAGGTCAGCGAGCCGTTGACGCAGTTGAAATACGACATCGAGGTGAGCGGCTTCGGTTCGCAGGCGCTCGGGCACGTCTGCCTGCTCAACTTGAAGGAGCAAGTCTTTCCCGGCGCCACCGGCAGCAAGGGCTGGCCGACCTGGACGCTCCCCGTGCTGCGGTGGGTCAAGGCCCAGGGCGGATTCACCGGCTATGCGCATTCGGGCAGCGGACTGCAAATCGAACCCGCGGCGGCCGCGAAACGGCTGATCGTCCAATTCGATGCGAACAAGGATGGCCGTCTTGCCGCCGCCGAGACGGCGCTGTGCCTGCTGCCCGAAACGCTGGCCGCGACCGATGCGAACCGCGACGGATTCGTGAGCGAGGCCGAGCTGACCGCGAGCCACGACCGCGTGGCCGATCAGTTGCCGAACGTCGCGATCCCCGAGCTGAACAGCGTCGGCGCCCAGGAGATTTTCGTCACCGCCGCGCTCGGCGTGTGCGATTTCATCAGCGCGATGGACACCGCGCGGGTCAGCGAGTGGAACTGCTGGTATCACCTGATGAACTGCGGCCTCCCGCTGAAAGTCAGCGGCGAGACGGATTTTCCGTGCATGAGCAGCACGCGCGTCGGCCAGGGCCGCGTGTACGTGCAGCTCGGCAAGCAGGAGCGCGTGGACTTCGTGCGCTGGGCCGAGGGCCTCGCGCGCGGCCGCAGCTATGTGAGCGACGGCTACGCGCACGCGCTCGAGTTCAGCGTGAATGGCCGGGCGGCGGGCGACGAAATCCAACTCGCCGCGCCCGGCCAGGCCACGGTGAAGGCCAGCGTCGCCTTCTCGCCGGAGACGCCGCTGGAGACACCCTACGGCGGCGTGATTCCCGTGGGCGGCCGGCGCTTCGTCGGCGACACGGTGATTCAGCGCGAGACGTCTTCGCTCGACCCGGTGGTCGGGCGCGGCCAGCGGCTGGTGGAGCTGGTGGTCAACGGCCGGGTCGTCGCGAGCCGTGTAGTGCCGGCGGACGGACGCGAACACGCCCTCGAGTTTGCCGTGCCGATCGAGCGGAGCAGCTGGGTGGCGTTGCGCCAGTTTCCGCAGCTTCACACCAACCCGGTGAACGTGATCGTGGGCGGAAAGCCAATCCGGGCCTCGCGCCGCAGCGCGCGGTGGGCCCTCGGATGCATCGACCAGCTCTGGCGGGTGCGCGGCGCGAGAATCGCCGCGGGCGAGCGCGCCGCGGCGGAGCAGGCCTACGAGCAGGCGCGCGCGATCTACCGCCGCATCGCCGACGAGTCGCCGGCGGATTAGCGTCCCTCGGTTACCTGCGAGCGCCGGAACCGCCACGCTATCGAGTAACCCAATAGGTTACTCTACTCCTGAATTCTCTCACGGATATTGAGGAATACTTATGAAGGTGATGGTAGGCGATTGGGCCGGCGAACAGTTCCCGCGTCACGAATCTGTTTCGATTGTAGAGGGCCGAGCTCCGCCGAGGCCGAAATGCCACCGCCAACGAAGTGGCCTCGACGGAGCTCGGCCCTCCGCGTTCGGAAAAAGATTGCGAAGTCGTGTAGTGCGCGCCTGCCAGCCTCGACATCTCACTCCTTCGCCATCGGCCCGATGTAGGTCCGGGCCACGACGACGTCGTCGAACCAGACCGACTGGCTCTCCTGCCAGTACCGCTTCGTCGGATCGCCCGCATCGTAGCCGTAGTGTTCGAGCCAGAGACAGTTCACCATCTGCACGCACCAGCGGCCCGAGTTCGGCTGGGCGCCGGCCATCACCACGCGACCCCGTTTCTCGTCCCACTTCGTCATGTCGCCGGATTCGAAGTTGTCCGCAAACAAGACTGTGGGATCCTTTTCGATGCCGGCGTCGCCGGGGTACTTCGCCGCCAGTCCGTCCGCTGCGTCGAGCGAGGAAAGGGCGGCCTTGAGCCATAAGGCACTGCCAACGACGTGCACGCACTGGAGGCTGAATAAACGGGGCTTCATGACGCTAGACTGTACCCATGTAATCGGTCGCAGGGCCACCGCTTGCGGTGGGCCGGTTTGCGCGCGGGAAAAGGTCCGGCGAAAGCGCCGACCCTACACATCGGTTGGGGTTCGCGTTTTTCACTCAGAGTTCGGAGTTCGACTGCTGGTTACGGCCAGGATGGGCGAGGAACAAGGAGGGGGGAAAGAGGCCGGGGTCTGAAGCATAAGTCAGACAATCGGAGCGAACTGCGAAGCACGGGGCGCAGCATAGCCGAAACCCGCCGGAGGCGGGCAAGCCGAAAGGAATGCCTCGGACATTTTGACCGCAGATAACGCGGATGAAGCGGATACCGGCAGACGCACCACCAAAGCCATCCGCGCCATCCGCGGTGAAATGGACTGGAATGAGATCGGTCGCAGCGGCATGCCACTTTTTTGTGCGCTTTTCGGACCGGTGACGGCTATGATGCAGCCAGACCGCCATGCACGAGAAAGACGCCACTTTCAGAGGATCCGCCTTCGCCGGGGCTTCGGCGGACGGGCGCCGGACGGACGACGGGGAGCAGATCCCAGACGCCGAACTGCTCCGCCGCTACGTTTTTGGAAAATCCGAGGACGCGTTTGCCGAACTGGTGCGGCGGCACATCGATCTCGTCTACTCGGTCGCGCTGCGGCAGGTGGGCGGCGACATGCACCTCGCGCAGGACGTGGCGCAGGTCGTCTTTACGTCGCTCGCCCGCAAGGCGGAAAAACTCGCGGAGCGGCCGGTGCTCGGCGGCTGGCTGTACCGGACGACGCAGTTCGCGGCGATCGACACGGTGCGCGCGGCGAGCCGGCGGCGGGCCCGCGAATCGGAGGCCACCACCATGCACGAACTCACCACGAATCCCGGCGCGGAGGTCGACTGGGAAAAACTCCGGCCCACGCTCGACCAGGTCATCGGCGAACTGGCCGATGACGACCGCGACGCGGTCGTGTTGCGCTTCTTCGAGGGAAAATCGTTTGCCGACGTGGGCGCGCGGCTGCGACTCACCGAAAACGCCGCGCGGATGCGCGTCGAGCGCGCGCTCGACAAACTGCACGCCGCCCTCGCACGCCGCGGCGTGACGTCGACGACGGCGGCGCTGGCGCTCGCACTCGCGAACCAAGCCGGGGTCGCCGCGCCGACCGGGCTCGCGGCCAGCGTGACGGGCGCGGCGCTGGCGGGCGCGGCCGCGACGGGAAGCGAAACGGGAGCAGCCGCAGCAGCGGGGCTCCTGCATTTCATGGGCTCGACAAAACTCATCATCACCTCGGCCGCCGTCATCGCGGTTGCCGCGATCGGCGTGGTGATCAACCAGGCCAGGGCGACCCGCGCCACGCGCGCCGAAGCCGTCGCGATCGGCCGGCAGCAGGACGAGTTGCAGGCCAAGCTCCGGAACGTGGAGGGCAACCTCGCCGTGGCGGAGCGGCGCGCCCAAGCTGCCGATGCCGACGTGGCGCAATTGCTGAAGGCGGTTCAAGACGCGTCCAATGCCGGCCGCTTGCCAGCGGGCAGCGGGCCGCGCGTCGCGTTCGTGGTCGACACCTCGGGCTCGATGCGAAACCCGCAAAACGGAAAACTGTGGCGCGGGGTCTTCGACACGATCGCTGAAACGCTCGCGGCGCGTCCCGAGGTCAGGTTTGTCCAAGTCCTCGATGCAGACGGCCGAAGCATGCTTGTAGGCCGCGACGGATGGCGGCCGGCCGGCGCGGAGGCGCTCCGGGAAATTGAACGCGTCTTGGGCAGTTACAACGGCGATACCGATTCGAACCCCGTGCCGGGCGTCCTGCGCGCGCTCCGGGGACTGCCGGCGCCCGACGACAAGGGTGCGAAACTGGAGGTGTGGGTGGTGGGCGACGAGTTCGTGGAATGGCAGGATTCGATTTTGCGGCAGTTGGACAGGCTGAACCCGGCCGATGCGGGGGGAAAGCGGCGGGCGTCGATCGGCGCGATCCAGTTGCCCACGACGGTTCGATCACCGGGAGGCCCGATGACCGCCACGGGCCTGAAATTTCAGGCGCTCATGACGGAGGTGGCGAAACAACATGCCGGCACCTACAAGCTATTGTCGGACGGCGCGCTCCATTGACATGAACACGGCACGACTCGCGGCTGGAATCTCGGGTGGGTGCGCGGCGATGGCGGTCGCGGTCGCGGGTTATCAAATTCACGAGGCCCGCACCGCTGCGGCAGAACTGGCGTCGGCCAACGAGAAACGCGACGCGTTCGTGGCGCGGGTTCCTGAAATAGAGAACATGATCCGACTGGCGGAGCGGCGTGCGGCCGAGGCGGAGAAGGACAGCGGCGAGTTGTTGAAAGCGGTGGCGTCCGTCCGCGCGCAGCAGGAGGCGCTGGCGTCGGCCAGTCGGGCGCGCGGCGCCGCTCCCGGCACAACGACTGTGCCGGGCGTGGACGTTCAGCCGGGCGAAGCGGAGAACCAGCGGCTCGCCCAAGGGCGCGTCGAATATCAGCAGGCCGTCGTCGGGGGGCGGGCCGGGACGGTCGCCGTTCTTTCCGGCCCGGGCGGGCAACGGAGCGAAGAGGAAAAAGAGCGGCTGGCACAGGAGCGCGCCTACCAGCAGGACATGGCGACGAAGCGTGCCGCGGAAGTCAAAGCCCGTGCCGAGCTTGACGGCGCGGTCAGCAAGCTCGACGCGCAGGCGAGATTCAACACGTTGATGGCGGCCGCCGGGCGGTATGCGGCCAGCGCGGAATTCCAGATCGGAATCCGCACCTACAATCAGGCGATGGCCGCCAAGCCGGCCGATTTGCCGGTCCCGGACTGGGTTCGCGAGTTGCAGGCCACGCTGCGGGCGCAGAACTCGCCCGTCGATGTCACCTTGAATTCGGATGGCGACACGTGGG
The DNA here is from genome assembly GCA_016209255.1 of Verrucomicrobiota bacterium. Taxonomy (GTDB): domain Bacteria; phylum Verrucomicrobiota; class Verrucomicrobiia; order Opitutales; family Opitutaceae; genus ER46. The sequence goes on from JACQWL010000301.1 coordinate 13,823, forward strand.
TCTCAATCCGGAACTGCAGGGGGCCGTCGAAATTTCAAACGACGACGATGAAAATCCTGCCCGGAAACTACGAAGTGATCGGGCGGCGAAGCGGGTTTCGCGACGCACTGGTGATGATCTACGTGCGCACCGGTGTGCCGCCGCCCGTGGTGTCGGTCGCTTGCACGCAACCGGTGCAGGAGTAGTTGAAAAACCCTTCGATCCTTTGGCCCACGGCTTGCCCGCCTGTGGAGGGAACACACAGAATGCACGGAAGACGTTTGCCCGCTGTTGGCGGCACCGAAGGTGACCAATTGTAGCGGCGGTCATAGACCGCCGCTGCGATTTTTCAAATCGACCCACCTTCGCGCCGTCCCCGTCTTTGACTTTGCCCTGGCTTTCGCAAAGCCTGCAGGGCGTGCTGCGCGAGATCAAAAGTGTCAAACAGGAGCGGGGAACCGGATGGCGCCGTTGGTTCGAATCCGACGGGCTGGATCTCGTGGTCTGGCTCGATGGGTCCGGTAAGGTGACCGGTTTCCAGCTCTGCTACGATTTCGGCCAGGGCGAACAGGCGCTGACGTGGCGCGAGGGCACCGGGTTTGCGCACAGCAATGTCGATGCGGGGGACGAAACGCCGCTCAAGAACCGCACGCCGATTCTCGTGCCACCGGAGGGCGGCGTTCCCTGGTCCCGCTTGGAGAGGGAGTTCGATGCGCGGAGCGAATCGCTCGAGCCGGCGCTGCGGCAGCTGGTGCACCGCAGCCTTGCCGGGCGGGCGGGGGATAGTGCGCCACCGTCAACGCCGCCGCGTTGAGCGGTTCGCATCTGTCGGCACGCGTTTTGGTGACCGCACGGTCATCGCAGTTGGAAAAAACGGGTGTGGGCACAAAGAAGCGCACCGGACCGAACGTGCCGATCCTGGCCCTCCCGCCGTTTTCTCCCACTCGCGCCAATGCTATAGTGTCACGTATTAAGTGACACTCATCTGAAGTTCACCCAGTAACGTACGCGGGAGTGTCACGTATTAAGTGACACTGGCCGGCGGGGACCGAGGGGCGGGGTGACCTTGGCTTCCGGTCGTCGAGGCCGGCGTCGCACACGACGTAGATGGTGGCTCGGCTGGTCACTCCGCCGGGGCGATGCGGGCGATGCGCGTGGGGAGCAGGACGTAGAGCGCGCCGTCGGGGCCGCCAATCACGTGGCGGATGCGGCCGAGATCCTTGAAGAGGATTTCCTGGGTCACGAGCTTCCCGTCCTTGAGTTCGACGCGGCGCAGTTCCTGGGCCGCGAGCGAGGCGACGAAGAGATGGTTCTTCCACTTCGGGAAAAGGTCGCCCGTGTAGAAGCTGATGCCGCAGAGGGCGGGGGAGGGCGTCCAGTAGGTGACGGGCTGCTCCATGCCTTCCTTCGCGGTGAGCTCGGTCATGGCGGTGCCATTGTATTCCATGCCGTAGGTGATGACGGGCCAGCCGTAGTTGCGGCCCTTCTCGACGAGGTTGAGTTCGTCGCCACCGCGCGGGCCGTGCTCGGCGTCGAAGACCTGATCTGTCTCCCGGCTGATGGCGAGGCCCTGCGGGTTGCGGTGGCCGTAGCTCCAAATCGACGGCACGGTCTTGGCGTCGTGCGCAAACGGATTGTCGGCGGGGATGCGTCCGTCGTCGTGGAGGCGGTGGATTTTGCCGATCGGGAGGCCGAGGTCCTGCGCCACCATTTTCCCACCGCGTTCGCCGATGGTGAAGAAGAGATAACCGGCGCGGTCGAAGGCGATGCGGCCGCCGAAGTGCACGCCGCCAGCCTTGACGTAATGTTCGGGCTTGGCCTGGAAAATCGTCTGCTGCTCGACGAGTGCACCATCGCGCAGCTTGCCGCGCATGATGCGGGTGAGGCTCACGGCTTTGCCGTCGGCGTCTTTTTGCAGGTCGCTGTAGGCGAGGTAGAGCCAGCCGTTCTTCGCGTAATCCGGGTGCGGGACGACGTCGAAGAGCCCGGCCTGGCCGCCGGTGTCGACTTCCGGCAGGCCGGAGACGGGTTGTTCCGCGATCTTGCCGTTCTCGATCACAAACAGACGGCCGAGTTTCTCGGTCATGACCGCGCGGCCCGTGGGCAAGAACGCGAGCGAATAAGGCTCCTTGAGTTCGCCGACCCAGGTGTCGAGGCGGTAGCGGTGGAGCAGGCTCTTGACCGTGACGGATTCGGCGGGCTTGGCGAAGACGGTTTGCTCGCGCGCGTACTTCGCCCGCTGCTCGCGAATGTAGATGACCATGGCGCGGATCTCCTTTTCGGGGAGCGCGGCGGACCACGCGGGCATTTCTTTCAAAGGAAAACCGTTGCGGATGCTGAGGGCGAGGCTCTCGTCGTCGCCGCCGTGAATCCAAACATCGTCGAGCATCGACGGCGCCTGGGCGCCCTCGAGGTTCTTGCCGTGGCAGCTGGCGCACAGTTCAGCATAGGTCTGCGCCACGGTGCCGGTGCGGACCTGTTGGGCGGTGGCGCTGGCGAGCGGGATCAGCGTCGCGAGGAGAAGCCGGCTTATGTTTCGACCGTGGGGGCGTGGGTGGGTTGGGCGCATGGAGGCGCGTAACAAAGCCGAGTCCCGGCCCGGTGCAACCACGCATTTGGCCCGGCGCATCGCGTCGGGCGGAACCTCGCAGCCGCGTTGGAGCGAAGCGACAAGTTGGCTGGTCGGACCGAGATTCGTTGGGGCCACGCAGTAGTCGAAGATTGCCGGCGAGGTTGGCTGTGGGAGGGCTTTACGCCCCGATTTGTTCGCGAATTTTCTGTGTCGGGGCAAAAAGCCCCTCCCACCGTCGCACCGTCAATCGGCAGATGCGCCCGACTGGAGCCACGCCGCCAACGCTGCCGTCATGGAACTTCGTACACTTCAACCAGCGCGACGCCGGTCGAGCCATTGGCGCCGGCGACTTGAATCGTGTAAGCGCCCGAACTCAGAGTGACGAGCAGCGCGCTGTCGCGGCTCCCGGTGGCGAGGACGAAGGCGCCGACGCGATCCGCGGCGGCGCGAATCGCGGCGGCGTTGGGGGCGGCGCTCCAGGCGGTGTTGGTCGCGACACTTTGCGAGCCGAAGAACAAGGTGACAACCGGCTCCGCCAGCACGCCGGCGACGTCGAAGGCTGCGAGGCCGGGGCCGACGGCGCGAATGAGCACGGTCTTCAGGGCGCCGTCGCCGACGACGAGGCCGGAGATGACGATGTTGGCGTCGGTGCCAACGTGGGCGCGGACCGCGGTGTTGATCAGCCGGGAGGGCGCTGGAGCGGCCGGGGAGTCGGCGTCGTAGATCTCGACGAGGGCGAGGCCGGTCGTGTTGTTCAGGCCGGTGGCTTGGGCGGTGTAGGGTCCGGGTGGAAGCGTGACGAGCAAGGCGGAATCGGCGCCACCCTCGGGCAGTGCGAACGCCCCGATCCGCACGGCGGCCGCACGGATTGCGCCGGCGTTGGCGGCGGTGTTCCAGCGCGTGTTGATCGCGAGCACTCGCGGACCGTTGAGCAGCGTCAGCGCGGGCTGGGCGAGCGCATCGCCGGCAGCGACGCCGAATTGGGTCAGGCCGGGCCCGACCGCGCGGATGAGCACCGGCTTGTCCGCACCGGGTGCGATGACGAAGCCGGGGATGAGCACGTTGGCGCCCGTGCCGGCTTGCGCGCGCGACGCGAGGTTGATGAGACGGCTCGCGGGCCGTGGTGCGGGCGGCTCGGCGAGGGCGGCGATCCACTGGAGCAGCAGCGACTCGGCGCCGGGATCGCGCTCGCGGGTGGCGAGCGGCGGCATCCGGCTCCCATCGCTCGTCGCGATGCGCTGCAACAGACGGGAATGCACGGCGTCGCCAGGAGTAATCACCCGGTTCGCCGCGTCGCCGCCCGGATCGAGCAGCGCGCCATCGATGATGCCGGCGAGCGTGAGCGGCGTCGACGCACGCGCATCCCACCAGCCGGGCGCGGTGCCGCCGGGCTGGTGGCACATCGCGCAGTTGACGTCGAGGTAGGAGCGGGCGCGCAGCTCGACCGACTTGGCGAGGTCGGCGGCCGGCGCGAGCGCCGGGAGCGTGGCGGACGCCGGTGGCGACGACAGATTGAGGTAGCCGGCCTGCGCGAGGGCGGTGATGATGTTGGCCGTGCCTCCGGCCCAGGCGTGGTCGCGATTCAGCTGGCGGGTGTTGAAGGTGAGCGCGTGACCACCGGCGGGCGTGTGGCACGTCAGGCACTCGGCGCGACTCGGGAAGCGCCACGTCTGCGCGCGCGCGGAGCCGTTCTCGAGGATGGTGAACGTCTGGTCGGCTCCCTCCTCCGGCACGAGGGTGGCGTCAGTTTGGGCGTCATTCCAACGGTACGTGATGCCGTAGACCCCGGTGGTGGTCTTGACGAGGAAGCGGGTTTCGATCCGCCGCGCCGTGGCCGGATCGCCGCGGGTCAATTCGAGGTCAAAATGCTTCACCCATACGGCTCCCGGTGGCAGGGTCCACGCGCCGTCAGCCGCGAAACCGAACACACTTGTGGTATCGGCGAGGGCGAACCACCGGCGCTTGCCTGCATGGTCGGACCAGAAGGAAACGTTGGGCTCGTAGGCCACGAATCCCGGTGCGGGCGCGAGCGTCGCGACGTTGGTGAACGCGCCCGTGGCCGACAGCGCGGCCGGGAAAGGCGTGCTGCCGATCGCCGGCGTCGCGACGAGCCGTTTGATCGATCCCTCGAGAAGATCGGCGAGCAGGATGTCGCCGGTGGCCGGGTCGATCCCACACGAACTGATGCCGGTGTCGGTGGCGAGGAGTTGCACGCGATCGGCCGAGACGGGGTTGTCGCCGTCGGGCCGGAGGCTCCAGATCCGGCCGCTGACGAAATCCGCAAAGAGATAGTGGCCATGAAGCGCCGGGTGAAGCGGACCGCGGTAAACGAAACCGCCGGTGACAGACTGGCCCTGGGCGCGCGGATAATCCCAGATCGGCGCGATGAAGGTCGCGCCCGCCCGTCCGTTCGGCGGATTCAGGGCAGGCGGAATTCCGCGCGGGCCGGCGATCGCGCCTTCGCGGTAATTCCAGCCGTAGTTGCCGCCGCGCACGATCACGTCGATCTCTTCGCGCGAGTTCTGGCCGACGTCGGCGCACCACAGCCGGCCGGTGGCGGAGTCGAAGGAAATCCGCCACGGGTTGCGCAGCCCGGTGGCCCAGAATTCCGTGCGCACGGCGGACGGGTTCACCGCGGCGCCGTTGAAGGTGGTGGCGCCGACGAAGGGGTTGTCGGACGGCACGGCGTAGGTGCCGGGGTGAACCGCGGGATGGGCGTTCGGCGGGAGCGAGCCGGCGCGCTGGTCGACATCGAGCCGCACGATGCCGGCGAAAAAATCGCGATCGATTCGCTGGCTGTTTTGAAACGTATCGTCGCCGCCGCCTTCATCGCCGAGGGAAAGATAGAGGTAGCCGTCGGGACCGAAGAGGATTTCGCCGCCGTTGTGATTGGCCGCCTCGTCGCGTTGCGTGATCAGCGGTTGCTCCGAGTTGGCGTCGGCGGCGTTGGCGTCGCCGGGTGAGACGCGAAACCGCGCCAGCCGGTCGTGCAGGCCGCCGCCTACGGCGGTCGAGGCATTGAGCGTATACCAGACGTAGAACTGGCCATTCGAGGCGTAGTTCGGGTGAAATGCGAGGGCGAGCAAACCGCGCTCGTCGTTCGCATCGCTCGAGGTCGCGACGCGCGATGTGAGATCCAGAAAGAGCGTGCGCGCGGGGCTGGCGGCGGTGACGTCGGGGATGAGCCAAATCCGGCCGGTCTTCTCCACGACGAAGAGGCGGCGCGTCGCGCCGGGCGGGCTGACGAGGGCGAGGGGACCGTTGAACGCCAGCGAGGGAAACGCGCGCGTAGTCGAGAACGTCGTTGCAGGCGGGCCGGCCGGCAGCCGGAGCGACGTGGCGGGGACGCGGGAGAGCGGCTGGGCGGCGAGCGGGCCAAGAGCGACGGCGCCGGCCAGGGACAGCACAACTGAGAGTGGGAACCGGGTGGGCATGGTGCCGGCGCAAAGCGTATGATCGCGCGGGCGATCCGCAACTGGCCGGTCACCGGACTGCGGTGCCCGATCGCAATCCCTTGCCATGGCCACCTGCCCCGATCCTGCGCCACGTCCAACCGCCACGGGACGCTCGGGTCATCCATTCCTGGCCCGATAGCGGCGAATTTCCAGGGGATGGTTCGAGGAATAGAAAGCCACGACGCTGTCGAGCGGGGAGAGCAGCCAAGGCGCGATCAGGAGCAGGCCGAGCAGCCAGAGCACGGAGCGCGGGACGTGGAGGGAAACATTTCTTTCGGGCGACATCGAAATGACAGGCGCCCATTGCAGGCACGCACGGCGGCGGTGCCAACCTGAAAGAACCGGGTGCGGTTAGGGGAATTGCTTAGGCAATGAGTTGCGTCAGGTCACCGTTTTGTCCTCGGGGATGCGCATCGCGTAGAACGAACGGTAGACGAATACGAGGGCGATGAGGAAGAAGAACACGCCGATGGCCGTCTTCGTGTTTTGATCCTGCATCGTGACCGCGATTTCAACGGCGAGCAGTCCGAAGAGGGTGGTGAACTTGATCACGGGATTCATGGCGACGGACGAGGTGTCCTTGAACGGATCGCCCACGGTGTCGCCCACGACGGTGGCGGCGTGTAGGTCGGTGCCTTTCTGGCGGAGTTCGACCTCGACGATTTTCTTTGCGTTGTCCCACGCGCCGCCGGCGTTGGCCATGAAGATCGCCTGAAAAAGGCCGAAGAACGCGATGCCAATCAGGTAACCGATGAAAAAGTACGGATTGAAGAAGGGCAGCGCGAGCGCGAAGCAGAACACCACGATGAAGATGTTCCACATGCCCTTCTGCGCGTAAACCGTGCAGATGCGGACGACCTCCTTGCTGTCCTTTGCCGAAGCGGTCGTGGCGTCGAGATTCAGGTTCTCCTGGCTGTAGACGACCGCGCTATAGGCGCCGGTGACGACCGCCTGGCACGAGGCGCCGGTGAACCAGTAGATCACCGATCCGCCCATGACCAGGCCGAGGATGATTTCCGGCTGCACGATGCTGAGTTTGCCGATGACGCCGCCGAAGAGGTTCTCGAGGAGAATGATGATGCCGAACACCATCGTCGTGGCGCCGACGACGGCCGTGCCGATCAGCACGGGCTTGGCGGTGGCCTTGAACGTGTTGCCTGCGCCGTCGCCTTTCTCGAGCTGGTACTTGGCGTTCTCGAAGTCGGGCTTGAAGTTGAAGTCACGTTCGATTTCGGCGCGGATGTTCGGTTGCGATTCGATCTGCGAGAGTTCGTAGACGGACTGGGCGTTGTCGGTCACCGGGCCGTAGCTGTCGACGGCGATGGTCACGGGGCCCATGCCCAGAAACCCGAAGGCGACGAGGCCGAACGCGAAGATCGGCGTGGCGAAGACAAACTTCGCCGGCATGATGGCCAGGAGCGAGGACTGCAGGGAGAAACGCCAGGCGAGGAACATCAGCAGCATGATGCACAGCCCCATCCAGAAGGCCGAAAAATTGCCCGCCACAAATCCGGAGAGGATGTTCAGAGAGGCGCCGCCGTGCTTCGAGCAGTTCGTCACTTCCTTGACGTGGCGGGAGTTCGTGCTGACGAAAATTTTCGTGAACTCCGGAATCAACGCGCCGGCGACCGTGCCGCAACTGATGATGACGGAGAGCACCCACCAGAGGTCGGGTTGCGCCGTGCCCGAGGCGTCGCGGAAGTCGCCGAGCAGGATCTTGCTCGCAATGAAGGTCACCGCGATCGACACGGCGGAGGTCATCCAGACGAGGTGTGTCAGTGGCGCCTCGAAATCGAAGTCCTTTTTGCCGCCAAACATCGCCTTGCTCAGGGCTTCGTTGAGGAAGTAGGAGCCGAGCGATGTCACAATCATCAGCGCGCGCATCGTGAAGAGCCAGATGATCAGCACCGCGCAGATGGCGGGATGCGCCGCGAGGGCGAGCGCGAGAAAGGCGATCAGCGCGACGCCGGTGACGCCGTAGGTCTCGAAGCCGTCCGCGGTGGGCCCGACGGAGTCGCCGGCGTTGTCACCCGTGCAATCGGCGATGACGCCGGGATTCTTCGGGTCGTCCTCGGGCAGTTTGAAGACGATCTTCATCAAGTCGGAGCCGATGTCGGCGATCTTCGTGAAGATGCCCCCGCAGATGCGAAGCACGGACGCGCCCAGCGATTCGCCGATGGCGAAGCCGATGAAGCACGGGCCGACCAGCTCGAGCGGCAGGAAGATCAGGATGGAGATCATGAAGAACAACTCCACGCACACGAGCAGCAGGCCGACGCTCATGCCGGAGCGGAGCGGGATGCCGAGGGTGGCGAGGGGGTTGCCCTTCAACGCGGAGAACGCGGTGCGGGAATTGGCGACGGTGTTGATGCGGATGCCGAACCAGGCGACGCCGTAGGAGCCGAGGATGCCGAGGATGGAGGCGAGCAGGATCACCCCGACCTGGCCGAGGCCCTTGTGCTCGAGCACCTTGAAGTAATAGAAAATGCACGCGGCGATCAGGACCCAGAGGATGGCGAGGAATTTTCCCTGCGTGAAAAGGTAGGTCTTGCAGGTTTCCCAGATGGTATGGGAAACCTTCGCCATGCTGTCGTGGACCGGCAGCGCCTTGGTCTGCTGGTATTGCACCCAGCCGAAGATCGCGCCGATCGCGCAAATCACGATGCCGATGTGCATCAGCGTAGTGCCGGACATGCCGCCGAGGCCGGCGAACCGGACCTGCGTCAGGTCGGGTATCTTGATGTCGGCTTCGCTGGCGCGAAGCAACGAAGGAAGGGCCAGCGCCAGCGCAGCGGCACCGAACTTCAGGGAGTTGCGAACTTTCATAGGGATGGCGAGCACGTTTCGGAGGTGGCGGACCGGAGCCGGGCCGCAGGCAGATTCAAATCAACGATGGGCGAGTTCTGGCGGGCGCCGTGGAAGCCCGCGAGTCAATAGTGAGGTACCGGGCGCAGAAAAGTCCGGCTAATCAGTGGGTTCATGCTGCGAATCGGATTCTGATTGTCGGCGGATATGGCCGGGTGGCGCCGAGTAGCCGCGCTGGAGCGCAGCGACAGCGTGGCCCGGGAGATTCTGTAGCCCTGCGCGTGAGCGCAGGGACCGAATGCGAGAACCGCACCGTCTTGTCCCGCTGCTCACGCAGCGGGCTACACGGATAATCGCGGAATCCGGATTCAATGCATCGCCTGCAAGCAGGCTCCTACAAAAACCGGTATTCGTCTCAACCCGGAGGCGAAGTGATTCAGGCCGCGGGAGCGGCCTTGCGGCGGATAAAGCGGCGGTAGCCGAGGAAGGCGAGGGCGGCGGCGATCATCATCGCGCCGTAGGTGGAGGGCTCGGGTGTGGGGCGGATTTCACGGTCGAACCAGCCGTCGTGATTGCCACTGACCCAAGTTGTAGTCGCTCCGGCGCTCCCGGTGAAACTGATCTGGCTGAGAGGAATGCCGCCGTTCTGATCGCTGCCCCCGAGCGTGCCGGCGTTGACCGTGCTGATCGCTCTCCACACGCCGTTGGCAGCAGATATCCAACCGTCCACGACGATCTTCACGTTCGCATCGACCGTTAGGTTCGTCGAAGAAAGAAACGTGGAGCTTGCGCCATTGAAGTCGAGGATGGTGTCACCGGTGATGTGGAGGGTTCCGACCGAAATGCTCACCCCGGAGAGTTCGAGCCGGAAGTAGTCGGTGAGGTCGGCGCCGCCGATCGAAGAGCCGCCGATATTGAGCGTCAAATTCGTGGCGGTGAAGCTGGCGCCAAAGGTGAGGCCGGAGCTGGTGTTGGCCAGACTCGTCGCCGTGAAGGTGCCGGCGCTGGTGGCGTCGAAAACGCCGTTGAAATAGGTGTTCCCGCTTCCGTAGACGGCATTGACGGTGCCGCCGCTGGCAACGAGGAGGGTCGTGCTGGTGGCGGAAGAGAACTCTGCGGTGTTCAATGTTGTCGCGCCGCCGGTACCGACGACCATCGTGCCGACGTTCAGATTGGTCTGGCCGACGGTGCCAGTGGCGCCTGAAAACGTAAGCGTGCCCGAGCCGTCCTTCGTGAGACTGCCGGTGCCGTTTGCCATGTTTCCGCTGATGGTCGTGTTGCCGGTGCTATTAACGGTCAGCGCCTGATTCGCTCCGGTGGTTCCTCCGCTGAGGGTGAGGGTCGTGCCCGCGGCGCTGTTCCTGATGGTCGCGGGCGAGGCAAGCGTGACCACGCCGCCAAAGGTGTTATTGCCGGCGACATTGTGCAGGGCGCCCGAGGCGCCGCCGATGCCGGCGCCGCTGAGGCTCAGCGCTTCGCCGCCAACCGTGATATTTCCGCTGAGCTGCAGTTCCGCGCCGCTGGTGACAAAGGTTCCGTCGGCCCCGGTCGTGACGGCGCCGAGTCCGCTATTGTGCTGCACGCGCACGACACCGGCGGTGACGTTGGTGGCGCCTTGGTAGGAATTGCTTCCGGAAAGAATCAGTGTGCCGGCGCCGGTCTTCGTGACGGTGGTGGTGCTGCCGGAGCCAGTCGCGATGTTGCCGCTGATGGTCGTGTTGCCGGCGCCGCCCACCGTAAGACCGTAATTGGCGGTGGAACCAATATTGCCGGCGATGGTGAGAGTGCCGGCGCTGGTCGTGATCTGGCGGTTCGCGCTCATCGCGACACTACCCGTGCCGAGGTTCAAATCGTTCGTGCCGGTGAAGATGACGTCGCTGTTCCAGATCTGGGCGTTGTTGGTCGAAAGGGTGATCGCGCCGCCGCTGGTGTTGTCGATCGTGCCGCCGGCGATGGTGAAGCCGCCAGTGCCGAGC
>JACQWL010000303.1 GCA_016209255.1 Verrucomicrobiota bacterium
GATCGAGGCGCAGGACGCCTTCGATGCCAGAAGCATCTCCCTGCGCCGCGAGCGGCAGGCTGCACTCGGGCTGGCCAACGATCGACCGGCCTTCGATCGAATCATCACGGGGCAGTTCGACGGCAAAGGCGGCCCCACGCAGCCCTACTTCAACCTGGCTCGTTGGATCAAACAGGAACTCGAACGGTTAAACCACAACGCCACCAAATTTGTCGGCGCGCATGCCACGCGGGTGACGGTGCAGGCTTTTCTTTCTCCGCTTGGCGGCTCGCGCCGGGCGGTGCACGTCGAAGGTTATGACAACATCCCGGCCGGCGATTTGCAGCCCATCGATCGCACCGGATTGCGAATGACGCCGGCCGAGCGGGCGCGGCTCGCGATGGAAATCGACATGGCGCAAAAGGCGGTTGACGCCATTCAGGAGATAAGAAAATCGGCGGACCAGCTCGGACGCGACACGAACGAACTGTTTTCCCAGCTCAAGACCCGGCTGATCGCGCTGGAAGACGCGTTGACCCAGCGTTGGTGGACAAAGCTGGGCGACGGTTCGCTGCTCCAGCCCTTGCAGGCGCTGGTGGAAAATCCCGCCACACCTGAGGCCCGCCGCGACGCCGCGCGGGCGATTCTCGCGAAGCTGCAGGAATTCAAGCAGGACCATGACAGTGTCGCGGTGCTGGTCTTGCGAATCAAAGTAGTCAGGAACGCGATTACGTCGGGCACCGTGAACGACCTCCATGCGTTGGTGGTGGCAGGCACGTCGCTGTTGCCGGACGTCAGCGCACTTGTCGGTCAACTCAGCGCATTGAACCAGAAGGTGGAGACCTGGCCGGCGCGGATCGCCGCGGTGGTTGATGGATTGAAAGCGCTCGCCGGCATCGTCGCTGCGGACGAGATCGTGGCACTCACCCCGCCGGAAGTGACGCGATTCGTGACAGATCTCAAAACCCAGCTTGCGGGCACGCTCAAATTCGTGGCCGACGTCCGCGCCATCTTGAACGACGGTGGCCTGGCGGAGGGCGCGGCGACGCTCGCCAGCACGAACGTCGATCCGATCTGGCGCGATCAGGCAAATCTCGTACCTGGAAAATTGGAATTGTCGCGGGTCGGGTTGGCGCAAGCCGACGAGATAACAATCAACGTCACGTCGCGCCTGAAGGCGCCCGAGGGCACGGCTGAGCCGCTCGCGACAGTTCACAATTACAAGGTTCAGGCCGTGTTGATGGGCCTGCATCGCAAATACGGGGCCAGTGCGGTTTTTGCGCGCGGCACGGGCGAAACACCCGGCGAAAAACAATGGAAGCCAAGCGTGGCGGCGCACGTGCACTGGTATTACCGCCAACGGCAGCCGTCCGGTGGCTGGCGCGCCTGGAACGGTTTCAATCCTGGCCTCGGTTTGCACGCCGCGACACTCAACCATGGCACCGAGAGCGTTGAGTTCGGTGTCGGCGCGAACCTTTCGCTTTTCGACGGCATCCTCACCGTCGGTTATGGCGCGAACCTCAGCAATCAACAGCGCCGCTACTATTCGCTTGGATTGTCGCTGTTCGACACGCTCGATCACGTGAAGAGTTTGCAGGCCAGGTCGCGGCGCTGACCAATCGACAGGATTCAATTCGTAATGGCGTCGGCCTTCAGTTTTGCCGATTGTTCACGCATGACCCCATCCGACTCTCCTTGGAGAACCATGAAAACGCTTTGGCTTGAATTCCCGATTCGGGTCCTGTTCGCGGCCGCGATGCTGTCGGCGTTTCGTGGAGGAAGGTTGTGGGCCGCCAGTGGAGACCAGGCGACCGGGTGGCGCGCGGGTGTGGCAACGGCAAAGATTACGCCGCAGGAGCCGATGGGTATGGCCGGTTATGCGCAGAGAAACCGACCTTCAAAGGGAGTGATCCGGGATCTTTTCGCCAAGGCGCTGGCGCTCGAGGACGCTGCTGGCGGGAAGCTGGTGATCGTGACGATGGACGAACACATGGTCCCGCACGATCTCCGCGAACACGTGGCGCGGGAAACTGCCGCCCGCTACGGCCTGAAATCGGAAGAGTTGCTGGTGAACGCCTCGCATACACACTGCGGACCGGAATTGCGGACTGACGATCGTTTTTTTGATCATGCGGGAAAGGAGCTGCGCGAGCCGGCTGTCCGGTATAGGGCGTGGCTCGAGGGTCGCCTGGTGGAGCTGGTGGGCGAGGCCTTGAACACGCGGAGCACCGGCCGGCTGGAGCACAGTCATGCGCGGGCAGGTTTTGCCATGAATCGCCGTCGTCCAGAGCCGGATGGCCGCGTCTCCCTCGGTGCGTATCCATCCGGTCCGGTGGACCACGAAGTGCCCGTCCTGAAGGTGACGAGTTCGCAGGGAAAATTGAGGGCGGTCCTTTTTGGCTATGCTTGTCACAACACGACCTTTGGGGGCGACGAATATCAGATTAATGGAGACTACGCCGGGTTTGCGCAGGCCAACCTGGAAGCCAGCTACCCCGGCGCCACCGCGCTTTTCATTCAAGGATGTGCCGGGGACCAGGATCCCTACCCGCGGGTGAACTTGGTTCCGGACCAGCCGGCGGTCGAACTGGCCCGACAGCACGGTCGCGCTCTCGCCAATGCCGTCTCCACCGCGTTGGCCGCCGGTCTCAAGCCCGTCGGAGGACCGCTTACGTCCGTTCTGAGGTACGCCGACGTACCGTACAAAATGCTGACGCGGGCAGAGGTCGAAGGACGGCTGGCCCAGGAGAAGTTGCCGGCGGTCCGGGAACACATGCGCAAGGTGCTCGAGCAAATTGTGAATGGGACGGCGGCGAAGAGTTACGCGTGGCCCATCCAGGTTGTGCAGTTTGGCAAGGACCTCACGTTGGTTGCGATGGGCGGGGAACCGGTGGTCGATTATTCGCTCCGGATCAAGCGTGAGCTGCCCGGAGCTGCCCGGGTTTGGGTGGCGGGTTATTCCAACGACGGCTACCTCTACCTGGGAACCGGAAAGGTGATCGGGGAGGGCGGCTACGAAGGGTACAGCGCCAACCTCCGCATGATGAACAATCCCGGCCCGCTGGCCAGTTCCGCCGAAGAGATCGTCGTCGGCAAAGTGCACGAGCTTTGGCGGCGGCTGAACCCATGACACCGTGCGTTCGCGCTGGAGGCATTCTGAAATTCTGCACACTTGCCGTGGACGGCGAGCCAGCCGGGGGTTTGCCTCCTCGCATCGTGACAGCCGCGTCGATCCGAGATTGTTCCCAGGCGCGGCGATGGGGCCCTCCGTGGGCCTGCGGGACTACGAGGGTTGCCTTGGGTTTCCACGCGCCCGCCTTCCGGCGCGGCTTCAGGGTCACCGCGCACCGATTGGCGTGATCGGACCGCGCATCGCGCCAGTTTTTCGCGACCGCGACGAGATGCCGTCGGCCAGCAACCTCGGCGAAACCCTCCGCACGCACCTCGCACCGTCGGCGACACGCGCAGAAAGCTCGAGAAGCACGCGGCCGCCGCGCCGACCGACCGGCTGCTGGTCGGGCACCTCGCGGCGGCCTGCTAATTTCGAAGCCCGCGAGTCCGAGATTTAACATCGCGCGCGAGGTCCGCGCCACCTTATCTTGCCGCGAACCCGTATTCCCACCGGTGCGTTTGAATTGAACCATCATTTGCCCATGCGCTTTCCGCCCCGCTTCCCCGTTCTCACCGTCGTGTTGACCTGGTTCGCACTTTCCGACGCCACGGCGCGCGCCCAGTCCTGGCGGCCGCCCGACGAGAGCCAGCGTGTGCCCTCGAAGTGGGGCGCCGGCGATCAGCGCGGTTCCGCCAACCACATGAAGCCCGAGTCGGTTCTGCGGGCAGTGAAGCTCATTCGCACGGGGGAGGTGGTTGAGCTGGGCCGGGTGCTCGGCGCTGCGATGCCCTTTTTCGGTACGCGCCGGTTCGATTTGCACACCAAGCGCACCTTTCACAACGCGGGCGCCAACCGCCGGGGCAGCAACGAGGAGCTGATCGTGAGCGAAATCGGCCAGGTGGGCACGCAGCTGGACGGCTTCGCGCACCAGACCATCGGCGACACCTTGTACAACGGGTTCAAGCTCGATGAAATCGCGACGCGCAGCGGTTTCCAAAAACTTGGCGTCGAGAACGTCGGCTCGCTCATCACCCGCGGCGTGCTCATCGACCTCGCGGGATTCAAGAAAGTCGAGATGCTGTCCGACACCTACGAAATCACGCCTCAAGACCTCGAGCAGGCGCTCGGGCTGCAGAAGCTGAGCGTGAATCCAGGCGATGCCATCCTCCTGCACACCGGCTGGGGCCGGCTCTGGGGCAAAGACAATACGCGCTACTCGAAGACCTGCCCCGGCATCGGTGTTGCCGCGGCGGAGTGGCTTGCCCGCAAGGATCCGATGCTGGTCGGGGCCGACAATTTCTCGGTTGAAGTCTCCCCCAACCCCGACCCGCAAGTTTCCCTCCCCGTCCACCAGGTCATGCTGGTGGTTAACGGCATTCACCTGCTCGAGAACCTGAACCTCGAGGAACTCACCGCCAAGCGCGCCTACGAGTTCGCTTTCATGGTGCAGCCGCTGAAAATCCAGGGTGGCTCCGGCTCGACGGTCGCCCCCATCGCCATCCGCTGACGAGGCAGCCCTCGAGCCGCAGGTGATCTGCCGCTACGAGTTCGACCACGCCGGCGGCAAGTTCCAGCGCTACGACATCCGAACCAACGGCCCGGCGGGCATCGGCCTCGACCGGAAGGCCCTGGGCCTCGATGGCGACGGCGATCTTGACCGGGTCCTCCCGGGACGCAGCGGGCTTTGCTGGCATGAGAACCTGCCACACCCCTCCCGCTGAAAATCCAGTTTCCTTTCAATAAGCGTCGTCCGATACTGCGATTGTTTTCAAAGCTGAAGGGAACTTGCTCAGACGTCAAATATGAGCCACGACGGGAGCTGGCGCGCCGCGTGCGGCATGGCGATTTATGGTCGGAGGTTTCATTTCGAATCTCCTTCGATTGCACGCGGCGTGACAGCCATGGTCGTTGGCTCTGGCGCCTTGGGCTTTTTTCTCGGTTTGTCGGGATGATTCCTCTGCGCTTCATATCGGCGCGTAGCTCGTCTCGAATTCGAAAGAGCAATGGATCTATTCGGGTACCGCTCATGAGCTTCTTGCCCGCGTCATAGCCTGTAGCGATGGCAGCGAGGATCGGGCTGTCGTTCGGGCTGACATGCCAAATCGCGCCGCCGCTCATTCCGTGTGGTAGCGCTCCAGTAACGCGACGGTTCTCATGATACATCTTCTTCCGTGGATAATGCATCGCTACGTGAAGCTTAGCATCAAGACCTATGTCGGCCAAATCCTGCTCAGAAACCGCGCGTTCGGCCACGTCCATCCGCGTGTTCTCAATCTGGCCAACAACGCGATTGTTCGATTTGCGCCAGGGATACCCTGAAAAAACCCAACGCATGGCCTTCGGAAACTCCCTACCGAAGGTTGTCTGGGCGACAGATAGAAACTCGCACCCCTGAACCTCAATGGCATCCGCAGCGGCTTGGCTGAGGACGGCATAAGCAAGGTCCGCGCGATCCTTCTTTGCAGCGGCCAAGTCCGGACAGGTCGCGAACACGCGTCCGGCAAGGTCGAGAGGAACAAACTTCGGTTTTCCGGGCAGCCAGAGCGGATCGTCGAGGAGAACATGCGCACCGGAAATAAGCAGACGGTAATCGAGTACACGTAAGAGCGCCCCGGATCCGAACGATTCAAGACGCGCCCGTTTTTCCTTGTGTATCGGGATGACGCAATTCGGCAGAGGCATGTTCATCGCCCAAACGTCGAAGGTCAGCCACGCGCGGACGCGCGCACAAGCCGCTTTTCGGAATGAAAAGGCCAGGCCTGCCCTCCGTAGGCTCGGCGAAGGAGGGTCGAACGGAATCGCGCCGTCCAGATTCGCAGGCCTCGTCCGCGCGTTGGCTGTGGTGACCGGTCGGCCTTTTTTTCATACGACGAAACGAAAAAGCGCCCACAAGCAAAAACCGCCAACGCCTGCAACGAGAGCAACGAATGCGAGGACTTCCTTCGAGCTCAGTTTGCGCACTCGCCTGCCATCTGGGTACGTCACCGAAAATCCGGACGCCTGCGACGGGTCTTTTTTCGTCTTTAGGAGCCGCTCGATGACGTAGATGCTGGCCGCCAGTACGACAAAAAATAGGACTGTAATCCCGGGATGCATGTCTTTCGCGGAACGTCCGAGTTCAGCCACGCCCACCGGGGTGACGGGTGATGATCATTTCAACCAAGAAAACGAAATCTTGGCGTCGCCGAAGCCCCCGACGGTGGGCGTTGCGCTGTGGCGCCTGGTGTGTGCCCGGCATGGGAGTGAACTGACGAGGTGAAAGTCCTCGATGCAAGATACCAAACATGAAAGTAAAAGCATTAGACGAAGGCAACTGCGGTGCCGCGAGGCACGGTGGGAAAGAAGCTGGAGTCAAAGCGGCGAGCCCACGAATAGAAACGGGCTATGAGGCCGGCGGCGCGGACGAGTTCGCACGACAGAACGAAGTCCCGGTATCAGCGCCGCAGGTAAAGCCCGGGGTTGTGCCGCGAAAGTCACGTCCCTTACCCGGGGAGACCTGTCCGGCAAGCGGGGTCGCGCGCGAGCGCGGCGCCGACACCGTCCGTGGCAACACGGGCGGGGAGCGGATAGGAGTCAGCAGAGGTCGTAGTAGCGCGCGCCGTTACGAGCCGGGAGTAGGCTTTTACCTTCCGCAAGGTGAGCCGAAAGGCCCGGAGGGTCTCACGCCCGCGCGAAGGACCGAACCGAGTGGAGCCGCGGAGACCGCGGCGACCTGTCAACTGGAGCTGGTGCTGGCGGCCGGTCCGGGGGCGCGGTCGCTCGCGGCGGAGACAGACCGCGGGCAAAGCGAGTCAGGGCTATGGGGCCGCATTCTGAGCCCGGCCAACCTCAACGAGGCGTGGCGGCGGGTGCGCAGGAATGGCGGGGCCGCCGGGATCGACGGGATGTCGGTCGCGGCGTTTCCCGCGTTCTGGCGCGCCCACGGGGCGAAGGTGTTGGCCAAGCTGGAAGCGGGCACCTACCGGCCGTCGCCTGTGCGGCGGACGATGATCCCGAAGAAGCACGGCGGCGAGCGTCCGCTGGGCATCCCGACGGTGCTGGAGGGGTCTTCCGCTCCCCGCGGTGCCTGCGTGCGCATGCGGTGTTTCAGCGCTTTCTCCGAAGGCGACGACCGAGTCATCCAGCAAGCCCTCGCCCAGGAGTTGGGCGGGGTGTTCGAGGCGACGTTCAGTGACAACAGTTACGCCTATCGTCCCGGTCGCGGCGCGCATGATGCGCTGCGGGCGGTGCGGTCGGCGGCGGCCGAGGGTTTTACCGAGGCCGTGGATTGCGATCTGAAATCGTTCTTCGATCAAGTGGACCACGACCTCCTGGTGGCGCGCGTGGCCGGGCGGGTGCGGGACAAGCGTGTCCTGCGCCTGATCGGCCGCTTCCTGCGCGCGGGCGTGGTGCTGCCGGACGGACGGCGGGAGCGGACTCCGCGGGGCGTACCCCAAGGCGGACCGCTGTCGCCGCTGCTGGCAAACATCATGCTGACCCCGCTCGACCGGGAATTGGAACGTCGCGGCCGGCGCTTCGCGCGCTACGCCGACGATTTTCTGGTGCTCGTGCCGGACCGCCGCGAGGCGGAGCGGGCGATGGGGGAGGTGGTCGCGTTCGTGGAAGGAGAGCTGAAGCTGACGGTGAACCCGGCGAAGAGCCGCGTCGACCGGCTGGCGCGGTGCGTCTTCCTCGGCTGCCGCATCGAGCGGAAGAAAATCCGCTGGAGCGAGGCCGCGGTGGACGAGTTCCGCGCCGAGGTGCGCCGGCTGACGAGTCGCACGTGGGGTGTATCGATGGAGCGCCGGCTCGGGAGCCTCGGTCGTTACGTGCAGGGTTGGTTCGGCTATTACCGGATCAGCCGCACGTGGGGCGAGGTGGTCGAGCTGGACAAGTGGATACGCCGGCGCGTGCGGCAATGTTACTGGAAGCAATGGAAACGCGCCCGGCGACGGCGGCGGATGCTGCTGCGGCTGGGGGCCGATCCGGCGACGGTGCATCTGGCGTCGCGCAGTCGGAAAGGGTGCTGGCGGATGAGCACGAACAGCATCGTGCAAGCCGCGCTCACGAACGAGTGGTTGGACCAACAGGGCGTGCCGAACTTGCCGGCGCTCTGGGTCGCTTATCATTACCCGCCGCCGCCGAAGGCGGAGCCGAAAGCTCCGATGACGGCCGCGGTCCGGTAAACACTACGGAACCGCCCGGTACGGACCCGTACGCCGGGTGGTGTGGGGGCCGGTGGCTAACTACCACCGGCTACCCGATTCGGCCTGCTCATTAGTCAGTGCGGGGAGGGAAAACGACACCGAGGCAACTTCCGTCTTTTGCTCCCACGATCTTGAATCGACCATAGGTCAGAACTTCCGAGCCATTGTCGTCCTTTTTTGTTTGCCGGGGCTCGCCATATGCCTTGCGCACTTCGGCGATCGAAAGGGAAGGTTGGGCAAGAAATAGGAAGACGCCAGGGACATCGCAGTCTTTGATTCTGAGGCTCATGCTCGTGCTTCGGAGGTTTGGCAAAAGTCGAACGTCCGAAATCATCTTCAAATCCACAATTTCCATTTGAGGCGTGGATGGCGGAAAGCCGCACCATAGTGATGTGTCACTCTTGCGTAGCATACCAAAACTAAACTCGGTCTCTTCTGCGGTCAGCGAGAAGGCAGCTCCCGGGAGAGCTTCGAGCTGCTTCTTTGCGCCTTCATGTGCAGGTTCAAAGTAAAGGGCCAGCGACCAAGCAGCGCGCGCCTGTTCTGTCTTTCCGTCTTTCGCT
This sequence comes from Verrucomicrobiota bacterium, assembly GCA_016209255.1. Lineage (GTDB taxonomy): Bacteria > Verrucomicrobiota > Verrucomicrobiia > Opitutales > Opitutaceae > ER46. Next base: position 8,841 of record JACQWL010000303.1, read on the forward strand.
GACTGAGCACCTCGCGCGACTACGGCATCGAGAAGTCGCGCACGCTCTGATTGTGCGCAAGCCGCGATGGGGAACGTTAAAATGGCAACGAGTGCCAGCCTGATGGCGATCGTGATATGCATAGGACTGCCTTTGTTGATTTGGGGTTGGGGATTCTTCTTTTGCCGAACGTCAAAGGTCAGCCACGGAGGGGATCGGCACGACTCGTGCAACTGAAAATCGACCGGTCCAATTTGGGCTTTCCGATTTGGATAAAAAAGCACGAGGCGTGACGATCCCCGGAGTTGGCTGTACCGACTGGTTAAGCCAACGCACACTCGAAGCAACCGCAGAGTCAAAAAGCACGCTGGGCTCTTCGAAGACTTGCAGCGCCTTCAACTTTTCGCGGAAGCAGATTTCGAAAACGCCAGACGCTCGCCGCGCGATGGCTCGAACTTTTTCTGGCCTGCTCACCAATTTGCGCATCGCGATGGTCTTTGCCTAACGTCAAAGGTCAGCCACGGAGGGGATCGGCACGACTCGTGCGACAGAAAATCGACCGGTCGGATTTGGACTTTTCATTTTGGGTTAGAAAGCACGAGGCGTGACGATCCCCGGAGTTGGCTGTACCGACTGGTTGAACGGAGCCGCTGCGCGGCGGTGCTGGATTCGGGGCATCGAGGGTGAGACGGGACGGATGAAACGATGGCGGAGTGGCGGGGTAAGGCAAGGCTCGGGGCGTCATGTCTA
>JACQWL010000304.1 GCA_016209255.1 Verrucomicrobiota bacterium
CCGTTTCCACCTCGTATGACGGGCGTCGGCAAGCGACGCCCCTACATCGCGACTGAATCGTTACGGCTGAGCCTGCCGGACGGACAAGCAGGCGCCTACCTTTTGCGCTTCCCGAGCGTGAGCGCGCTGAAGCCCATGGTGAGCACGCAGCACACGATCATCGTGCCGAAGACTCCGCCCCAGCCCCACCGATCCGCAATCCAACCCACTCCGGCGCCGGCGATGGCCGAGCCAAACACATAGCCGAAGAATCCCGTGAACCCCGCCGCCGTGCCCGCCGCCTTCTTCGGCACGAGGTCGAGCGCGTGCAGGCCGATGATCATGATCGGACCGTAAACGAAAAACCCGATCGCGAACAACGACACCAGGTCGATCCAAAGCGGCCCGTGGCGGTTGAGCCCGTAGACGATCAGCGCGAGGAGCGTCAGCCCCATGAAGAGGATCGTCGCCGGCGCCCGCCGGCCGTTGAAGACCTTGTCGGACATCCAGCCGCACAGCAGCGTGCCGGGAATGGCGGAGTATTCGAAAAGCGCCCACGCGGTGCTCGACTGGGTGAACGAAAAACCCTTCGCCGTCTGCAAATAGGTGGGAATCCAGTCCACCACGCCGTAGCGCACGAAGTAGGCGAAGGCGTTGGCCACCGCAATCGCCCAGAGCAGCTTGTTGCTGAGCACGTGTTCGAGGAAAATCTCGCGGAAACTGAAGGTGCGCTCGTGCTGCGCGGAGTAGTCGGTCGGATAGTCGTCCTTGTAGATCTCGATTGGCGGCAACCCGCAGCTTTGCGGCGTGTCGCGCAGCAGCCACAGCACGACGAGCGCACACCCCGCGGCGATGAGGGCGTTGAAGGTGAATTTTGCGCCCCAGTCGTGAAACAGCATCACGCCCAACAGGGCGAAGTTGGCCACGAGCGCGCCGCCGATGTTGTGGGCGACGTTCCAGGTCGCCACCGTCACGCCGCGCTCCCGGATGCTGAACCAGTGCACCATCGCCTTGCCGCACGGCGGCCAGCCCATGCCGTTGAACCAGCCGTTGAGCGTCTGCAGCGCGATGATCAGCGCGAGCGAACCGTAGATCGCCTTGACGGAGCCGAAGGCGAACGTGACCGCGCACGAGAGCAGCAGCCCAATGGTCATGAACCACCGCGGATTGCTCCGGTCCGACACGGAGCCCATGATGAACTTCGACACGCCGTAGGCGATCGACAGCCCGGTCAGCGCCGAGCCGAGCGCGGCCTTCGAATACTGCGGGTATTCCTTCAGAATATCGGGGATCGCGAGCGCGAGATTCTTGCGCACAAGATAAAACGCCGCGTACCCGACGAAGATGCCGATGAACACCTGCCGGCGCAGCCGGCGGTATTCAGGGTCGATGCGGTCGGCCGGGAGCGGCGGGGCAGCCGGGGCGGGAGCAAGCAGAGAGAACATGAAAAAACTTGGAAACCGATGTCATTCTGAGCGCCAGCGAAGAATCCAGCAACGCAACCGCATGCGTGCATCCGGCTGGATTCTTCGCTTCGCTCAGAATGACACGCTGGGAAGAGTTTATCGGTGGGACAATACCCAACGTTCCGGCGTTGGTTCAGGGGTATGATTCTTGTTTCGATTTCGGATGTTGCAGGCAGCCCGCTTGCGGGCGCGGTTTGGGCGTGCGCAAGCGCGCTGGCCTACAGCCAACCGCGTGGTTCCAACTGAAGCCGCACGCTAGGCGCGAAGATCTTTCTTTTCCGCGAATTTCCGAGTGAGACGCCGGGGCACCCAAACGAACGGAGAGATTATTGCCCACGGAACACACGGAATACACGGAAATCCAAACCAAACCCAAACACTTGATCTGGTATCTGCGATAATCTGATCTGCGGTCAAAAAAGTTCGAGCTTGAACCGCAGATTTCGCAAAGAGCGCAGATAAAGACAGGGAGCGCTCCATGCGACAAACATGTTGGCCGCTGTATTCGCAGAGTTAGACCGAACCCCTACCCTTTTCTTCCGTGTATTCCGTGTGTTCCGTGGGCGACTCTCCGATCTGACCTACCGTTCCCGCCGGATCTGCTTAAAATTTCCGCGACATCTCGAACGTGAACTGCCGCCCGCGGACGTTGGCGGTGCCGCCCTGATAGCCGAAGCTTTCGTCCACCAGCCCGGGCTCGGCGTCGAGCACGTTGTTGATGCCGCCGCGCACCGTGACGCCCCGCAGCCACGGATGGGCGCCGCTCTCGAACCGGTAGGAGATCCAGGCATTGTGATTGATGAAGGGATCCACCTGCAGCAGGTAGCGCCTGATGCCATTGTCGTTGAAGACGCGGATGTATTCCGGCCGGCCGAGCCCGGTGTAAACAGCCTCGGTCGTTGCCGCGGACGTGTCGACAAAGGACCCAAAGTAGCTGGAAAACCATCCCGCCGACCATGGTCCGCGGCGCCAGGACGCCGTGGCGTTGGCGCGCCACTTTACGCGGCCGTTTCGGTCCAGCTCATCCAGGATCGGAGCAGCGGGTTCGCTCTGGGATTCGCGGCGCACGTAATGCGTCGCCTCACCGCTGAACGTGAACTGGCCGAACCGCGTGCCGGGCGTGCGCCACTGGAAGCCAAACTCGTAGCCCTCGATGTCGCGGCCGCTCAGGTTGACGTAACTGTCGATCAGGCTGACGAACTCGCCCACGGGCGCGCGGCGGGCGGCGTTGCTCGTCTGCCGGGCGTTGTAGGCCGCATAGGCCGCGCGATCCGCGGCGTTGACGGGCTGCCGGGTGACGTTGCGAAAGCCCTTGTAATTGGCCGTGCCGGAGCCGAGGTCGATCTGATCGATCGGCGTGCCGGCGGCGAGGGCGGCTTGGGTGGCGAGATCGAGCAGGAGTTCGTCGCGGAGGAGCGTGCCCGGCGCGCCGAGGTTTTCGATGACGCTGTTCTGGTTGAGGCGGAAATAATCGAAGGCGAGCGACAGGCCGCGCACCTTCGGCACCTCGAGGACGAAACCGGCCACCCAGGTCTTGGCCTCCTCGGGTTGAAGGGTTTCGTTGCCCTGGCGGAAGACCGTCCGCTGGGCGGTGCCATCGGAAGCGATCGCGGTGACCTCGAAGCGATAGGGGTCGTTGGCCGAGATTTGGCGGCGCAGCGGTGTAATGTTGGTCTGCGGGAGATTGGGCGCGCGGAACGACTCGGCCAGCGAGCCGCGCAACTTGAGCCACGGGGCCGGCTTCCAGACCAGCCCCGCCTTCGGCTTTGTCGTCTGACCGTGGATCGAGAAGTGTTCGAAGCGCCCCGCGAGCGTGAGTTCGAGCGCCTCGACCAGCGGCTTCCGGTTTTCCCGTGTGACGAGCGGAAAAGCCATTTCGGCGTACGCCGCGTAGATGGTCTGCTTCGCGCTGATCGGGAGATTCGAGCTGAGGGCGAGGAAGTCGTTGTCGTTTTCCCGCAGGAACGGAAACTCGGCGCCCGCCCCGGGTGGATTCAGGCCGGAATAGACGGCGCGCTTGTCCGCAAAAGTTTCGTAGCGCACTTCGACGCCCGTCGCGAGGCCGACCTCGCCGCCGCCCCCCAGGCGCCACAGCCGGCCATTGGCCTTCAGATCCCACAGGAACAGGTTCGTGCGTCCGAATCGATCCTCGGAACCATAGAGCGGATCGAGCACCGAGTCGGGGTTCGCGAAAAGCCGATCGGTGACGATCTGGTTGTTGACGATCTTGAAGGTGACCGGAAACGGATTGAACGCCGTCGAGTCGGTGCGGTTCAGGGCGCGGCGCAATTGCGATTCGCGCACCTGGAAATGTTCATACTCGTGAGTCTGGGCGCCGGATGCGACCACGGCACTTTCCCACTCCCAGGCCTGGCCGAGCTTGCCGCGCAGGCCGCCGAGCAAGCGCCAGGCGTAGCTGTCGACCTCGGTCACCCGCGGCTTGAACCCGCTGGCGATCGTCGCGTTCTGGCCGGGCGAGACGCCGGTCCAGATCGAGACATCCGCCGGCTGCCCGACGAGCCGCGGCGTGCCGTCGGCATTGGGCGCACCCGTCGGATGGTAGAAGCGCGCGCCGAAGGGATTCCACGGGTTCGACGCCGGCAGGTACATGCCCGGGTCGTCGGTGTTCTTGAAGTTGACCGGCTCGCGGCCATTGCGGCTGTACGCCCGGTAGAACAGCACGTCGCCAAATAGATCGAGGCGCTCGTTGAGTGGCCGGTCGAGGAACGTGGCGAACTGCACGCGGTCGGTCGCGGGCACGAGGACCTTCCACTTGTTCCAGTTGGCGTAGGTGGCGTTCTCCGGGCTGTCGATGTTCTTGGAAAGCGCCGCCTGCCGGAAACTGATCGCCCCCGAAGGCTCCGGCCAGAGATAAAACATGCCGTTGGTGGCCATCGTGGCGACGCCGGGCGGCGGGGTCGCGCTCGTGGTGATGCCGGTGTTGCCGGTAGGACGGGCACCATTGAAGGTTACGTAGTCAGGTTGGATCGAGCCGCGCTGCCATTGACCCCACTGGTTGACAGAATTCGTGTTGGCAAAATCGTTGTCGCGCACGGTCGTCCCGTTGGCGTCCACCAACGGCAGCCCGTTCCACGGCGCGGGCAGGTTCCGGCTGAGCCGCTGGTCGGAGTTGCTCGACCACTTGCGCTGCGACATCGCCAGGGCGTCGCGGTGAAAATAATCGAGCGCGACCGAGAGATGGGCTTTGCCCGACTTGAAGCCCTCGGCAATCGTGGCGCCGATTTCGTTGCCGCCGCCGTGCTGGGTCATCGAACCTTTGACCGTCGCCCGCCGGCCGACGTAGGTGCGCGACACGTAATTGTTGATCACGCCGGCGGCCGCGTCGGTGCCGTAAATCGCCGAGGCGCCGTCGCGCAGAATCTCGACCCGGTCGATCAGCGAGCGCGGGATGGTGTTGATGTTCGCCGCGAGGGACGGCACGCCGTTTTCCGCCATGGAAATCGGGTGCGGGGCCATCCGGCGGCCGTTGAGCAGCGTGAGCGTGCTGCCCGAGCCGATGCCCCGCAGGTCAATCGACGCGACGTCGCCGCGCGCCAGTTGGGGGCCGTTGTTGATTTCGGTGATGCCCGAGGGCTCGGCAGCGCCCAGCGTTTCGAAGAGTTCGATCATGGTGGCGGCTCCGCGCGCGTCCAGGTCGGCTGCTTCGAAGACGGTGACCGGCAGCGCGGTCTCGGCGTCAACCCGCCGGATGTTGGAGCCCGTGACGGTGACCGCCTCGAGCACGATTTTCTCCCCGCCAGCGGGAGTGGTGTCAGGAGCGGGCGATTTGGTTTGAGCGAACGCGACCGCACCGACGAAAAGCGCTGCGCAAGACCTGGCCGCGTTGACGTATTTCATGGAGGGAAAAGGTGGGTGCGCCCGAAAACACTCAGGGGTGAATTTAGTGATAAGGCCGGAAGGATCGAGGATGTTTAGTTTGCTTTCCCAAAGTGGGGGGCCGAGCTCCGGCGAGGTCGCTGTGTTGATGGTCCTTTTCTGGACCGCGCCAGACGGGGCGACTCCGGGCAGGCGCTTCACTGGGTTGAGAGTTGAGCGGTGGAAGTTGGGAGAAGGCGCCCTCAAAACAAACATCCGAGAGGTAGCGGCCGTATTGGCCGGTTTTCCACGCGTTACGCTCAACGTCCAGCGCGAGTTTCGCGCGCTGGGCGGGATCGCCGACCGGCCAAAGCAGCACGCAGTGACTCCAGCCCAATTTGGCGGATTTCCGCCAAATTGGCCCGAGTTATTCGAGCTGAACGGGGCGCGGCTCACAGGCGCTGCTTCCATGTTTGATCGCTCCGCGCCGTGTGCAGGACAGCGAAGACCACCACCGCGTCGCCTTGCGTGTAGTAGAAGATGCGGTAGGGAAAACGGTGGGGAATCACGCGGCGCACGGGCGGCACGAGACGTAGGAGCGCGAGAATCTGCGGATGGGTAGCGATCCAACGCATGGCCTCCCGAACCTCCGCCGTGAATTCCACGCCGAGTCCGGCCCGTTGGTCCTCATACCAAAGGGCGGCGGCGATCAGGTCGGCCTCCGCTTCTTCGCGGACGATGAGCCGCCAGGTCATCGGCGCAACTTCGCGTGAATGCGGGCTTCGACTTGTTCCCAGGTGCTGCCGGCCTCGGGATTCTTCGCGCTGGCAGCAAGGCGCTCGTCCAAGAGGCGTTTGTCGGCGTCGGTGAGTTCGCCGTCGTCGAGCCAGCCGTCGGCGCCATAGGTGGCAAGTTCGTCGAGTTTCTGGCGAATCTGATTCTGCTCGGCGGGGGAAAGCCTGGGCAGCTCGGCGAGAATTTCGGCGGTGCTCATGATGGGAAAAATTAGGCGCAGGCGGCGGGCTTGGCAAGGGCAGCTTCCATCGCGGCGACCTCGGTAGTCGCAGCGGACTCGAGTTTCGCAGCCGATCGAGGGTGACGGCGGACTATTCGTGGAACACTTCGCCTGCTAGATGTGCCGGTTGCGCCTGGCGCAGTGAGGCGTGCAATTCAAGAGGGTGCAACCTCCGGCGGGATGGTGGGAGAAATGACGGACTTTCAAAAAAAACCGCGCAAACTACTGAGCTTCGCCAAGTGGCCTTGAGGCGATGAAATCGACCCACCCCCTCACGCGATCAATTCCTTGATCACCTGGCCGCCGAACTGGCTGAGCTGCTTGAAGCGGCCGCCGTGGAAGTACGTGAGCCGGTTGTCATCGAGCCCGAGCAGCCGCAGGAGCGTGACATGCAGATCGCGGACGTGATGCACGCAGTCGACGGCCTCCGCGCCCGTTTCGTCGGTCGCGCCAATCGTGTGGCCCGCGTTCACGCCGCCGCCGGCCAGCCAGATCGTCATCGCCTTCGGATTGTGATCGCGGCCGTACGCCGTGCCACCGCGCACCCCGTTGTCGGGCGAGCGGCCAAACTCGCCGCACCACACGACCAGGGTTTCGTCGAGCAGCCCGCGCTGTTTGAGATCGGCGACGAGCGCGGCGATGGGCTGGTCCACGTTGCGGACGAGATTGCCGTGGGCGCGCTCGATGTAGTCGTGCGAGTCCCATGTGCCGGCATAGAGTTGCACGAAGCGCACGCCCTTTTCCACGAGCCGGCGCGCGAGCAGGCACTTCCGGCCGAAGGCATCCGTGGCGTCGGCGCCGAGGCCGTAGCTGGCCTTGAGCTTCGCGTCCTCCTGGTCGAGATCGAGGATGCCCGGCACCTGCAACTGCATGCGAAAGGCGAGCTCGTAGGCCTCCATGCGCGCCGCGAGTTCGTCGTGGCCCGGGTGCGCGGCGGCGTGGGCGGTGTTGAGCTGCGCGAGCAGATCGAGATTGGCCCGCTGATGCTCGCGGGTGATGCCGGGCGGCGGCGTGAGATCGAGGATCGGCGAACCCTTCGGTCGCAGCGGAGTGCCCTGGAAATCCGCCGGCAGGAAACCGTTGCCCCAGTTCGGCGATCCACCCTGCGGATACGAGACCTCCGGCAGCACGATGAAGCCGGGGAGATCCTGGTTGAGCGAGCCGAGGCCGTAGTTCACCCACGAACCGATGGCCGGATCGCCGCCGAAGCGGTTGCCGGTGTTCATCTGAAACATCGCCGTCGGATGATTCACCGAGTCGACCTGGCAGCCGCGATAAAAACAGAGATCGTCCGCGACGCGCGCGAGGTGCTCCCAGTTCTCCGCCATGTCCGCGCCGCTCCGGCCGGCCTTGCGGAACTTAAACGGGCTTTGCACGAAGTAGCGTTTCCCGCTCTCCATCGCGGACTTCGTTTTCCCCTCGCGCGTGAATTCCTTGAGGTGCAGCTGCGCCAGCTTCGGCTTCGGATCGAAGGTGTCGATGTGCGACGGCCCGCCCTCCATCATCAGGAAGATGCAGTTTTTGGCCTTGGCCCGAAAATGTCCCGGCTTGGGCGCGAGTGGCGACGGTCCGCCGCCGGCCGCGCGCAACTGGCCGGCGAGCAGGCTCGTGAACGCGACGCTGCCGAGACTCGCTCCGAGGCTGTACAAGAACTCACGCCGCGTCGGCGCATGCAGCGCGCGGTGGCCGGCACAGGGGAAGCGCGTTCTCATGGGTGAGCAGCCTGTCGGCCTTAGGAATGCCGTTTTTTGGCGAGCGAATGCGACGCCGAAGGTTCCGACATGCTGCTAAATGAAAATGCCGGTGGCATTTTCGCGGCACGGCTTGTCTCGCCAGAGGGGACCGAGCCCTTGTGCGCCTCTGACGCATCAAGCCGCTGACGAAACGAAACGGGCCGCAAACCGCGTTGCGGACAACGCGGTCCACCTTTCAGGTGTGCTTTCTCGAAGGATATTACGGTCCCCTGCGCCGTTTCGGTTGCGGTCAGGGTGGTCCGCGCAGCGGACCTGACTAACGAGGCGCTCGCCGCCACCCTGTTCGCCAACCTCAGATTTCCCGTCGCCTCGGGGTGCACGACCGATTTAGACTGCGCCTCGTTAGTATACATACGCGAATTCGTTCGAGTTCAGCAACACCAGACAGACCTCCGCGAGGCCGCGCAGATCGGGCGCGGCGGCGGCGGGTTGCAGGTCGGGGATGAAATCGGCGGCGGCTTCGAGCGGCTCGGTGAACGTGAACCTCTCGCCCGTGTTCTCCTCGACCGCCTCACGCACGACCTCGCTCCGCACGGCCGTCGGCTCGAATTTCAGCGTCCGGTGGCGCGCCGTCATCGCGTCCCAGTGCGCAAGGCCGGCGCCCACCTCCCCTGCCCCCGGCGCGCGCCCGTAGGCGAGCCCGAACGCGCGGCAGAGCGCGGCATCGCGGGACTTCGTTTCCTTCATGAGCCGGGTGGCAAACGCGAGCGCACGATGGTAGGACGCCTGGCTGTTGAACATCGAGAAGACCTGCGGCGTAACCGTCGAGGCGTCGCGGCGCTCGCACGAAAGATCCGGGCTCGGGGCGTTGAAGACTTCCATGAACGGATCGCCGAGGCCGCGAACCTGCTGCACGTACAGGCTGCGCCGGTGCCGCTGCGCGGGCGTCGGGGAGGGCTGCCACGCCTCGGCAAACGTGCCCATGACCTGCCGCGGCTGGAGGGCGACTTCGCGATTCACTTCCGGTCGCACCGGAATGCCGCCCAGCATGGGGTTCAGTTCGCCCGTCACGTGCAGCATCGTGTCGCGCAACTCCTCCGCCGTGAGGCGGCGCGGCTGAAAAACGGCATAACTCGTTTTGTTCGGATCTTTTTCGGCGAGCCGCGCCGGCTCCGGATGCTGCGCCGCGCGGCGATAAGTGTTTGAATTCATGATCAGCCGGTGCAGCGACTTCACCGACCACCCGCGCTCGATGAACGTGGCGGCGAGCCAGTCGAGCAGTTCGGGATGCGTGGGCTTCCTGCCCGTCGCGCCAAGGTTGTTCGGGTTGCCCGCCAGCGCCTGCCCGAAATGCCAGAGCCAGATCCGGTTCACCATCACGCGGGCGGTCAGAGGATTCTTTTCCGCGGCAATCCAGTCCGCGAGCGCGAGGCGGCGGCCTTCGATCGCCGTGGGCAGCTCGATCGGCGCATCCTGCATTTCCCCCAAAATGGTCGCCGCGCTGGGCACGGCCGGCCTCACCTTCGGCCCGCTGGCAAACGGATCGCCGCCGGGGCGGATGCACGTTTCCTCGAGTTCGCCGGCGCCCGCCCTGCCCCCGGACATGCGCATCGGCGCCAGCACGGACTTCAGCTCCGGCGTACGCCCCGAATAGACGGAAAAGGCCACCGGTTCGTAACGGTCGAAGTCCCATTTCAGCCGCTCGAGCCCTTTCCGCGCGATGCGCTCCTGCCCGTAATCCTCCGGGGTAAAGCCCGCCAGCTTGGGCGGGATGCGCTCCTCCGGGATGCCCCGCTTCATCAGCGCCGCGCGCACCTCGGCGTAGCCCGCATCGCGGCCGCGATTGTTCCTGGTCCCAAGCACCTCGGCGACGGCCTGCTCGAACGGCGCGGGATCGATCTGCTTGTCCGCGTACCACGCGCGCGCCGCAGCGAGGGATTTTTCGTCCAGCCGTTTGAGCACGCCGCGATAGAACTCCTGACGTTGCTCGAGGTATTTTTTCTCCTCGAAGCCCGCCCGGTTTTCCGCGGGCAGAAACGCCGCGGGCCGGTCGGCGAGCTGGGTCGTGGCAAAGATCGCCTGCATCGAGTAGTAGTCGCGCGTCGGCACCGGATCGATCTTGTGATCGTGGCAGCGTGCGCACTGGAGCGCCTGGCCGAGGAACGTCTCGCCGACCGTCTGCGTCACGTCGTCCAGAAAACGCTGCCGCGCGACCTTGGGCACCTCCATGCCGGTGAGTTCCCATGGCCCCATGCGGAGGAAGCCCGTCGCCACGAGCATCTCGGACGTGCGCAGCGGATCCGGCGGGGAGCCGGAGGCTTCCGCGGCGGCCATCTCATCGCCCGCAATCTGCTCGCGGATGAAGCGATCGTAGGGCTTGTCGTCGTTGAACGCGCGGACGACGTAGTCGCGATAACGCCAGGCGTTGCCGCGCACGAAGTCGTTGGCGAAGCCGCTCGAATCCGCATAACGCGCGACATCGAGCCAGTGCCGGCCCCATTTTTCGCCGTAATGCGGCGAGGCCAGCAGCCGCTCAACGACATGCGTGAACGCCCGCTCGTCGCTGTCCGCATCGCCCAAAAACGCGGCGATTTCCTCCGGCGTTGGCGGCAGCCCGACCAAATCGAACGTCGCGCGGCGGAGCAGTGTGCGGCGATCGGCGGGCGAGGCCGGCGTGAGACCGGCGGGCAGCCGCGCGGCGATGAAGGCGTCGATTGGGTTCCGCCCAAGATAGGGAGATGGAGAGACGGGGAGATGGAGAGAGGCTCTTCTCTCTCCCACTCTCGTTCCCTCTATCTCTCTCTTTCCCTCCGTCTCTCCTGCTCCGATCCCCGGCACCGGCGATCTCTTCAGCGGCCGATACGCCCAGAGATCCTCCGGCTTGTAGCGCCGGTTGGTCCACTCGTCCGCCAGGCCGCCGCTGGTTTTGACCATGACCCCGTCCGCCGCATCCCACGGCGAGGCGACCTTTGCGAGTTCCGCCATCCGGGCCGCGTCCGGCCACGGCGCGCCGGCGTTGACCCATTTTTCGAGGTAGGCGATCTGCTCGTCGCTAAGCCGGTCGTTTTCCTTTGGCGGCATCGGCTCGAAATCGCCGTCGTGCCGCCGCACCGCGCGCAAGATCGGACTGCGCGCCGGCGTGCGCCCGTTCACCGGGGCAAAGCCGCTGGCGCCGCCGGCCGCGAATGACTCCCGCGTGCGCAGATCGAAATCGCCCTTGATCTTGTCCTCCTCCTTGCCGTGACAGGCGAGGCATTTCTCCTGCAAGAGCGGCCAGACCTTGCGTGCGAAAAGCAACTCGGCCGCCGCTGTTTTCGCCGGAACAGCGGCGAAAACACTTCCCCCACCGCAAGCGAAGGCGGCCAGGAGGGTTCGACAGAGAATGGGGTTCACGGCAGCGGGAGAGTGGTGGGCTTCAAGGAGTGCCAAAGCCGGGGCAGGCAGGCACGCCCGGACTTTCCTCCGATGCAGGCGGGTGAGCAAGCCGGATCCTCGAAAAGGCATTCAAACCTGTGGCCCACGGACCGCACGAAAGACACGGAACTCGGATCGTGTTCTTCCGTGTCTTTCGTGCGGTCCGTGGGCCACAGGTGTGTATGGCTTTTCGTGGTTCCGGCTTGCTCA
>JACQWL010000318.1 GCA_016209255.1 Verrucomicrobiota bacterium
AAACGGCCCCGGTGCCAGCGCACCAGCTTTCGCCGGCGGCGGCCCGGGGCCGGTTGCAGTAACTGCGCCAACCTGTCCTTCGCGATCGTTTACGAGGCGTCCTTCTTGGAGCCTGATTCGTCGACGACCACGAAAACGGTGCTGCCGCGCGACCAGAGCTTCAGGAGTGTCTTCTTGCTCTCGGTTTTCGACGTGAGCTCGACTGCCTCTTGGGCCGAGGTCACCGGCTGCTTGTTGATCTCGAGGATCACATCACCCGGGCGGATGCCCGCGCGGGCGGCCGCGGAGTCGGGCTCGATCGCGGTGATCACGGCACCCTTCACCCGGGCCGGCAAATTCAACTGCTGGCGCGCGTCGCGATCCAGGTCCTCGACCGTCACGCCGTTGAGCACGCCTTCATCGTCGTCGGCTTTCGAGAACATCTCCGCCGTGCGCGCACGGCGGGAGGACGGGCGTTCGGCAGTCGTGGCGGTGAGCTGCCTGGCCTTGCCGTCGCGGAGGATGTCGAGGTTGAGCTTCGTGCCGGGCGCAATGGCGGTGACGGTGAGCGTGAGGTTGTTGGCATCGGTGACGGGCTTGCCGTTGACGCCGGTGATGACGTCGCCCGTCTTCAAGCCGGCCTTGGCGGCGGGGCCGTCGGGCACGACTTCGGCCACGAGGGCGCCGTCGCGGCTTTTCAGCTCGAACGATTCGGCGAGGGCGGGCGTGATGCTCTGAATGTTCACGCCCAGGTAGCCGCGCACCACTTTGCCGGTCTTCACGATGCTGTCGGCGACGTGGCTGACCATGTTCGTGGGCACGGCGAGTCCGACGCCCTGGAAACCGCCGGTGCGGCTGAGGATGGCGGTGTTGATGCCAATGAGGCGGCCATCGACGTCGACGAGCGCACCGCCGGAATTGCCGGGATTGATCGCGGCGTCGGTCTGGATGAAATCCTCATAGCCCTCGACGTCGGCGAGGATCCCGACGCGGCGGCCCTTGGCGCTGACGATGCCGCTGGTGACGGTCTCGCCGATGCCGAACGGATTGCCGATGGCGAGCACGCGGTCGCCGACCTCGATCTTGGAGCTGTCCGCCAGCGTGAGCGCGGGCAGATCCTTCGCGTCGACCTTGATCACGGCGAGATCGCTCTGCGGGTCGCGGCCGATGATCTTCGCCGTGAATTCACGCCCGTCGTTCAGCGCGACGGTGAGCGTGTCGGCGCCTTCGACCACGTGGTTGTTCGTCGCGATGTAGCCGTCGGCGCTGAGGATGACGCCCGAGCCGAGGCCGGATTGTGGCTGCTGGCGCATTTCGGGCGGGCGGCCGCCAAAGAACTGGCGGAGCATCGGATCGTCCAGACCGGGGAATTCGTTGCCACGTGCCGCGACCCGACGGGCCTTGGTTTCCGTGGTGATTTTCACGACGCTGGGCGCGACACGTTTGACGACGTCGGAAAAGCTGGCGCGTTCGAGCTGCCCGCGATTGACCGACTGCGCATCACGCTTGAGGGTGATGGCAGGATTGGAGTTTTGCGCGCCGTGGAGCGCGGCGAAGACGCCGGCGACGGCGAGGAGGCCGGCCGCCCAGATGGCGCGGCGACGGTTGAGGATGGAGGCGTGGGATGTATTCATGGCAATGACCGGAAGATGCCACACCAGGGTGTCGGGGACCTATCGGGGAGATTACAGATTTGTAAGGTGGCGCGGCGGGGGTTACCGCGAAAAACCCGAAGTACGCGAAACAAAGAATCAAGCGGGCGACCAGTGTAAAGGGGCCGAATTCCCGACTTCACTGGAGGCGAAACGAGGACGAGCCGGGTAGGTCAGGTCTCCGACCTGACCTTGGAGTTTGGCCAATTTCCGCTGGGGTCAGGTCACAGACCTGACCTACGTCGATCCGCCGGCGGCGCCGCCCCTTCAGCTGGTCAGTTTTCGGAAACGGGCCGCATTTCAATTCGTCCAAATCGTCTCCAGCCCCGACGATTTTCACATCGCCAAATGTTTTCGACTGGCACGCGAAATCCGCGGAAGCCGGCGCGCCAGGGATCTCCCGCCAGCAGACAGGCAACGCCCGCCGCTTGCGTCAGCGGCCCTTGGCAAACGTGGCCTGGAGCACGGCGAGATCGGAGGCGTTCTTGGTGCGTTCCCGGGCCTTGGCGGCGAGGCCGGCCTCGAGGGCGTTCTTCGTCGGACGCTGCTTGTTCTCGTAAAATACCCCGAAAGCTCCCGGCCAGGCCAATGAAGCCAGCTTGAACGCGGCCACTTCGTCGGTCACGTCGTGGCGCGCCGCATCCTCGGGCGTGCCGTCGCGTTTCTTTTCCTCGATCACCGTCCACGTGCCGCCCTTGCGCGGAACCGAGGAGTCAAATGCGCCTTCGTAAAACTCGACGCACTCGGAGAGAATCTCGACGACCGAGAAACCGTTGTGCTTCGCGGCGCGGAGCAGCATCTCGGTCATGTGGTTCACCTGCGTGGCGTGGCTGCGGGCGACAAACGTGGCGCCGCTGTTGAGGAGCGTGCGCATCGGATTGATCGGCTGGTCCACGGCGCCGGTCAGATCGGTTTTCGTCTTGAAACCGATCGGCGAGGTGGGCGAGGTCTGCTTCTTCGTCAGGCCATAGACGAAGTTGTCCATGATGACGTAGGTGAGGTTGACGTTCTTGCGCGCCGTGTGGACGAGGTGGTTGCCGCCGATGGAGAATCCGTCGCCGTCGCCGCCGAAAGCGAAGACGTGCAGGTCATCGTTGCCGAGGCTGATGCCGGCGGCGATGGGCAGCGCGCGGCCGTGCATGTCCGGCCCGCCGTGCGAGTTGACGAAATAGGGGAAGCGCGACGAGCACCCGATGCCGGCGAAGGTGACGATCTTTTCCTGCGGGTAGTTGAGTTTCTCGAGCACGCGGTAGAACGAGTGGAGCACCGCGAAGTCGCCGCAGCCGGGGCACCACGTCGGGTGGTCGGCGGTGAGGGCCTTCTTTGTGAGCGGTGCGCCCGCCTTCGCCAAGGCTACGGCGGACAAGCCGGAAGCGGCGGAAGCGGGAGAGGTAACGGGGGCGGGGGCGGCGGAAGACATTGGGAATTCGGAATCTGAGATTTGGAATTTGAGATTCGCAGCGCGTCAGCGCTGCGCGGCGAGGGCGCTTTGGCGCGCGGCGCCGACGGCGGGGTCGAGCCCTGCGCTTTCAATGTGCTTTGCGACGCCGGCGACGATTTCACTGACTTTGAAGGTGAGGCCGTCGGTCTTCGTGACGCTGACGATCTGCGGATTCGCGTAGCGGGCGCGGAGCATCATCGCGAGCTGGCCGAAACCGTAGAGCCCCTCGTCGTTCAGCTCGGCGACGACAATCCGGTGGTAGCGCGCGAAGATTTGCTCGAGGCCGTCGGGCAGCGGGTGGAGGTGGCGGAGGTGCAGATGGCCGGCTTTGACGCCGGCGGTACGGATGCGGCCGAGCGCTTCGCGGCCGGGGCCCCAGTTCGAGCCCCAAGTGACGAGGAGAGCCTCGCCGGAGTCGTCGCCGGTGAGCTCGGGCGCCGGGAGCGAGGCGCCGAGCGCCTTGATTTTTTCGCGACGCTTCACGGTCATCTGCGCATGCAACTTCGGGCTGCCGGTCGGGTGCCCCATCTCGTCGTGCTCCAGCCCGGTGGCCGTCGGGTATTTTCCGGACGCAATGCGCGTACCGGGCGGCGCATGGCGCGTGAGGCGGTCGAGTGGGTAAGGTTTGAAGTCGGCGCCCCGTTCGGAGAGGTCGGGCTTGGAATCGACCATCAGTTGCGCGAGGTCGGGCTCGTCGAATGCCTCAATCCGGCTGGCGAGCGCAAAATCGGTGAGGATGAGGACAGGCGTCGAGTATTCCCGCGCGATGCGCGTCGCCTCAATTGCAACATAGAAGCAGTCTTCGACGTTTTTGGGCGCGAGCACGACGCGCGGGGTGTCGCCATGGCTGCCGTAGATCGCCTGCAGCAGGTCGCTCTGTTCGACATTGGTCGGCATGCCGGTGGACGGGCCGCCACGCTGGACGTTGACGACGATGAGCGGCATTTCCGCCATCACGGCCCAGCTCAGCGCCTCCATTTTCAAGGAAAGTCCGGGCCCGGAGCTGCCGGTGACGGCGAGGTGGCCCGCATAGGAGAATCCGAGCGCGGTGGAGATCGAGGCGATCTCATCCTCGCACTGCAGGAACATGCCCCCGTATTTGGGCAGCTCGGCGCGCAACGTCTCCATGATTGAGGACCACGGTGTGATCGGATAGCCGGCGCCGTGGCGGACGCCGCCGGCGATCAGGCCGTAGGCGAGGGCGGTATTGCCGTCGAGCGTGACCTGCGGGCGGCCCGAGGCGGTGGCGGCGCGGTCGACCGTCTCGAAGCGGAAAAACAGATCGCGGAGGTTGTTCTGCGGCCAGGCGTAACCGGCGTCGAACGCGAGCATCGCGTTGCGGACTACGTCCTCGTTCCTGCCGCCAAATCGCTCCTTGATCAGGGCGGCGAGTTTCGGCACGTCGAGGTCGAAGATGCGCGCGAGCAGGCCCAGGATGAAGATGTTCTTGCCCTTGTCCTTCGAGGTTCCGCCGACCGCCTCGACCGTGGCGCCCGTGATGGGGACCGCGATGGCGGTGAAGCGATGGTCCTCGGGGTTGATCGTGACGTGATCGCTGTCGTAGAGGAGCACGCCGCCGGGGCGGAGCGAGCCGATGTGCGACTCGTAGCTGTGCTGGTAGAACGCGACGAGCATGTCGGCCCGGTCGCCAGCGGACAGGATGTCGCCGGTGCCCATCCGGACCTGGAAGATCGACGGTCCGCCCGAAATGGTCGACGGGATCGTCATGTACGTCATCACGTCCTGATCGCTGCGCCCGGCGAGGCGGGCGAGGAAACCGCCGACGGACTGGATGCCGTCCTGCGAATTTCCCGCGAGGCGGATGACGACGTCTTGAATCGATTGAGGCGTGCGGCTGCTGGAAGCAGTGGCTCCGCCGGGAATTTCGGGAGTGGTGGGACTGACCATGAGAGTGGGTAAATATGTCCGAAAGAAATCGTCGAGTCAACGGGCGGGGCGTGCCCCACCGGTTTGATAAGCGGCCATCGGGGCGCGCGGATCTTCCAGAAGGGCCGGTTATAAGCATCTCGCGCGCATATTTCGCACCGCGGCTCAATCGTAGAACGCCACGCAGACGCACATCGGCACCCTGGCCGTGTGCCCCGTGCGGGAGAGCCGGCCGGTGGCGGCGTCGACCCGAAAAACCGTGAGATCGTCGGAGCCCTGGTGGCCGCAGACCAGCCAGGCGCCATCGGGCGAGAGGGCGAAATTGCGCGGGACGTTGCCGCCGGACGGGACGATTTCGATCGGCGTGAGCGCACCGGTGGCGTGATCGATGCCGAAAACGGCGATGCTGTCGTGGCCGCGGTTCGAGCCATAGAGGAATTTTCCGCTCGGGTGCACGCGGACTTCGGCGGTCGTGCTCTGGCCGGTGAAACCGGCCGGGAGCGTTGGCACAGTCTGTCGCGGGGTGAGCGCGCCGCGGCCGGCTTCGTAATTGTAGACCGTGATCGTGCTGTCCATTTCATTGATCGCAAAGGCATGCCGGCCGTCAGGGCCGAACTTGAAATGCCGCGGGCCCGCGCCGGGGGCGGTGGTGACGAAGGGCGGCGTGGCCGGCGTGAGCTGCGCCGCCGCCGCGTCGAGCGCATACGAAAAGATTTTGTCCACACCGAGATCGCAGACGATGACGAAGCGGTTGTCGGGCGACACGGTGACAGAGTGGGCGTGCGGCTTGTCCTGCCGCGCGGGATGCACGCTGCGGCCGGCGTGCTTGATCGCGGTGGGCGCGCCGAGGGTGCCGTCGCGGTGGATCGGCATCGAGGCGACGTATCCATCGCCGTAATTCGCGGCAAGGAGCGTGCGGCCCGTGGCGTCGACCGCGAGGTGGCTGGGCGGCGCGGCAACCGGCGACCGTTCGGCGCGGGTCAGGGCCGGCGTTGCCGCGGGGAGCGGGGTGAGCCGGGCATTGGCGGCGTCGACCGAGAAGCCGATCGCCTGGGCCGGCGACGCCTGGATGGCGTACAGGAATTTCTTGTCGGGCGAAAACGTGATCCACGCGGGATCGCGGGCCTCGGCGGCGAGGAGGGGCGCGCTGAGGGCGCCGGTGGTCGCGTCGAGGCGGACGGCGTAAATGCCGCGACTCGAGGTTTTGGTGTAGGTGCCGAGGTAAATCAGGTGCGACGACGCCATGGCGACGGTTGCACCTTGGAGGGAAAACGCGCCGACGCAAAGCGCGGTGCGGGTTAAGATGCTGGCGGACGATCGGAGGGTCACGCCGCGATGAAACGCCCTGGCGGGGCCTTCGCGATCCTTTTCAACGGGAAAATCGCGGTGGGCGGGGCGGGGCGGGCGCATCGCAACATCCTATTCCAGTAGCGGCGGTCTATGACCGCCGGGAACATTGCGGTGGC